>NZ_JACVTY010000002.1:0-219998 GCF_016624805.1 Pseudomonas sp. S44
ATTCATTTCGCAAAACCCCTATCTGCGCGAGCAGGTAGGGGTTTTGTCTTTTCCGCGGCCACGAGCCGGCAGCATTCACTGCCGAGAGCAAGCAGGTGGCCGACACCATTCGTAACCGCCTTTGCAAAGCACCATCTCCCACATTTCGAGTCTGAACACTAGAATAGAGCCGACTTTCCTATCAGAACTCCCTATGTCCAACCCTGCCGATCCCGAAGCGCTGGCCAGCCTGCCGCTGGAAGACCTCGTGGCTTGTCACGAGTGTGACCTGCTGCTGCGCAAGCCTGTGCTGCAGCATGGCGAGAAAGCCCAGTGTCCGCGCTGTGGCTACGAGCTCTATGCGCATCGTTACAATGTCGTCAATCGCAGCCTCGCGCTGGTGCTGACCGCGCTGTTTCTTTATATCCCGGCCAATTTCCTGCCTATCATGCAGCTGCACCTGCTCGGCCAGACCGCTGACGACACGGTGTGGAGTGGTGTTCTGGGCCTGTACAACTCTGAAATGCGTGGCGTCGCCGTTGTGGTGTTCCTGTGCAGCATGGCTATTCCGTTGCTCAAGCTGCTGTGCCAACTCCTGGTCCTGCTGAGCATTCGCCTGAATATCGGTCGTGGCCATGGCCTGTTGTTCTATCGCATCTATCATCACCTGCGGGAGTGGGGGATGCTCGAGGTGTACTTCATGGGCGTGCTGGTAGCGATCGTCAAGCTGGTCGACCTGGCGCAACTGACCGTCGGGCTCGGTTTGTTCTGCTTTATCAGCCTGTTGCTGGTGCAGGTCTGGCTGGAGGTGGTGATGTCGCCGCATCAGATATGGGTAGCGCTCTCCGGGGAGAATACCCATGCGGGCGATTGATGCCGGTATCCTGGTCTGCAACGAGTGTCACGAGCTCAATCGCCAGGAGCCGGGCTGCGACTCGCAGGCCTGCACTCGTTGTGGTGCCATCGTGCATGCGCGTCGCCCCAACAGTATCGTGCGCACCTGGGCGCTGCTCGTCACTGCGATGATCCTGTACATCCCGGCCAACCTGCTGCCGATCATGACCGTCAGCACCTTGGGCCAGGGCAGCCCGGACACCATCATGTCCGGGGTCATCACCCTGATGAAGCACGGCATGCTGCCCATAGCCGCGGTGGTATTCATTGCCAGTATTCTGGTGCCGACCTTCAAGCTGGTGGGCATTGGCCTGCTGCTTTACTCGGTGCAGCGTCATCAGCCGCTCTCGGCCCGGCAGCGAATCCTGATGTACCGCTTTATCGAATTCATCGGTCGCTGGTCGATGCTCGACATCTTCGTCATCGCCATTCTGGTGGCGGTGGTGAATTTCGGTCGCATCGCCAGTGTCGAAGCCAACCTGGGCGCCGTCGCCTTTGCCAGTGTGGTGATCCTGACGATGCTTGCTGCTTTAACTTTCGATCCCCGACTGATCTGGGATAACACGGAGTCGGACGACGACCATGAGTGACTTGCCAACGGCCAAAACACGCCCAGCCTCGAACTGGTCGGCCATCTGGATTCTGCCGCTGATCGCCCTGATGATCGGGGGCTGGCTTGCCTGGCAGGCCTATCGTGACGCTGGCGTGGAGATTCAGGTTCGTTTCGAAACTGGCGAGGGAATCGTCGCCAACAAGACCGAGGTGATCTACAAGGGCATGTCGGTGGGCAAGGTAACCAGCCTGGTGCTGGATGCCGAGGGCAGCAACACGGGTGTGATCGCCACCATCGAGATGAACAAGACGGCCGAGCCGCACATGAATAAAGGCACGCGCTTCTGGCTGGTCAAGCCGAGCGTCAGCCTGGCTGGGATCTCCGGGTTGGAGACGCTGGTTTCCGGCAACTACATCGCCGTTGATCCAGGGCAGGGCGAACCTACCCGTCGCTTCACCGCACTGGCCGAGGCACCACCGCTTTCTGACAAGGAGCCCGGCCTGCACCTGACGCTCAAGGCGGAGCGCCTGGGCTCGCTCAATCGTGAGAGCCCGGTGTTCTACAAGCAGATCCAGGTGGGCAAGGTAAAAAGCTATCGCCTGTCAGACGACCACGGAACGGTCGAGATCAAGCTGTTCATCGAGCCTGAATACGCTGGTCTGGTGCGCAAACACACGCGTTTCTGGAATGCCAGCGGCATCAGCATCGATGCCAATCTGTCGGGCGTCAAGGTGCGCAGTGAATCGCTGTCGAGCATCGTGGCTGGGGGCATCGCCTTCGCTACTCCAGAGCATCGCAAGGACAGCCCGCCCACCGATCCGAGCCTTCCGTTCCGTCTCTATGAGGACTTCGAGGCAGCTCAGGCTGGTATCCGCATCAAGGTGCACCTGACCGATTACGAAGGCCTGCAGGCTGGACGTACCCCGGTGATGTACAAGGGTATCCAGGTGGGCTCCATGAAAACGCTGAAGATCGATGATGGCCTCGATGGCGCCATGGCCGAGCTCACGCTGGACCCGCTGGCCGAAGACTACCTGGTGGAAGGTACCCAGTTCTGGGTGGTCAAACCGTCCATTTCATTGGCGGGCATCACCGGCCTGGAGGCGCTGGTAAAGGGTAACTACATCGCCATTCGTCCGGGCGAGAAAGGCGCGCGACCGCAGCGTGAGTTCGAGGCCAGGGCCAAGGCGCCACCGCTCGATCTCAAGGCGCCGGGCCTGCACCTGGTGCTGTTCGCTGACACGCTCGGCTCGCTCGAGGTAGGTAGTCCAGTAACCTATCGCCAGGTCAAGGTCGGTAGCGTGCAGAGCTACCAGTTCGCACGCAACAGCAAGCGTATCCTGATTGGTGTCCATATCGAGAAAGAGTATGCCGGCCTGGTGAACGGTTCGACGCGCTTCTGGAATGCCAGCGGTATCACGCTCACTGGCGGCCTGTCGGGTATCAAGATCAAGAGTGAGTCGTTGCAGACCCTGATGGCTGGTGGCATCGCTTTTGACACGCCGCAGCAGAACGTGCCGCTCAAACGACACATTCCACGTTTCCGCCTGCTGGAGAACGAGGAGGCAGCCAACCGTGCCGGCACTCTCGTGACCATCCGTGTGGAGCGTGCCGATGGTCTCAAGCCCGGTACGCCGATCCGCTTCCGTGGCCTGGACGTAGGCAGCATTGAAAGCGTCGACCTGACCTCCGACTTGCAGGCTGTGCTGCTGCGTGCGCGGATCACCGATGCTGCGGACCGCATTGCCCGGGCAGGCACGCAATTCTGGGTGGTGAAGCCGGCATTCGGGCTGGTGCGCACAGAGAACCTGGATACCCTGATCGGCGGTCAGTACCTGGAGGTACAGCCGGCATTGAAGAGCCAGGGCCCGCAGCGGGATTTCATCGCCTTGCCCGAAGCGCCGGAGGTGGTTGGTCAGGAGGTCGGTTTGCCGCTGACGTTGAGCGCCTCGCGTCGTGGTTCGATAAAGCCGGGTGTACCAGTCACCTATCGTGAAGTACAGGTTGGCAAGGTCACGGGCTACGAACTGGGGCAGAGTGCGGACCGGGTGTTGATCCATATTCTGATCGAGCCACGCTATGCCGCCTTGGTGCGGGGCGGCAGCCGCTTCTGGAACAGCAGTGGTTTCGGCTTTGACTGGGGGCTATTCAAGGGGGCCACGGTGCGGACCGAATCGCTGGAAACCCTCATCGATGGAGGGATTGCCTTTGCAACGCCGGATGGCGAGCAGATGGGCAATCCTGCGCGGCCGCAGCAGACCTTCGCCCTGTTCGATAAACCGGATGATGCCTGGTTGCAGTGGGCGCCGAAGATCCCGGTGGGCAAGTAGCAATGAGTCCAGGGCCGCTTATCGCGGCCCGGACTTCTGGGTTGCCTGTCGATGGCCAGCTAAATCGCAGGCAACAAAAAACCGACCCTAGGGTCGGTTTTTGTTAAAGCGCGTCGCTTAGGCAGCTGCAGCTTCTTTCAGCGCCTTGATGTGGCCATTCAGACGGCCTTTGTGGCGAGCAGCTTTATTCTTGTGGATGATGCCTTTATCGGCCATGCGGTCGATTACAGGCACAGCCAGAGTGTAAGCAGCTTGCGCTTTTTCGGCGTCTTTAGCGTCGATGGCCTTGACTACGTTCTTGATGTAGGTACGGACCATGGAACGCAGGCTGGCGTTGTGGCTGCGACGCTTCTCAGCCTGTTTTGCACGTTTCTTGGCGGAAGGTGTGTTGGCCACCGTCGAGCTCCTCGAAAGACTTTTGGGTAAATAGCAAACAAATAAGGCCGCGAATCATGCCGATGAGTCGGACGGATGTCAAGGCCAGTTGCAAGGATCTGCCGAGTGGCATGTGTGCGCGGAAGGAGAGATTCCTTTCTACGCAACGACCTGTAAACTCGGGAGTTTTTGGCACCCCTGCAAAGAAGCGGGATTATCGCACATCCGGGCGTCATCTGGCAGCGCTCTCAAGTCCCAGGCGTAAAACTTTTCGATGAACCTGCTCAAATCCCTGGCTGCAGTCAGCTCCATCACCATGATTTCGCGGGTGCTGGGTTTCGTGCGCGACACCATTCTGGCGCGGGTCTTCGGCGCCGGCATCGCCACCGACGCCTTCTTCATTGCCTTCAAACTGCCCAACCTGCTGCGGCGTATCTTCGCCGAGGGCGCGTTTTCCCAAGCCTTCGTGCCGATTCTTGCCGAATACAAGACCCAGCAGGGCGAGGAGGCCACGCGCACTTTCATCGCCTATGTCAGTGGCCTGCTCACGCTGGTCCTGGCTCTGGTCACTGCCCTGGGCATACTCGCCGCGCCCTGGGTGGTTTGGGTCACGGCCCCCGGCTTTGTCGACAGTGCCGAGAAATACGAACTCACCACCGCACTGTTGCGGGTGACGTTTCCTTATATATTGCTGATATCCCTGTCGTCGCTGGTCGGGGCGATCCTCAACACCTGGAACCGCTTCTCGGTGCCGGCCTTTACGCCGACCCTGCTGAACGTGGCGATGATCGCCTTCGCCGTGTTCCTCACCCCCTATTTCGACCCGCCGATCATGGCCCTGGCCTGGGGCGTGCTGGCGGGGGGGCTGGCCCAGCTGCTGTACCAGCTGCCAGCCTTGAAGAAGATCGGCATGCTCGTGCTGCCACGGCTGAACCTGCGCGATACCGGGGTATGGCGCGTGCTCAAGCAGATGCTGCCGGCGATCCTCGGGGTGTCGGTGAGCCAGATCTCGCTGATCATCAACACCATCTTCGCCTCCTTCCTGGTGGCCGGCTCGGTGTCCTGGATGTACTACGCCGACCGTCTGATGGAGCTTCCTTCCGGTGTGCTGGGCGTAGCCTTGGGCACCATTCTTCTGCCGACCCTGGCCAAGACCTACGCCAACAAGGACCGTGAAGAGTATTCGCGGATCCTCGACTGGGGCCTGCGCCTGTGCTTCCTGCTGGTGCTGCCTTGCACCCTGGCCCTGGCGATCCTCGCCGAGCCGCTGACCGTGGCGCTGTTCCAGTACGGCAAGTTCACCGCCACCGATGCCGCCATGACCCAGCGCGCACTGATCGCCTATTCGGTCGGTCTGCTGGCGATCATCCTGGTCAAGGTCCTAGCGCCTGGCTTCTATGCGCAGCAGAACATCCGTACGCCGGTGAAGATCGCCATCTTCACCCTGATCTGCACGCAATTGTTCAACCTCGCGCTGATCGGCCCGCTGCAGCACGCCGGTCTGGCTCTGGCCATCAGCCTGGGAGCCTGTCTCAACGCCGGTCTGCTGTTCTGGAAGCTGCGCAGCCACGGTATGTTCCAGCCCCAGGCGGGCTGGGCGATGTTCCTGCTCAAGCTGGTACTGGCAGTTGGGCTGATGTCTGGCGTGCTGCTGCTGGGCATGCACTTCATGCCAGCCTGGGAGCAGGGCAACATGCTCGAGCGTTTCCTGCGCCTCGGCGCATTGATCGGCGCGGGTGTGGTGACCTACTTCGGGTGCCTGTTCCTGTGCGGTTTCCGCCCTCGGCACTTTGTCCGCAAGGCGCTGCACTGAGGTCGGGGCAGGGCCAGGCGTCGGTTTTTCGCATTCCACGGCCCACAGTGGCACTGCTGCCTGTCACCAGCGCCCCGGTGTGGTTATAATCGGCCACTTTATGAGCAAGAAGCGCGTTATGCAGCTGGTTCGAGGTCTTCACAACCTGCGCCCCGAGCACCGGGGCTGTGTCGCCACCATTGGCAACTTCGACGGGGTTCACCGGGGCCACCAGGCCATCCTGGCGCGCCTGCGTGAGCGCGGCCAGGAGCTGGGCCTGCCCACCTGCGTGGTGATCTTCGAGCCGCAGCCGCGGGAATATTTCGCCCCGGACACCGCGCCGGCCCGGCTGGCGCGTCTGCGCGACAAAATCGAGCTGCTGGCCGACGAAGGCATTGACCGGGTGTTGTGCCTGGCCTTCAACCAGCGCCTTAGCCAGCTCAGCGCCGATCAGTTCGTCAAGGCGGTGCTGGTCGATGGCCTGGGCGTGCGTCACCTGGAAGTCGGCGACGACTTCCGCTTCGGCTGCGATCGTGCCGGCGACTTCGACTTCCTGGTGCAGGCCGGCCAGCAGTACGGTTTCACCGTCGAGGCGGCCAACACCGTGATCCAGGACGGCCTGCGCGTCAGCAGCACCGAAGTGCGCAAGGCCCTGGCCGAAGCCGACTTCGAGCTGGCCGAGCACTTGCTGGGCCGTCCGTATCGCATTACCGGGCGCGTGCTGCACGGCCAGAAACTGGCCCGCCAGCTCGGCACGCCCACCGCCAACATCCAGCTCAAGCGCCGTCGCGTGCCGCTGTCCGGGGTCTACCTGACCAGCATCGAAATCGACGGCACGCGTTGGCCGGGTGTCGGCAACATCGGGGTTCGTCCCACCGTCAAGGGTGATGGGCGTCCCCACCTGGAAATCCATCTCCTGGACTACACCGGCGACCTCTATGGCCGGCGTCTGACAGTGGAGTTCCACCACAAGCTGCGCGAGGAGCAGCGATTCGCCTCCCTGGAGGCGCTGAAGTCGGCGATCGACGCGGACATCGCCGCCGCACGTGCCCACTGGCACGCTCAACCGCTAACCAAGAGCCTGAAATGACCGACTACAAAGCCACGCTTAACCTTCCGGACACCGCCTTCCCCATGAAGGCCGGCCTGCCTCAGCGCGAACCGCAGATCCTGCAGCGCTGGGACAGCATTGGCCTGTACCGGAAGTTGCGCGAGATTGGCAAGGATCGTCCGAAGTTCGTCCTGCACGACGGCCCGCCCTATGCCAACGGCAAAATCCACATCGGTCACGCGCTGAACAAGATCCTCAAGGACATGATCGTCCGGTCCAAGACCTTGTCGGGCTTCGACGCACCCTACGTGCCGGGCTGGGACTGCCATGGCCTGCCGATCGAGCACAAGGTCGAGGTCACCCATGGCAAGCACCTGACGCCCGACCAGACCCGCGAGCTGTGCCGCGCCTACGCCGCCGAGCAGATCGAAGGGCAGAAGAGCGAATTCATCCGCCTGGGCGTGCTGGGCGACTGGGACAACCCCTACAAGACCATGGACTTCGCCAACGAAGCTGGCGAGATCCGCGCCCTGGCCGAGATGGTCAAGCAAGGCTACGTGTTCAAGGGCCTCAAGCCGGTGAACTGGTGCTTCGATTGCGGTTCGGCCCTGGCCGAGGCCGAGGTCGAGTACGCCGACAAGAAATCCCAGACCATCGATGTCGCCTTCCCGATCGCCGACCAGGACAAACTGGCCGCCGCCTTCGGCCTGGCTTCGCTGAACAAGCCTGCCGCGATCGTGATCTGGACCACCACCCCCTGGACCATTCCGGCCAACCAGGCGCTGAACATCCACCCGGACTTCAACTACGCCCTGGTCGATACCGGCGAGCGCCTGCTGGTGCTGGCCGAGGAACTGGTCGAGTCGTGCCTGAAGCGTTACGCGCTGGAAGGCTCGGTAGTGGCCACCGCGCCAGGCAAGGCGCTGGAACTGATCAATTTCCGCCACCCGTTCTACGAGCGCCTGTCGCCCATCTACCTGGCCGAGTACGTCGAGCTGGGCGCCGGTACTGGCGTGGTCCACTCCGCGCCGGCCTACGGTGAGGACGACTTCGTCACCTGCAAGCGCTACGGCATGGTCAACGACGACATTCTCACGCCCGTGCAGAGCAACGGCGTGTACGCGCCATCGCTGGAGTTCTTCGGTGGCCAGTTCATCTGGAAGGCCAATCCGGCCATCGTCGAGAAGCTGCAGGAAGTCGGTGCGCTGCTGCACACCGAAACCATCAGCCACAGCTACATGCACTGCTGGCGCCACAAGACCCCGTTGATCTACCGCGCCACCGCACAGTGGTTCGTTGGCATGGACAAGCAGCCCAACAACGGTGAAAACCTGCGTGAGCGTGCGCTCAAGGCCATCGAGGACACCAAGTTCGTGCCGTCCTGGGGCCAGGCTCGCCTGCACGCGATGATCGCCAACCGTCCTGACTGGTGCATCTCGCGCCAGCGCAACTGGGGCGTACCTATCCCGTTCTTCCTCGACAAACAGACCGGCGAGCTGCACCCTCGCACCGTCGAGCTGATGGAAGAAGTGGCCAAGCGCGTCGAGAAACAAGGCATCGAGGCCTGGTTCAAGCTCGACGCCAAGGAGCTGCTGGGTGACGAGGCCGGCCAGTACGACAAGATCGCCGACACGCTCGACGTCTGGTTCGACTCCGGTACCACCCACTGGCACGTGCTGCGTGGCTCGCACGACATCGGCCATACCACCGGCCCGCGCGCCGACCTGTACCTGGAAGGCTCCGACCAGCACCGCGGCTGGTTCCACTCCTCCCTGCTGACCGGTTGCGCCATCGACGGCCACGCGCCGTACCGCGAGCTGCTGACCCACGGTTTCACCGTGGACGAGAACGGCCGCAAGATGTCCAAGTCGCTGGGTAACACCATCGAGCCGGAAAAGGTCAACAACACCCTGGGCGCCGACATCCTGCGCCTGTGGGTTTCCGCCACCGATTACTCCGGCGAGATGGCCGTTTCCGAGCAGATCCTGCAGCGCAGCGCCGACGCCTACCGGCGTATCCGCAACACCGCGCGCTTCCTGCTCTCCAACCTGTCCGGCTTCGATCCGGCGCGCGACCTGTTGCCGGCCGAAGACATGCTGGCCCTGGACCGCTGGGCGGTCGATCGCACCCTGCTGCTGCAGCGTGAGCTCGAAGAGAACTACGCCGAGTACCGGTTCTGGAACGTCTACTCCAAGGTGCACAACTTCTGCGTGCAGGAGCTGGGCGGCTTCTACCTCGACATCATCAAGGACCGCCAGTACACCACCGGCGCCAACAGCGTTGCGCGCCGCTCCTGCCAGACCGCGCTGTACCACATCAGCGAGGCGCTGGTGCGCTGGATCGCGCCGATCCTGGCCTTCACCGCCGACGAGATCTGGCAGTACCTGCCGGGCGAGCGCAACGAGTCGGTCATGCTCAACACCTGGTACCAGGGCCTGAGCGAGCTGCCACAGGACAGCGAGCTGGATCGCGCCTACTGGGACCGCATCATGGCGGTCAAGGCGGCGGTCAACAAGGAGCTGGAGAACCAGCGCGTGGCCAAGGTCATCGGTGGCAACCTGCAAGCCGAAGTCACGCTCTTCGCCGAGGAAAGCCTGAGCGCCGACCTGGCCAAGCTGGGCGACGAGTTGCGCTTCGTGCTGATCACCTCTGCCGCCAGCGTGGTGCCGTTCGTCCAGGCGCCGGCCGAGGCGGTGACAACCGAAGTCGAAGGCCTCAAGCTGAAAGTGGTCAAGTCCGGCCACGCCAAGTGCGGCCGTTGCTGGCACTTCCGCGCCGACGTCGGCAGCCACCCGGAACACCCGGAGATCTGCGCTCGCTGCGTCGACAACATCAGCGGCAACGGTGAGGTGCGCCACTATGCCTAATCCTGCAGCGGGGCGCTTCGGGCGCCTTGCCTGGCTCTGGCTGAGCCTGGTGGTCCTGGTCCTCGACCAGGCCACCAAGCTGTATTTCGACAACGCCCTGACCATGTATCAGCAGATCGTGGTCATTCCCGACTACTTCAGCTGGACCTTGGCCTACAACACGGGCGCGGCCTTCAGCTTCCTGGCCGACAGCTCGGGCTGGCAGCGCTGGTTGTTCGCCCTGATCGCCGTGGTGGTCAGCGCCGTACTGGTGGTCTGGCTCAAGCGCCTGGGGCGCAACGAGACCTGGCTGGCGGTCGCGCTGGCCCTGGTGCTGGGTGGTGCCATCGGCAACCTGTGGGACCGCGTCGTGCTGGGGCATGTGGTCGACTTCATCCTCGTCCACTGGCGCAACACCCACTACTTCCCGGCCTTCAACCTGGCCGACAGTGCGATTACCGTCGGTGCGGTGATGCTGGCGCTGGACATGTTCAAGAGCAAGAAAAGCGAGGAGCCGGTCCATGACTGAGACCCGTATCGGCCAGAACACCGAAGTCACCCTGCACTTCGCGCTGCACCTGGAAAACGGCGACACCGTCGACAGCACCTTCGACAAGGCACCCGCCGTGTTCAAGGTCGGCGATGGCAACCTGCTGCCGGGCTTCGAGACTGCACTGTTCGGCTTCAAGGCCGGCGACGAGCGCAAGCTGACCATCACCCCTGAGAACGCCTTTGGTCAGCCCAACCCGCAGAACGTGCAGGTGATGCCCCGTTCGCAGTTCGACGGCATGGAGCTGTCAGAGGGCCTGCTGGTGATCTTCAACGATGCCGCCAACACCGAGCTTCCGGGTGTGGTGAAAGCCTTCGATGACAACCAGGTGACCATCGACTTCAACCATCCGCTGGCTGGCAAGACCCTGAACTTCGAGGTCAAGATCCTCGATGTGAAGGCGCTGTGAGCCTGGAGCCGAGCATGCAAATCAAACTCGCCAACCCGCGTGGCTTCTGCGCGGGTGTGGACCGGGCGATCGAGATCGTCAACCGTGCCCTGGAAGTTTTCGGGCCGCCGATCTACGTGCGCCATGAAGTGGTGCACAACAAGTTCGTCGTCGAGGACCTGCGCAACCGCGGCGCGATCTTCGTCGAAGAGCTGGATCAGGTCCCGGACGATGTGATCGTCATCTTCAGTGCCCACGGTGTCTCGCAAGCCGTACGCCAGGAAGCGGCCGGTCGTGGCCTGAAGGTGTTCGACGCCACCTGTCCGCTGGTGACCAAGGTGCACATCGAGGTGGCCAAGTACAGCCGTGATGGCCGTGAATGCATTCTCATCGGTCATGCCGGACACCCGGAAGTCGAAGGCACCATGGGCCAGTATGACGCCAGCAACGGCGGCGCCATCTACCTCGTCGAGGACGAAAAGGATGTCGCCACCCTGCAGGTCCGCGATCCTGACCACCTGGCGTTCGTCACCCAGACCACGCTGTCGATGGACGACACCAGTCGCGTCATCGATGCCCTGCGTGCACGCTTCCCGAACATTGGTGGTCCGCGCAAGGACGATATCTGCTACGCCACCCAGAACCGTCAGGATGCGGTCAAGCAACTGGCCGATGAGTGTGATGTGGTGCTGGTGGTCGGCAGCCCGAACAGCTCCAACTCCAACCGTCTGCGCGAACTGGCCGAACGCATGAGCACGCCGGCCTACCTGATCGACGGTGCCGAAGACCTGCAGCGTGCCTGGTTCGACGGCGTCCAGCGCATCGGCATCACTGCAGGCGCTTCTGCGCCCGAGGTGCTGGTGCGTGGGGTGATCGAGCAGCTCAAGGCCTGGGGTGCTACGGGCGCTGAGGAGCTTGATGGACGTGAAGAGAACATCACCTTCTCGATGCCCAAGGAGCTGCGGGTTCGCTCGCTGATCTGATCAGGGGCCTGCGCAGCGCGGCGCTTCGCTCGCCCCGCTGCGCAGGCTGACTCGCCCGCTAGGTGCGACAACGACCCGATGCTGACTGCTGCCCTGCGCACGTTGGCAGATCTGCAAGGTGCCGCCGGAAAATGCGCCATTGTCGCGCAGCGGGACACCCTGGCCACTGAACCTCAGTTTTTCCAGGTTGGCAGCGATCCTCATGGGGCGGCCCAGCCGATGTTCGCGCAGCAGTTGTTGGTTGCCTTCCAGCACTGTTTGCCAACCCTTCCCCCAATCCCCCTCCAGCGGTTGCACCACAACGCTCCGGTTCTGCAGCAATGCGTCGCCACGTGCGCTTCGCAGGCTCTGTGCCAGGTCGCGGGCGGCTGCGGCCTGGCGAAGGTCTTCGGTCAAGTTGGCGTAGGCCGGTGCCGCGAGCTGTGTCAGAAGCGCGGCCATGGCCAGTACGCTCATCATTTGTATCAGTGTTACTCCCTGTTGCCGCATCGTGCATTCCTCCCTGGAAGTGCTTCGCTGTAGCTTCGGTGCTGCGGACCAGAAGGTCCAGTCAGCCAGGCCGATCAGGCTTGGCGGGAAATTTCGCAGGAGGCGAAACCATGGTGCACAGGGAGCAGGGCATGACCTTGCTGGAAGTGGTGTTGGCAGTGCTGGTGCTGTCGCTCGGCTTGTTCGCCGCGGCGGCATCGCAGATACGCGCAGTGCAGGCCGGCGAGGGCGCGCGGCGCGATGCACAGGCGGTGCAGTTGGCGCACCTGTTGTTCGAGCGTGTGAGGGCGAGCGGTACGCTTGAACCCGAGGCGCTGCACGGCTGGCGCGCACTGATAGGTTCGCTGCTGGACCCGCGCGGCGAGGGGCGGGCGGTCGTGGCCGGAGAGTGGTTGCAGCTGGAGATTCGCTGGCACGACCCACGCAGCAGCGAGGCGCAGGTCATCGCTCTGCAGGGCAGGGTGCTGCCATGACGCCTCGACAACGAGGCTTCGGCCTGTTGGAGGCCCTGCTGGCACTGGCCTTGGGCTTGATACTGCTGGCCGCTGCGGGGCAAGCTCTGGTGTCGGCCCAGCAAGCCTGGCGCGTGCAAGGCGCGCTGTCGCGGATGCAGGATGACGCCTCGCTCGCCTTTCAGCGGCTGGCGCAGGACATTCGCATGACCGGCATGTTCGGCTGCCTGGCACCCGAAGCCATCGAGTTCATCGACCCCACTGCTGCACAGGCCTTCGCCCAGCCGTTGCAGATATCCCATGCCGGCGATGGTCGCGAGGTCACGCTCAGCCTGGTGACGGCCGATGTGCGAGGGGCAGGAGGCAACCCGGATTGGACGCTGCTCACCGATTGCCTCACCTGGGCCGAGGTTCATCCGGCACGCCAGGCCGGTAGCGGCACTACGCTGGCGTTCCCGGTGCGGCGGCAGACCTACCGCTTTCAAGGCGACGGCCTGATGCTCAGCGGCGGCGGCATGAATGCCGTGCTCATCGACAATGTGCGTGCTTTTCGTGTCACCCGTGTCGTGGGCAATGAGGGGGAGCGCGTGGACCTGCAGTTGACCCTGGGCGATCCTGTGCTGGGCGTCGAGCGAAACTACGCGCTGAGCGTTGCCCTGCGCAACCGGTTGCCATCGTCATGAGCGCCCAGCGCGGAATGGTCTTGCTGCTGGCCCTGGTGCTGAGCCTGCTGCTTGGTCTGTTCTCCATCTCGGCCCTGCGTGACACGCTGCAGCAGATAGCGTTGGCGGGCAGCGCGCTGGCGGCGGCGCGCGCCTTTGAAGAGGCCGAGGCGAGCCTGCTGGCGGGCGCGCTGCAGCTTGCCCTGGCGCCCCCCTCGCCCTGCCAGGTGTGCGCCCCGCCGCCCGCACCCCATGACCTGATCGATGGGCAGCCACCGTGGCAGGCCAGCGAGCACGGTTTCTTTCTGGTGCAGCAACTGGGGGTGAGCACCCGCGCTGCGCACATGCCGGAAGGGGCGAGGGTGGTCTTGTTCCGGATCACTGCGGTAAGCCGTCAGGCCCGCGCACGGCAGGTACTGGAGGCGATCTATGCGGTCGAGCCCGGACAGGCCCAGGCACCCCGGCGTATCGCCTGGCGCCAGCGATTCAGGGAGTCTTGAGATGCAGCGTGGCCTTAGCCTTATGGAGCTGTTGCTTGTCGTGGCCGTGACCGGCATTCTGGCGAGCGTTGCCTATCCCAGCTATAGCGACCAGCTTCGGCGTGCCGCGCGCGGCGAAGCGGTCGGCCTGCTGCACGATACCGCCCAGCGTCTGCAATCCCACTACGCCCGTACCGGCCAGTATGCCGACAGCGAGCAGTGGCAGACACCGCTGCCCGAGGGTAGCCGCTTCTATCGCCTGCGAGCCTGGCGCGAGCACGGCCAGTATCGGCTGCTGGCCGAGCGTCAGCCCCAGGGGCTGATGGCGCGTGATCGTTGTGGCGACTACCAGCTTGACCAGGCCGGTGCGCGCGCAAACCCCGGAGCGCTGGATGAGGCGGATTGTTGGTGAGGCGTTTTTACTTCAGGTGTTGGATCGACAGATGAGCAAGCACGTAGTGATTGTCGGTGGCGGGGTGATCGGTCTGCTGACTGCCTTCAACCTGGCCGCAAAGGTTGACCATGTAGTGGTGTGCGACCAGGGCGAGGTCGGTCGTGAGTCGTCCTGGGCCGGCGGGGGTATCGTCTCGCCCCTGTATCCGTGGCGCTACAGCCCGGCGGTGACCGCCCTGGCTCATTGGTCGCAGGATTTCTATCCACAGTTGGGCGAGCGTCTGTTCGCCAGCACGGGTGTCGACCCTGAAGTGCACACCACCGGTTTGTACTGGCTCGACCTCGACGATGAAGCCCAGGCCCTGGCCTGGGCTGCACGCGAACACCGTCCCTTGAGCGCCGTCGACATCTCGGCGGCCTATGACGCCGTGCCGGTGCTCGGCCCAGGCTATCAGCACGCCATCTACATGGCGGGCGTGGCCAACGTACGCAACCCGCGCCTGGTGAAGTCGCTGAAAGCCGCGTTGCTGGCACTGCCCAACGTCAGCCTGCGCGAACACTGCCAGATCAGCGGTTTCGCCCAGAAAGACGGGCGCGTGACCGGCGTTCTGACGGATGAAGGCGTGCTGGCCGCCGACGAAGTGGTGCTCAGTGCCGGTGCCTGGAGTGGCGACCTGTTGCGCACCCTCGAGCTGGAGTTGCCGGTTGAGCCGGTAAAGGGCCAGATGATCCTGTTCAAGTGCGATGCCGACTTTCTGCCGAGCATGGTACTGGCCAAGGGGCGCTATGCGATTCCGCGGCGCGACGGGCATATCCTGGTGGGCAGCACGCTTGAGCACGAGGGTTACGACAAGACCCCGACCGAGATTGCGCTGCAAAGTCTGCGGGCGTCGGCGATCGAGCTGTTGCCGCAATTGAAGGACGCACCGGTCGTGGGGCATTGGGCCGGGCTGCGACCGGGCTCGCCTGAAGGTATTCCCTACATCGGGCCGGTGCCTGGGCACGCCGGGCTGTGGCTCAACTGCGGGCATTACCGCAACGGTCTGGTGCTGGCGCCTGCTTCGTGCCAGTTGTTTACCGACCTGCTGACCGGCGCCGAGCCGATAATCGATCCTGCCCCCTACGCCCCGGCCGGGCGTCTGGGCTGACAACACGCAGCGGCCTCGCGTCGCGCAAGGCCGCTGCGTGTTTTGCACAGACCTCAGTGCCGGTGCGGCGCCTGCAGGTGCCGACTCGGGTAATGCTGTTCGTACACCTTGCACACCCTGAGCACCTGTTCATCGGCAAAGCGCGCGCCCACTACTTGCAGCCCCACCGGCAACCCCTCGCGGGTGAAGCCGCAGGGGACCGACGCCGCAGGCTGCTGGGTCAGGTTGAACGGGTAGCTGAAGGGCGTCCATTCCATCCACTGCGCCATGCCCGACCATGGCGGCACGTTGTGCCCGGCTTCGAATGCGACCAGTGGCAGCATCGGTGAGAGCAGCACGTCATGACGCTGGTGGAAGGCGTTCATCTGCGCGATCAGCTCGGCACGTGCTTCCAGTGCCTGGGTGTAATCGGCCAGGCTGATGCCAGCCCCCTGCTCGGCGATCCCGCGCAGGCCCGGGTCGAGCAAGTCCCGTTGTGCCTCGCTCAGTCCACTGGCCAAGCGTGCCGCGCCCGCGAACCACAGGGTATTGAAGGTCTGCAGCGGGTCGCTGAACCCTGGATCGACTTCCTCCACCGTCGCCCCCAGGCGCGACAGGCGTTGTACGGCTTGGGCCACCAGTGCCTGGATCTGCGGATCGACCTGTATGTAGCCGAAGTCGGCGCTGTAGGCGATACGCAGGCCGCGCAGGTCTGTCGAGTCGTCCAGCCAGGGCGACTGGCGTGGGGCTCCGGCCAGGCCGTCGCGCGGGTCGGGGCGGGCTACGCAGTCGAGCATCAGCACGGCGTCATCCACCGTACGGGTCATCGGCCCCAGGTGCGACAGCACGGTCATGGCGCTGGCTGGCCACTGCGGTACGTAGCCGAAGGTCGGCTTGATGCCGAAGGTACCGGTGAAGGCGCAGGGGATTCGAATCGAGCCACCGGCATCGCTGCCCTGGTGCAGCACGCCGAGATTGAGCGCCGCTGCTGCTGCCGCACCGCCAGACGACCCGCCCGCGGTCAGGCGGGTATCCCAGGGGTTGCGGGTGATGCCGTACAACGGGTTGTCGGTGACCCCTTTCCAGCCGAACTCCGGCGTGGTGGTCTTGCCCACCAGCACGGCGCCGGCCTCGCGCATGAAGGCGCTGAAGGGCGCATCGACTTCCCATGGTCCGACGCCTGAGCTGGTGCGTGAGCCTTTGCGGGTCGGCATGCCGCGGGTCAAGGTCAGGTCCTTGATCGACGTGGGCAATCCGTCCAGGCGTCCGCACGGCTCGCCACGCTGCCAGCGGCGTTCGCTGGCGCGGGCAGCGGCGCGTGCGCCTTCGCCGTCGACATGGCAGTAGGCGTTGACGGCGGGGTTGTGCAGGTCGATGCGGGCCAGCACGTCGTCGATCACTTCGAGGGGCGACAACTGGCGGCGGCGGTACAGTTCGAGCAGCTCGGTGGCACTGAATTCACCGATGGCGGTCTTGCCTGTCATCTCAATGGGCTCCCGGGTTGGCGGCCTGGACCATGGCGCGCAGCAGCACATCGCAGCCGTCTGCCAGGTCCTGCGGCGCGGCGTTCTCGATTTCGTTATGGCTGATGCCGCCTTCACACGGCACGAAGATCATCCCGGCCGGGCCCAGTTCGGCGAGGAAGATCGCATCGTGGCCAGCGCCACTGACGATGTCCATGTGGCTCAAGCCCAATTCGCGCGCACCCTGGCGTACCGCATCGACGCACTGCTCGGCGAAGTACAACGGAGGGAAGTCGGCGGTGGGGGTGAGCTCGAAACTCAGGCCATGGCGGGCGGCGCTGGCCTCGATCACCTCGCGCACCTCGGCGACCATCGCATCCAGGTGGGCGGGGTCGAGGTGGCGCAGGTCGAGGGTCATCTGCACCTGGCCGGGAATCACGTTGCGCGAACCGGGGTGCACGTTCAGGCAGCCGACGGTGCCGCAGGCATGTGGCTGGTGGGCGTGGGCCACGCGGTTGACTGCGGCCACCACCTCGGCAGCGCCCACCAGCGCATCCTTGCGCAGGTGCATCGGCGTCGGGCCTGCATGGGCCTCGACGCCAGTGAACACCAGGTCGAACCACTTCTGGCCCAGGCAGCCCTGAACCACACCGATGGTGGTGCGCTGGTCCTCCAGCACAGGCCCCTGCTCGATATGCGCTTCGAAATAAGCGCCGACCGGATGCCCGGTGGGCACCCGCGGGCCGGCGTAACCGATGCGCTGGAGCTCCGCGCCCACCGAAAGGCCCTGTTCGTCGACCTTGTCGAGGGTCTCCTGCAGGCCGAACTTACCGGCAAACACCCCCGATCCCATCATGCACGGTGGGAAGCGCGAGCCTTCTTCGTTGGTCCACACCACCACTTCCAGCGGGGCCTCGGTCTGCAGGCCAAGGTCATTGAGGGTGCGCACCACTTCGAGCCCGGCCATGACGCCGTAGCAGCCGTCGAACTTGCCGCCGGTGGGCTGGGTATCGATATGGCTGCCGGTCATGACCGGCGCCAGTGCCGGGTTGCGTCCTGCGCGGCGGGCGAAGATGTTGCCGATGGCGTCGACACTGACCGTGCAGCCAGCCTCTTCGCACCAGCGCACGAACAGGTCGCGGGCCTGGCGGTCGAGATCGGTCAGCGCCAGGCGGCATACACCGCCCTTGGCCGTGGCACCGAGCCGGGCCAGGTCCATCAGCGATTGCCAGAGGCGCTCTCGGTTGACCAGGGCGCCCTGGCCGAGCAGGTGTTGCGAGGGATCGATGCGGGTGTTCATGGTGCGTCTCTCCTGTAGCAATTAGAGGCCTTCTTCGCGGGCTGCTTGTGGCGATATCCCAGTGGGAGCGGGCTTGCCCGCGAAGAGGCCGATACAGAGCAAGGCCTGAAATCAGGCACTCAGCGCCAGGTAACGGTTCTTGATGCTCGGGTCGTCGCGAAACTGTGCGGCGGTGCCCTGGTAGGCCACGCGGCCCTGTTCGAGCACGTAGTGACGGTCGGCCAAGGCATCGCAGACCATCAGGTTCTGCTCCACCAACAGGATCGACAGCCCTTCGTCCTTGATTCGCCGCAGGATCTTCACCAGCTCGTCGACGATCACCGGCGCCAGCCCCTCGGTCGGCTCATCGAGGATCAGCAGGCGCGGGCCGTTGAGCAGGGCGCGGGCGATCGCCAGCATCTGCTGCTCGCCGCCCGACAGCGCGAAGCCACCGTTACGGCGGCGCTCTTCCAGGCGCGGGAACATCGCGTAGACGTCGCGCAACTGCCAGCGGCTCTCCTTGCGCGTGGCGATCTTCAGGTTTTCCTCGACACTGAGCTGGCGGAAGATGCCGCGATGTTCCGGCACCAGAGCGATGCCCCGGCGGGCGATATCGAAGATTTCGCGGCCGACCAGGGGCTGACCATCAAAGCTGATCTGGCCCTGGCGAGGTCGGACAATGCCGAGGATGCTGCGCAAGGTAGTGGTCTTGCCAGCGCCGTTACGCCCGAGCAGGGTCACCAGTTCCCCGGCGCCGACCTGCAGGGAGACGCCTTCGAGCACGTGGCTTTTGTCGTAGTAGGAATGGATCGAGTCGACGTTGAGCATCAGGCGGCCTCTCCAAGGTAGGCGGTGCGCACGCGTTCGTCGTTGCGTACGAAGTCCGGGGTGCCCTCGACCAGGATCTGGCCGTGGCTCATGACGGTGATGCGCTGGCTGATCGACATGACGATGCTCATGTTGTGTTCGATCAGCAGCACGGTGTGGTCGCGGCCCAGATCGCTGATCAGTTCGGTCATCAGCGGGATGTCGTCGATGCCCATGCCGGAGGTGGGCTCGTCGAGCATCAGCAGGCTCGGCTTGGCGCAGATCGACATGCCGACTTCCAGTACGCGCTGCTGGCCATGGGAGAGTTCGCCGGCGAGGGTGTCGGCACGGCCTGTGAGTTTCAGGCGCTCGAGCACCTGGTCGGCGGTGTCCCAGTGGCTGCGCTTGTGCTCGACGCTGCGCCAGAAGTTCAGCGCGCCCAGGCCATCGCGGCCCTGGGCGGCCAGGCGCAGGTTCTCGCGCACCGAGAGGTTCTGGAACAGGCTGGTGAGCTGGAACGAGCGCGCCATGCCCAGGGCCACGCGGCCATGGGAGGGCTTGCGGACGATGTCGCGGCCATTGAACAGGATGCTGCCGGCGGTGGCCTGGCGTTCGCCGGTCAGGCAGTGGAACAGGCTGGTCTTGCCGGCGCCATTAGGGCCGATGACCGTGTGGATGGTGCCAGGCCGGACTTTCAGGTCGACACCGCCGACCGCGCGGAACGGCCCGTAGGCCAGCTCCAGGTTGCGGGTTTCCAGCAGGAACTCGCTCATCACAAGGTCTCCTTGGTCTTGGTCGACAACGCACGCCCCGGACGCAAGCGCTTGCCCAGCTCGGCCAGGCCGCCCCACAGGCCGCCACGCATGAATACCACCACCAGGATCAGGATGAGCCCGAGCAGCATCAGCCAGCGTGGCCACAGCTCCGACAGCACATCGCCCAGCACCACGATGGCGCCGGCCCCCAGCAGCGAGCCGAACAGCGAGCCGGTGCCGCCGATGATGGTCATGATCAGGATGTTCTCGCTCATCATCAGGTCGATGTTCGACAGCGGCGCAAAGTGCAGCAGCATGGCGTACAGCGCCCCGGCGATACCGGTGATGGCGCCGGACAGCATGAACACCAGGATCTTGAAGTGGCGGGTGTCGTAGCCGATCGCCGCCGCGCGGGTCTCGTTCTCGCGGATCGCCAGCAAGGTGCTGCCAAAGGGCGAGCGGATCACCCGCAGGGCGAAGGCGAAAATCAGCAGGAACAGCACGGCGACGAAGGCATAGAAGTGCCGAGGGTTGCCCAGGTCGACCAGCACGTGGCCGAAGACTTCGACATTCGGCCGTGGCACGTCGAGCAGGCCGTTGTCGCCACCGGTCCAGCCGCTGAGGGTGTAGGCCAGGAAGTACGCCATCTGGCTGAAGGCCAGGGTC
The DNA here is from genome assembly GCF_016624805.1 of Pseudomonas sp. S44. Taxonomy (NCBI): domain Bacteria; kingdom Pseudomonadati; phylum Pseudomonadota; class Gammaproteobacteria; order Pseudomonadales; family Pseudomonadaceae; genus Pseudomonas; species Pseudomonas sp. S44. The sequence goes on from NZ_JACVTY010000002.1 coordinate 20,314, forward strand.
AGCATGACGAAGTAGATGCCCTTGCGCCGGATCGCCAGTGCGCCGACCAGCAGCGCCAGCAACGCACCGAATACCGCAGCGCCCAGCAGCGCGGCGAACAGCCCCCATTTCAGGTGGATCATCAGCAGTGCCGCGCCATAGGCACCCACGCCGAAGAAAATGCCCTGGCCGAATGACAGCAGGCCGGTGTAGCCCAACAGCAGGTTGCAGGCGAGCGCCGCCAGGGCAAAGATCAGGATCTCGGTGGCCAGCGTGGCCGAGGGCAGCACCAGCGGCAGCAGCACCAGGCTGGCGACCACCAGCAACAGCAGGACGGGCGTGCGCGGCCCGGCCGGTAGTGGATTCTTCTCGCTCATCAGTCATGCTCTCCCGAACAGGCCATAGGGACGGACCAGGATCACCGCGGCCATCGCCCCGTAGATCATCAGGCTGGCACCTTGCGGCCAGAGGCTGGTCATCATGCTTTGCACCACGCCGACCAGCAGTCCACCGACCAGCGCGCCGCCGAACGAACCCATGCCGCCGATCACCACCACCACGAAGGCGATGCCGAGGATCTCCGGGCCGACGAAGGGCTGGGCACCACGCAACGGCGCGAACAGCACCCCGGCGACACCGGCCAGACCCACGCCGAGGGCGAAGGTCAGGGAGAACAGGCGGAAGATGTTGGTGCCCAGCAGCGACACGGTTTCGGTGCTCTCGCTGCCGGCGCGTACCAGGGCACCGAAGCGCGTGCGTTCGAGCAGCAGCCACAGGGCCAGGCCGATCAGCGCGGCGAAGCCGATCAGGAACAGGCGGTAGTAGGGGTAGATGAAGTCGCCCAGAATGATCACGCCACGAAGCTCCGGCGGTACGGCGATGTTCTTGCCCACCGGCCCCCAGATCAGTACCGAGGCTTCCTGGATGATCAGCGCGATGCCCAGGGTGACCAGGATCTGGAAGGTGTGCGGCAGGTGGTAGATGCGCTTGATCAGCAGGCGCTCGACCGCCCAGGCCAGCGCTGCCACGACCAACGGTGCGACCAGCAGTGCCAGCCAGAAGTTGCCGGTCAGGGCCACGGCGGTGTAGCAGAGGTAGGCGCCGAGCAGGAAGAACGCCCCGTGGGCGAAGTTGACGAAGTTCAGCAGGCCGAAAATGATCGTCAGGCCCACGGCGATGAGGAAGTAGATCATCCCCAGGCCCAGGCCGTTGAGCAGTTGGAACAGGTACAATTCGAGCATGAGCGTGCCCTCGACAGCGCGCGGCGCGGCTGCCTGTACAGGTGTGTTTGACTGGCGCCGTGGCCTCAGGCCAAGGCGCAACCGGTGTGATCGACCTCGACGAACGAGCGGCCCGAACTGATGACTTCAGCCAGGTCGTCCTCGTCGCGCAACTGGCCCTGGGGCTTGCCGCGCAGCAGGTAGTAGTCCTTGAGCACCTGGTGGTCACCAGGTCGGATCAGCTCTTCGCCGGTAGGGCCCTGGAAACGCATGCCCTGCAAGGCCCTGGCGACGCTGGCGCCGTCGAAGGTGCCAGCCTGGACGATGGCGTCGAGCATGACCTTGGTGCCGATGTAGTCGGCGGCCAGTGGATAGTTGGGGTTGATCCCGTAGGCCTTCTGCGTGGCGGCGACCAGTGCCTTGTTCAGCGGCGTATCCACCTGATGCCAGTACTGGGCACCCAGGTAGACCCCTTCGAGCACGTCGCTGCCCAGCTCCTGGAACTGGTCGAGCCCTGCCGACCAGACCAGCAGCACCTTCATCCGCTCCTTGATCCCGAAATTGACCGCCTGGCGCAGGGCGTTGGACGACTGGCTGCCGAAGTTCAGCAGCACCAGCACGTCGGGCTTGGCGGCGATGGCGTTGGTCAGGTACCCGGAGAACTCCTGCTCCTGCAGTGAGTGGTAACTGTTGCCGATGTGCTCGACACCGAACTCGGCAAAAACCTTGCGCGCATTGTCCAGCAGCGCATCGCCGAACACGTATTGCGGGGTGATGGTGTACCAGCGCTTGGCTTGCGGCAGCTGGCGAATCATCGGCACCAGGGTTTCGCGGATCGCGCCGTAGGTCGGGACCGACCAGCGGAATGTCGAGAGATTGCAATCCTTGCCGGTGATCTCGTCGGCGCCGACCGGGGTCATGAACACGCCGCCGGCCTTGTTGATTTCCTTGGACACGGCCAGGGCCGACGAAGACAGGGTGCAGCCCTGGAAGAATCTCGCACCGTCCTGGCCGATGGCTTCCTGCACCTTGCGCACCGCCTTGCCGGCATTGCCTTCGGTGTCGATGACCTTGTACTGCAGCGGCCGCCCCAGCAGTTGCGGGTGCTCGGCGATGGCCAGGCGCGAGCCCATGTCGGCGTACTTGCCATAGCTGGCGAAGGCGCCGGACATCGACTTGAGCCCGTAGAAGACCAGCGGCTGTTCGGCGAATGCCCGCTGCGCCCCCAGTGGGAGGCTGCCGAGGGCACCCAGGGCAAGACCTGCCTTGAGCAGGGTACGTCTTTGCATGGATAACTCCTTGATTCTGGTTATTAGGCAGGAGTGGCAATGGCAAAGCGGGTACGGCCGGGCCTTTGAGCAGGCCTCTGTGCAGGCTGGATCAGTGGTGGTGTTCGAACTCCAGCAGGAAGTTGCGTTCGACCTCGCCCTCCAGCGCGGTCATATGGTGTTCGGCGTCGCACATGTGTTCGTGCATCAGCCGGCGCACGGCCTTCTCGTCGCTGGCGCGCAGGGCGACCAGCAGTTGCTTGTGGTAGTCGATGTTGGCAGCGGCGAACGCTTGGCGCTTGGGCAGGTAGGCCTTCTTCAGCACGACCAGGTCGCGCAGCAGGTCGTTGAGGAACACCGCCATGAAGCGCAGCAGTGGATTGGGGCAGCGGCGCGCCAGCAAGGTGTGGAATTCGATCTCCGCCAGGCGCTGTTCGCGCTGGCCCTGTTCGCTGTCTTCCGGGGTGCTGCAGAAGTCGATGTTGGCCTGCAGCGCGGCGTAGTCGGCGTCGCTGAGCTGGCCCATCACGGCCACTGCCAGCTCGACCTCGATGACTTTGCGCAGCTGGTAGACCTGTTCGCCGTCCAGATGCTGGAAGTGCAGGTAGTTGCGCAGCGCGCGACTGGCGGGCTCGGTGCCGACTTCAGCGAGATAGGCACCGCCGGTAGGGCCGGTGCGGGTGTTGACCAGCCCTTCGACCTCCAGGGCCTTGAGCGCCTCGCGGGCGGTCCCTTTGGAGCATTCGAAGTGCTCCATCAGCTCGCGTTCGGTGGGCAGGCGATCGCCTGGGCGCAGGGCCTCGGTGACGATCGAGCGCTTGACCGATTCGACGATGACGTCGGAGAGCTTCTGGCGCTTGCGTTTGGGTTTGAGCATTTCGCTATTTTTCATATTTATGCGGATAAATAGGATTTAGCGAGTTTTGCTGGAAGGGGTCAATGGTGGCGGGGGAGCAGGGGTCGCAAATGGAGTGAAAGGGTCGGGGAGGGATAAGTGAGGCGGGCTCGAAAATCTGAAACCGCCCCCCGTGGGCGCGGGCAAACCCGCTTTCCCACAAGGGAGAGCTCGTTCTGTGCGATCAGCCTTGTCGGCCAGGACCCTGTTCGAGGTGGGCCTGGCTGCAGTACCAGTCCTTGCCGAGCTTGAGCGCCCGGTCGTTGGGCAGGTGTACGCCGCAATGGGCGCAACGCACCATGGTCAAGGGGTCTTCGAGGCGTGGCTCGGGACGTGATTGCTGGCTGATCTTGAATTTGCGCCACAGCCAGAACGCGGCGGCGATCAGGGCGATCCAGAAGAGTAGGCGAACCATGGTGTCCAGCTTGTCGTGAATGAAGAGGCCACAGTCTAGGGCGCGGCCATGAAAAAAGGGAGGCCTGGGCCTCCCTTTCTCGTTGCGCGATCTGTCAGTCGAACAGACCGAAGGTCAGGTAGCTGAACCAGGAACGATCCACCTCGGCGTCCTTCGGACCTTCCGGCAAGATCGGGTCGCCGTTTTCGTCTTTGGGCAGCAGGTCGGCTGGCATTTCCGAACGGGCGTCCTTGAACTGACGGACCACGTCCTGGTTGGCGCGGGTTTCACCCGGTGGCAGCGGCGTGTCGGTCTCGATCAGGCCCAGGGTGGCCTTGGACAGCCAGGAGCGGCCGTCGGACTCGCCCTGCTTGGGTACGAACTGGCCGTCTACCAGGCTCGGGTGGTTCGGGTAGTTGAGCTTGAGTGTTTCCAGGCTGGTGGCGGCCAGGTCGTCCAGGTGCATTTTCTGGTAGGCCTCGGTCATCACGGCCAGGCCGTCGGCAACCGATGGCGTTTCCTGGAAGTTCTCCACCACGTAGCGGCCACGGTTGGCGGCGGCGACGTAAGCCTCACGGCTCAGGTAATAGTCGGCGACGTGGATTTCGTAGGAGGCCAGCAGGTTGCGCAGGTAGATCATGCGCTGCTTGGCGTCCGGGGCGTAACGGCTATTGGGGAAGCGGCTGGTGAGCTGGGCGAACTCGTTGTACGAGTCGCGCGCCGCGCCTGGGTCACGCTTGGTCATGTCCAGCGGCAGGAAGCGCGCCAGCAGGCCGCGGTCCTGGTCGAACGAGGTCAGGCCTTTCAGATAATAGGCGTAGTCGACGTTCGGGTGCTGCGGGTGCAGGCGGATGAAGCGCTCGGCAGCGGACTTCGCGGCCTCGGGCTCGGTGTTCTTGTAGTTGGCGTAGATCAGCTCGAGCTGGGCCTGGTCGGCGTAGCGGCCGAACGGGTAGCGCGATTCCAGGGCCTTGAGCTTGTTCACGGCACTGGTGTAGCTGTGGTTGTCCAGGTCGGCCTGCGCCTGCTGGTACAACTCGGCTTCGCTGAGGTTCTCGTCAATGACTTCCTTGTTCGAGGAACAGGCAGCAGTGAGCCCGAGGATGGCGATCAGCAGCAGGTGTTTCACTTGCATGGCGGCTTGCGTCCTTTGACGGCCGCTGTCTTGGGCGGTGCCGTCCTGTTATGATGAGCGCCCCCGGCCAACCCCGGGGCAAAAGAAGCCGTATTTAACCACAAGCACGCAGCCGAAACCAAAGGCTGTAAGCCCATCGATTCGAGCATGTCCGAGATCATTCAACTTAGTGCAGAGGTCCCGTCCGAGCTGGGCGGCCAACGCCTCGACCAGGTCGCCGCCCAATTGTTCGACGAGTACTCGCGTTCGCGCCTGACTTCGTGGATCAAGGAAGGCCGCCTGACCGTCGATGGTGCGGTGCTGCGCCCGCGCGATACCGTCCACACCGGCTCCGTTCTCGCCCTGGAGGCCGAACAGGAGGCACAGGGTGAATGGGAGGCAGAGGACATCGAGCTGGACATCGTCTATGAAGACGACCAGATCCTGGTGATCAACAAGCCTGCCGGGCTGGTGGTCCACCCGGCTGTGGGGCATGCCAGCGGTACCCTGCTCAACGCCCTGCTGCACCATGTGCCGGACATCATCAACGTGCCGCGCGCCGGCATCGTCCACCGCCTGGACAAGGACACCACCGGTCTGATGGTGGTCGCCAAGACGCTGCAGGCGCAGACCAACCTCGTCGATCAGTTGCAGAAACGCTCGGTCAGCCGCATCTATGAATGCATCGTGGTTGGCGTGGTGACGGCCGGTGGCAAGATCGACGCACCGATCGGTCGCCACGGCGGCATGCGTCAGCGCATGGCGGTCACCGATGGCGGCAAGCCGGCGGTCAGCCACTATCGCGTGCTCAAGCGTTTCCGTTCGCACACCCACGTGCGGGTCAAGCTGGAGACCGGGCGTACCCACCAGATTCGTGTGCACATGGCCCATGTCGGCTTCCCGCTGGTGGGCGACCAGACCTACGGCGGTCGCTTCCGCATCCCGCCTGCCGCCAGTGTGGCCATGGTCGAGGCGGTCAAGCACTTCCCTCGCCAGGCCCTGCACGCGCGCTTCCTGGCGCTGGATCATCCGACGACCGGTGAGCGCATGGAGTGGAAATCGCCTCTGCCGGACGACTTCATGTGGCTGCTGTCGCTGCTCGATCAGGACCGCGAGAGCTTTATCGGATGAGTGAGCTGACGCAATCGCTGATCTTCCCCGACTGGCCGGCCCCGGCCTCGGTTCGCGCTTGCGTCACCACACGAGAGGGCGGCGTCAGCCTGCCACCCTACGAAACCTTCAACCTGGGTGACCACGTGGGCGACGATCCTGCAGCGGTCGCCGAGAACCGCCGTCGCCTGGGCGCTGAGTTCGCTATCCAGCCGGCCTGGCTCAAGCAAGTGCATGGCCTGGTCGTGGCCGACGCCGATCCGGCCGTGGTGGCCGAAGCGGATGCCAGCTGGACCGACCAGCCCGGTATCGCCTGTACCGTGATGACCGCCGATTGTTTGCCTGCGCTGTTCTGCGATCGCGCCGGTACGCGTGTGGCGGCCGCACATGCTGGCTGGCGCGGGCTGGCCGGTGGCGTGCTGGAAGCCACCCTTGATCGTCTGGCGCTGGCGCCTGAAGAGGTGCTGGTGTGGCTGGGCCCGGCTATCGGCCCGCAGGCGTTCGAAGTGGGCCTGGAAGTGCGCGATGCTTTCACCGCCGTGCATCCAGAGGCCGCCAGTGCCTTCGTCGCGGGCCAACGCCCCGACAAGCTGATCGCCGACATCTATGCCCTGGCGCGTATCCGCCTGGCCGCGCGCGGCGTGACGGCCGTCTATGGCGGAGGGTTCTGCACGGTCAGCGACCCGCGTTTCTTCTCCTATCGGCGCACCCCGCAGGGCGGGCGCTTCGCTTCGCTGGTCTGGCTCGAACCTCGCTGAGCCTCTGCACCCGTTCTGGGGCGGTCTGTGCTATGCCGTGCAATAGATCTCACTGATGTCCATCAGTGTTGTTGCTTTTTGTCGTAGTCTTTTCCTTCTCAAGCGTTTTGATCATCTTCAAATGCGTCGCAATAGCCGCTAGGCTCGCAACAATCCGTATCGCCGTGATCTTCCAACCAGAACGAGTCGGCCATGACAGATTTGTCCCGTACGCATGGAGTCGCCAGCCAGGCCCTTGGTCTGCTGGACGGGCGTTTCTTCCGGCCACCGCTGCCGGACGGGCATGTGCTGCGCGGGCGCTTGTGCCAGCGTCTCGAAGCGGGGCTGGATGGGCGGCTGCTGCTGGTCAACGCGCCGGCGGGGTTCGGCAAGAGTTCGCTGGCCATCGAGTTCTGCCAGCAGTTGCCCAGCCACTGGCGCAGCCTCTGGTTGGGCCTGAGCCAGCGCGACGCCGACCCCGGTCGTTTCCTCGAGCGTCTGCTCGAAGGCTTGCAGCAGTTCTGCCCGGCATTGGGCGGTCAGGCCATGGGTCTGCTGAAGATGCGCCAGCGTCATCAGCCGTTTGCCTTCGAGGAGTGGCTCGACAGCCTGCTCGACGAGCTGGCGCTCTACCTGAACGCCGACACGCCGCTGCTGCTGGTGCTGGATGACTACCATCTTGCCCAGGGGCCGGTTCTCGATCGCTGCCTGCAGTTCTTCCTCAACCATTTGCCCCCGGGCCTGGCATTGCTGGTCACCAGCCGCCAGCGCCCCGACTGGCACCTGGCGCGGCTGCGTCTGTCGCGCCAGTTGGCCGAGCTCAACGAACAAGACTTGCGCCTGACCTCCGATGAAGCCCTTGCCGTGATTGGCTGCCAGCCCACCGGCCTGCGTGGCCAGGCGCTGGACAACCTGATCCAGCGCAGCGACGGCTGGGTCGCCGGGTTGCGTTTCTGGCAGCTGGCGACCAGCGAGTCGGGCGAGGACCATGCCTTGCCCCAGGCGCTGCACGGTGGCGAAGGGCTGATCCGCGATTACCTGCTCGAAGAGGTCATCGAGATCCTCCCGGCAGAAGTCCAGGCTTTCCTCTACGACACCGCCTGCCAGGAGCGCTTCTGCACCGAACTGTGCGACGCCCTGCGCGAGCGCGAGGACAGCGCGGCGATCCTGCGCTACTTGCAGGCTCACCAGGTGTTCCTGGTGCCGCTGGATGAGCACGGCCGGTGGTTCCGTTATCACCACCTGTTCTCCGACCTGCTGCGCAGTCGCCAGGCCAGCGAGCCTTCGGCGGCGCTGCATCTGCGTGCCTGCCGCTGGTTCGAGCGCCAGGGGCTGCTCGACGAAGCGGTGGAGCAGGCCTTGCGTGCGGGTTCTCTGGATGTCGCCGCCGATCTGGTGCAGAGCCTTTCCGAAGAGCAGCTGTTGGCCGAACAGAACGTCGGCATGCTGCTGCGCTGGAAGATGGACCTGCCAGACAGCCTGCTGATCAGCACGCCACGCCTGATCGTGCTGTACAGCTGGGCACTGGGCCTGGCCTGCCAGTTGGATGCTGCCGAAGAACTGGCGGCCTATCTCAGCCGTTTCCTGCCAGCGCCGTCGGCGACCGCACAGAAGTCCATGCTCGCCCAGTGGCTGGCGCTCAGCGGCGTGATCGCACGCGGCCGCGGCGATCGCGAGCGGACCCTGGCCTACTGCGAGGAAGCCCTGCAGAGCCTGCCCTGCAAGCGCTATGGCCAGCGTCTGGTGTGCCTGTCGACGCTGTCCAACCTGGCCATTGCCGACGGTGACTTCTGGCGGGCGCGGGGTTGGAACCGTGAGGCGCTGGAGTTGGCCCAGCGTGTTGGCAATCCGTTGTTCGAGGCCCTGGCCCATTACGATCGCGCCAGGGTGTTGCACGCCCGGGGCGAAGTGTTGCGCGCCCTGGACGAGGTGCGTCAGGGGTTGCAGCGTCTGCAGGGGTTGTCGGGGCAGCGCCTGTACGCCGTGCGCGCCCGGTTGATTCTCTACGAAGGCTACCTGTATGCCTCGCGCCTGCAACCAGGCCAGGGGCGGGCGCGGTTGCGCGCCGGGCTGAGCGAAGCACGGGCCTGCCGTGATATCAGCGTGCTGATCGGCCATTGCGTGATCGCCTCGCTGGAGGGGCGCGACGGGCGCTTCGCCGAGGCCTTTGCGGAGCTCGCCGAGGCCGAGCGGTTGATGCATATCTGGGACGTGCCACCGATCTTCTATCTGGCCATGATCACGCTGGTGAAATGCGAGCTCTGGCTGGCCCAGGGCCGCACCGACCTTGCCGAGTCCTGGCTGCTGCGCCTGGGGCAGACCTACGGCGGCGAGCAACCGGCCGCGGCACCGGAATTTCATCCATTGCTGCCATTGCATATCGAGCTTCAACAAGCGTTGCTGGAACGTACCCTGGCACGACCGGAGCCTGCCGAGCAGCGCTTGCGGGCGCTGGTCGCGCAGGGGCAGGCCAGTGGTGGAATGATGCTGGCGGTCAGCGCGCTCTGCCAGTTGGTTGAGCTGTTGCTGGCGCAGGGGCGCGAACAGGAAGCGGGCAAGTTGCTGGGCAAAGCGCTTGAGGCCGCGCGTGGCGGCGCCTTGCATGCTTTCCAGCGGCTGCTGGAGGAACGCCCGATATGGTTGCGCGAGCAGCTCGCCGCCAGCCCCGTGTGCCCGGTCCAGGCCGAACTGCTGGCACGCCTGCCGCAGACCCAGCCTGTTACCGTGGCCAGCAATGAGGCGCTCAGCGGCCGTGAGCTGGCGGTACTGGAACTGATCGCCCAAGGCTGCTCCAACCAGCAGATCAGCGAGCGCCTGTTCATCTCCCTGCACACCGTCAAGACCCACGCCAGCCATATCAACAGCAAGCTGGGCGTGGAGCGCCGCACGCAAGCCGTGGCACGGGCCAAATCGCTTGGCCTGCTGGTCTAGAAAGCGCCTTGCAGTTAAAATGATGGCTAGTTGACATTATCTTGTCATGCGCTGACTTCCCAGTCTCATCTTTCCCGCCGCCCGGCCGATACAGCATTCGCCGGGCACAGTCGCCGCAGGTCTTTTTCCACCTCTTCTCAATACAGGTCGTGTTGATGCTGCAGTATGGGCAAAAAAGCTTTCTGATCGTCGACGACTTCACCGACTTTCGCACCTCGACGCGCTCCATGCTGCGCGAGCTGGGTGTGCGCGACGTGGACACCGCCGACAGTGGCGAGCAGGCCCTGCGGATGTGCGCGCAGAAGCGCTATGACTTCATTCTCCAGGACTTCCACCTGGGCGATGGCAAGAAGAACGGCCAGCAGGTGCTCGAGGACCTGCTGCTGGACAAGCTCATCAGCCATGAATGTGTGTTCATCATGGTCACGGCCGAAAGCAGCCAGTCGATTGTCCTTAGCGCCATCGAGCATGAACCTGACGCCTATCTGACCAAACCGTTCAACCGCCTGGGCCTGGCCCAGCGGCTGGAAAAGCTGGTGCAGCGCAAGACCCTGCTCAAGCCGATCCTCCAGGCGCTGGACCGTGGGCGCCCGGCCGAGGTGCTGGCGGCCTGCGCCGAGCTGTGCAAGCAGGATCCGCGTTTCGCGCCGTTGTGCCTGCGCTACCGGGCCGATGCGTTGCGCGACCTCAATCGCTTCGACGACCTGGAAAAGTTTCTTACCAACATTCTTGCCAGCCGCCCGCAGCCTTGGGTGTATGCGGCGCTGGGCAGCCTGATGCACAAGCGTGGCCAGTACGAACAGGCCCAGGGCGTCTATGAGCAAGCGCTCAAAGCGTTCCCGATCATGCCTGGGCTGTACGACGGGCTGGCCGAAGTGCTGGTGGCCAAGGGCGACAACAAGCGCGCCCAGCACATGCTCGAAGAGGCGGTGCGCCTATCGCCGCTTGCGGTGCGTCGCCAAGCCGCGCTGGGCAAGCTGGCGCTGGACAACGAAGACTACGAAGGCGCCTCCAAGGCATACCGGCATGCCGTCAGCCAGGGGCAGAGCTCGCGTTACAAGAGCGCCGAGAGCAACCTGGGCCTGGTCCAGGCGCTGATGAACAAGAACGCCGGCAATGGCCTCGATGCGCGCACGCGGGTCGAGATCAATACCGTGCTCAGCGAAGTCGCCAAGGAAAACACCGAGGACCAGGGCCTGCAGGTGCGCGCCCGGCTGATGAAGGCTGCCAGCCTGCAGCAGGCCGGCGATGCGGAAACCGCGGCCAAGCTCACCGAGCAGGCCATGCAGCGCCTGGACAAGATGGACCAGTTCTTCTCGGTCGATGCCGCACTGACCGTGGCCAGGCAGCTCAAGGAGCTGGGCCAGGAGTCGGCCGGGACTTCGATCCTCAAGGGCTGCGTGGAAACCTATGGCGATGACCCGAAAGTGATGCAGAGTGTGGCCAAGGTGACTGACGACCCGAGCGTGCTCGGCGCTGTCACCGAAGCCGTGGACCTCAACCGCCAGGGAGTACGCAGTTACCAGGGCGGCCAGTTGAACGAGGCTCTGGAGATGTTCCGCAAGGCCCTGTCGTTGCAACCGAAGAACATCAGTATCGCCCTCAATACCGCCCAGGCGCTGCTGCGTATCGGCGGCGAAAGTCCGTCGGAGTCGCTTATGCAGGAATGTCGCAACTGCCTTAACCGCGTGGCCGGCATCCCCGCCAGCGACAACCGCTTCGACCGCTACCGCAAGCTGCACGTGCGGGTGTTCGGCGCATGAGCCGTGATGAGCAGGGGCTGGATTTTTCCACGGTGATCGCCTCCACCGTGCACGACATGAAGAACTCGCTTTCGGCCCTGATCCAGGCCCACGACCAGTGGCTGGCGCGTTTGCCCGAACAGTCCCGCAGTGGCAGCGAACAAGGGGTGATGGAGCACGAGTTCCGCCACCTCAACGGTATGCTGGTGCAGTTGCTGGGGTTGTACAAGCTGGGCATCAACCAGTTGCCGATCTGCCCCGACTACCACGAGCTCGAGGATTTCGTCGAAGCCCAGTTGGCGGCGCAACAGGAAGTCATCCGCCACCGCGACGTGCTGGCGACCTGGCGCATCGACACCGAAAGCCCGCTGGGCTTCTTCGACCGTGAACTGGTCGCCTCGGTGGTCGCCAACGTGCTGACCAACGCCATTCGCTACGCCGGACACACGCTGCTGATCAGCGTCGAAGAGGAGGGCGAGCAGTTGGTGATCAGCGTCAACGATGATGGCGCCGGTTATCCGCAGCGCTTGCTCGAGCGTCAGCAGGACTACGTGCAGGGCATCGACCAGCAGAGCGGCAGCACCGGCCTTGGCCTGTACTTCGCCGCCAGGATCGCCGCCCTGCACGAGCGCAACGGCGTGCGTGGGCGGATCGAAATCGCCAACGGTGGTGCGCTGGGTGGCGGGTTGTTCAGGTTGTATTTGCCTTGACTCTGGCTATTTGAGTGTCACTTCCCACTGCGTTGTGGGATAGCTCCTGACCTCGAGCTCATGACTTCAAGAGCAGCGCTTCAGATGACAATGTAGACACGTTGTTTCTACGAGTTACTTGCAATCATCTGGAGGGTTTCTACTATGTATCTACCTTTGGAGATACTTATGGAAGTCAAGATTCAACAGTGGGGCAACAGTGCTGCCATTCGCCTGCCATCGACCATTCTCAAGCAGATGCGCCTGAGCGTGGGCTCCGTCCTCAGCCTGGATACCGCCACCGGGTCGCTGGTTCTCAAGCCCGTCCGATCAAAACCCAAGTACAAGCTTGAGGAGCTGATGGCCCAGTGCGATCTCGATGCACCCGAGCCGGATGAGCTCGCGGCGTGGAACGCCATTCGTCCTGTTGGTCGTGAGGTATGAGGCGGGTGGGATTCGCCAGGGGCGATATTGTGCGAGTCGATCTTGAGCCTGTGGTCGGACGCGAGCAGCAAGGTGCGATGCGTCCGGTTCTGGTGCTCACACCGGCTGCCTACAATGCCGCGGGCCTGGCGGTGGTAGTCCCGATCACTCAAGGTGGGGATTTCGCCCGACATGCCGGGTTTGCAGTCACGCTCAGTGGGGCAGGTACGCGAACCCAGGGCGTGGTGTTGTGCAACCAGTTGCGTACGCTGGATCTCGAGGCACGTGGTGCCCGACGTATCGAGTCTGTTCCCGACGTTGTCATTGATGATGCGCTGGCGCGCGTACAAACCTTATTTGAATGAGCGTGAAGTCGCTTGGAGCTGGACTCCCATGACCCCTATCCCTGTATCGCTGATCCGCGAAACCTTCCCCGTAGGCCCCCTGCAGTGCAACTGCACGCTGATCGGCGACCCGGTCAGCAAGAAGGCCATCGTCGTCGATCCGGGGGGCGACGAGCAGAAGATTCTCGCTCGCCTGCAACAGCATGGCCTGACGCTGGTGAGCATCATCCATACCCACGCCCACTTCGATCATTTCCTGGCTTCCGGCAGGCTCAAGGAGCTGACCGGTGCGACCCTGCACCTGCACAAGGACGACCAGCCGCTGTGGGACAACCTGGAGATGCAGTGCCAGATGTTCGGTGTGCCCTACACGCCGGTACCTGCCCCGGACCGTTGGCTCGCCGATGACGAAGCGCTGGCCTGCGGCTGTGGCGTGGCGCTGCACACGCCCGGGCATACGCCGGGCTCGATGAGTTTCTGGTTTGCCGAGCACAAGCTGCTGATTGCTGGCGACACCCTGTTCCGGCGTGGTGTGGGGCGCACCGATTTGTGGGGGGGCGATCAACGGGCTATCGTTCGTTCAATCAAGGAGCGGCTGTACCGCCTGGATGAAGAGGCGATCGTGGTGACCGGCCATGGTCCGGATACTCGCCTCGGCGAAGAGATGCGTGAGAACCCGTTCGTGCGGGCGTGAAGTTTCATGGAATTTTTCCGCGTCGCTGCAATCCAAGGCTGGCACTGATCCGCATACGATCCGCTGCACTTTCGAATTTCACCAGGAGCTTGTCCATGTTCACCATGCGTCGTCTGATTATCGTCGCTACCGCTGCTGCCCTGATGACCGGCTGTGCCGGCCAGAACCCCTACGACAACCAGGGCCAGGCGCAGGGCGGCTCCACAGGGATGAGCAAGACTGCCAAGTACGGTGGCCTGGGTGCACTGGCCGGTGCCATCGCGGGTGCGGCCATCGATCACAACAACCGTGGCAAGGGTGCGCTGATCGGCGCTGCTGCGGTAGGCGCCGCCGCCGCCGGTTATGGCTACTATGCCGACAAGCAGGAAGCCGAGCTGCGTGCACAGATGGCCAACACCGGTGTCGAAGTGCAGCGCCAGGGTGACCAGATCAAGCTGATCATGCCAGGTAACATCACCTTCGCGACCGATTCGGCGAACATCGCCCCAAGCTTCTACTCGCCGCTGAACAACCTCGCCAGCTCGTTCAAGCAGTTCAACCAGAACACCATCGAAGTGGTTGGCTTCACCGACAGCACCGGCAGCCGCCAGCACAACATGGACCTGTCGCAGCGTCGCGCGCAGGCCGTCAGCACCTACCTGACCTCGCAGGGTGTCGATGCTTCGCGGGTGTCGGTACGTGGCATGGGCCCGGACCAGCCGATCGCCAGCAACGCCGATGCCAATGGTCGGGCGCAGAACCGCCGCGTAGAGGTCAACCTGAAGCCGATCCCTGGCCAGCAGTATGACCAGCAGGGCACCGTTCAGCAGTACCCCTGACCCTTAACGCAGCCCCTTTGCGGCCCTGTCGCGGGACAAGTCGGCGCACCGACTTGTCCCGCGATGCGTTTCAGCGCACGTGACTGGCCTGGATCGCCGTCAACGCGATGGTGTGCACGATATCGTCCACCTGCGCACCGCGCGGCAAGTCGTTCACTGGCTTGCGCAGCCCCTGCAGCATCGGCCCAAGGCTTACGCAGTCGGCACTGCGTTGCACCGCCTTGTGCGTGGTGTTGCCGGTGTTCAGGTCCGGGAACACGAACACCGTGGCGCGGCCCGCAACCTGGCTGTGCGGTGCCAACTGCCGGGCAATCTCCGGGTTGGCTGCGGCGTCGTACTGCAACGGCCCGTCGATCAGCAGGTCATGTTCCGCCTGCTGCGCCAGGCGCGTGGCTTCGCGCACCTTCTCCACTTCCTCGTCACTGGCCGCCGAGTCGCTCGAATAACTGAGCATCGCCACGCGCGGCGCAATCCCGAAGGCCTGCGCCGATTCGGCGCTTTGCCGTGCGATCTCCGCCAGCTCCACGGCGCTGGGGTGCGGGTTCATGATGCAGTCGCCGTACACCAGCACCTGCTCGGGGAACAGCATGAAGAACACCGACGACACCAGGCTGCAGTCCGGCGCGGTCTTGATCAGTTGCAGGGCCGGGCGGATGGTATTGGCGGTGGAGTGCACCAACCCTGAAACCAGGCCGTCGACTTCATCCAGCGCAAGCATCATGGTGCCGATCACCACCGGATCCTCCAGCTGCTGCTCGGCCATCGGGGCGTTGAGGTTGCGGCTCTTGCGCAGCTCGACCATCGGCTCGACGTAGCGTGCGCGAATCAGTTCGGGGTCGAGGATTTCCAGGTCGGCCGGCAGGGTAATGCCCTGGGCACGGGCCACCGCCTCGACTTCCTCGGGCTTGGCCAGCAATACGCAGCGGGCGATGCCGCGCGCCTGGCAGATGGCGGCGGCCTGCACCAGCAACGGTTCGGCGCCCTCGGGCAGCACGATGCGCTTGTTGGCCTGCTGCGCGCGCTGGATCAGCTGGTAGCGGAACACCGCTGGCGACAGGCGCATCTCTCGCGGCGTGCCACAACGCTGGTGCAACCAGTGGGCGTCGAGGTGGCTGGCGACGAAGTCGGTGATGAACTCGGCACGCTCGCGGTCGTCCACCGGGATTTCGCGGTTCAGCGAGTTGAGCTGGTTGGCGGTGTCGTACGATCCGGTGCTCACCGAAAGGATCGGCAGGCCGGCCTGCAGGGCGCCGCGGCACAGTTCGAGGATGCGCGGGTCAGGCTTGCTGTCGCTGGTCAGCAGCAGCCCGGCCAGCGGAACGCCGTTGATCGCCGCCAGGCTCACGGCGAGGATGATGTCGTCGCGATCCCCGGGCGTCACTACCAGGGTGCCAGGCTTGAGCAGCGGCACGGTGTTGGCCACGGTGCGTGCGCAGATGATGATCTTGTTCATCCGCCGCTGTTCGTAGTCGCCGGCATTGAGTACCTGGGCGCCTAGCAACTCGGCGACATCGCGGGTGCGCGGGGCGTTGAGGTCGGCCTGGTAGGGGATGCAGCCGAGCAGGCGGAAGTCGTTGCCGCGCAGCAGTGGCGAATGCTCGCGCAGGCGCGTGGCGAAATCGGCCATGCTTTCGTCGGTGCGGACCTTGTTGAGAATGACCCCGAGCACCTTCGGATCACGCGGGCCACCGAACAGCTGGGCCTGCAACTCGACGCGCCCGGACAGCTCGCTGAGCACCTCGTTCTCCGGTGCCGAGACCAGGATCACCTCGGCATCCAGGCTCTTGGCCAGGTGCAGGTTGACCCGCGCCGCGTAGCTGGCATGACGGGTCGGCACCATGCCCTCGACTACCACCACGTCGTTGCCGATGCAGGCTTGCTGGTACAGGCGGATGATTTCTTCGAGCAGTTCGTCGAGTTGGCCATCGCCCAGCATGCGCTCGACCTGGGCCAGGCTCAGCGGCGTGGGTGGCTTGATGCCGTGGGTGCGTGCGACCAGCTCGCTGGACCGCTCGGGGCCGGTATCGCCGGGATGCGGCTGGGCGATTGGCTTGAAGAAACCCACCTTCAGGCCGCCGCGCTCAAGGGCGCGTACCAGGCCGAGGCTGATGGAGGTCAGGCCGACACCAAAGTCGGTCGGCGCGATGAAAAATGTCTGCATGCGTGCTTCTCGGAATAAGCGGTGCAAGGAATCAACGGCCAAGGGTAGCGCTATCGGCCCCGTTCGCGCACCAGCCGCAGGCAAAAGCCTGGCCGATGCGCCGGGTGCGCTCGTGCGCATCGAGCACCCAGGGGCGCGCTTGCCACGGCGGCTGGTGGCGCAGGTGCTGGGTATGACCGCAGGACAGCTCGACCACCCAATGGCCTTCCTCGTCCTGGTGAAAGCCGATGATCCGACTGATGGGCCGTTCGCCAGCCGCCGCGCGTTCGCAATCGGGCGAGGCCTTGGTTACACTTGTGCGCTCTACATTCTTTTGCAAAAGGTCTTGCCCCATGCTGATCGCCGCCAACAAGGCAGTCTCCATCGACTATACCCTGACCAACGACGCCGGGGAGACCATCGACAGCTCCGCCGGTGGCGCCCCACTGGTCTACCTGCACGGTGCCGCCAACATCATCCCGGGCCTGGAAAAAGCCCTGGAAGGCAAGCAGGCCGGTGACGAACTGAACGTTGCCATCGAGCCGGAAGACGCCTATGGCGAGTACCTGGCCGAGCTGGTCAGCACCTTGAACCGCAGCATGTTCGAAGGTGTCGACCAACTGGAAGTCGGCATGCAGTTCCATGCCTCGGCGCCGGACGGCCAGATGCAGATCGTCACCATCCGCGACATCGACGGCGACGACGTGACCGTCGACGGCAACCACCCGCTGGCAGGCCAGCGCCTGAACTTCCAGGTCAAGGTGGTCAACGTGCGTGACGCCAGCGAAGAAGAAATCGCTCACCGTCACATCCACGGTGAAGGTGGCCATCACCACTGATTTCTCAGCTAAGCTCTGAGAGTCGTCAGGCGCTCGAGCAAGCCGACCCACCCCCACGGGCGGGTGTACGGCTTGGTCGCGCGCCTTTTTAGTGGGCGCAATTCGCCCCAGCGGCAACCGGCAACCTGAGAGGGGAATCAAGATGAGTGCATTTCACGATCTGACGCTCAAGGCGCTGAACGGCCAGGACCTGCCGCTGGCACCGTTCAAGGGCCAGGTGGTGCTGGTGGTCAATGTCGCATCCAAGTGCGGCCTGACGCCTCAGTACGCGTCGCTCGAAAAGCTGCACCAGCAGTTCAAGGGCCAGGGCTTCAGCGTGCTCGGCCTGCCGTGCAATCAGTTCGCTGGCCAGGAACCGGGCACCGAAGACGAGATCCAGAAGTTCTGCAGCCTGAACTACGGTGTCACTTTCCCGATGAGCGCCAAGCTCGAAGTCAACGGGCCTGAACGTCATTCCCTGTATCGTCTGCTGGCGGGCGAGGGTGCGGAGTTCCCTGGCGATATCACCTGGAATTTCGAGAAGTTCCTGGTGGGCAAGGACGGCCGCGTCCTGGCGAGGTTCGCGCCACGCACTGCGCCGGACGATCCGGCGGTGATTCAAGCGGTCGAGAAGGCGCTGGCCTGAAGCATGCTGGAGCGGCGAATCGCCGCTGAGTTCTCCCACAGGCGCAGTAACAAGCTGCGCCATATCCTGTTCAATCACTCCAATCAATAATGCTGTGCCCGCCATTCGGCTGGCTCTAAGCTCAGGCGCATTTCCTTACCTCATCGGGAGCGCCGCATGTCCAGCAACCCACTGTTTCAGCCCTTCACCCTGGGCACCCTCGAGTTGCCGACCCGTGTGGTCATGGCGCCGATGACCCGCACCTTCTGCCCTGGCGGCGTACCGCACAAGGGCGTCATCGAGTACTACCGCCGCCGCGCTGCGGCTGGCGTGGGCCTGGTCATCACCGAGGGCACCACGGTCGATCACAAGGCTGCCAACGGTTATCCGAATGTGCCGCGCTTCCATGGCGAAGATGCCTTGGCTGGCTGGAAAAAGGTGGTCGAGGCCGTACACGCCGAAGGCGGGCGCATCGTTCCGCAGCTGTGGCATGTGGGCAGCGTTCGCCGCCTGGGTACCGAGCCGGACGCCAGCGTGCCGGGCTACGGTCCGAGCGGTAAAAGCAAGGATGGCCAGGTGGTGGTCCATGAAATGACCCAAGACGACATCCGCGAGGTCATCGCGGCCTTTGCACAAGCTGCCCGCGATGCCAAGGCCATCGGTATGGATGGCGTCGAGATCCACGGCGCGCATGGGTACCTGATCGACCAGTTCTTCTGGGCCACCAGCAACCAGCGCAATGACGAATACGGCGGCGATCTGGCGCAACGCTCGCGCTTCGCCATCGAGCTGGTCCAGGCCGTGCGTGCTGCGGTGGGGCCGGATTTCCCGATCATCTTCCGCTTCTCCCAATGGAAGCAGCAGGACTACAGCGCGCGCCTGGTCGAAACGCCCGAGGCATTGGCAGCCTTCCTGCAGCCGCTGGCCGACACCGGTGTGGATATCTTCCACTGCTCCACCCGCCGTTTCTGGGAGCCGGAGTTCGACGGCTCGCCGCTGAACCTGGCCGGTTGGACCCGCAAGCTCACCGGCAAGCCGACCATCACCGTTGGCAGCGTTGGTCTGGATGGCGAGTTCCTGCAGTTCATGGTCGACACCGACAAGGTGGCCAAGCCGGCCAGCCTGGAGGGCCTGCTGCAGCGCCTGGGCGATGATGAGTTCGACCTGGTGGCGGTCGGTCGTGCGTTGCTGGTGGATGCCCAGTGGGCGCAGAAAGTCCGCGAGGGGCGTGAGGAAGAGATTCTGCCGTTCAGCCGCGAGGCGCTGTCGAGCCTGACTTGATCGTCAGCGGCGTGGCCGCGCGCTTACTCTGGGCGGCGGTCTGCCGACAGGCGCTGTACAAGTGCGCCTCGAACTCTTCGACGATCGCTTGCCAGCCCTGGCGGCTGGCGTGCTGGCGGGCATTGAGACGCACCCTGCGCAGGGTCTCGGCGTCCTCGAGCAGCCAGCATGCGGCGTCGATGAACGCGGGTTGATCCCCCGGCATGGCCAGCGCGCCGCTGTGTCCGTGGCGAATATGCTGGGCTGCGGCGGCCTCGTCATACGCCACTACCGCAAGGCCCGAGGCCAGTGCTTCGAGCACCACGTTGCCGAAGGTTTCGGTGAGGCTGGGGAAGAGGAACAGGTCGCCGCTGGCGTAATGTTCGGCCAGTGCTTCGCCGCGTTGCACGCCACAGAACATCGCATCGGGGAACTGCTGCTGCATCTGGGTACGCAGTGGCCCGTCGCCGACCACGACCAGGCGCAGGCGCCGCTGTGGATAAGTCTTTTGCAGCGCCTGCATGCAAGGCAGCAGCAGCGCGAGGTTCTTCTCCGCCGCCAGGCGTCCGACGTGCAGCACCGCGATGTCATCCGGGCCAAGGCCCCACTGCTCACGCAGCGCCTGGCTGCGCCGTGCCGGGTTGAACAGTTGCGCATCGACGCCACGCGCCATCAGTGCCAGGCGTTCGAAACCACGTCGCTCCAGCTCCAGGCGCTGGCTGGCGCTGGGGACCAGGGTGGTCGCGGTGCGGCGGTGGAACCAGCGCAGGTAGTGGGTGAGCAGGCGTGCCAGCAGACCCAGGCCGTACTGGCCGGAATACTGCGGGAAATTGGTGTGAAAACCACTGACCACGGCAATCCCCAGGCGCCGTGCGGCGCGCAGGGCGCTGAGCCCGAGCGGGCCTTCGGTGGCGATGTACAGCACATCAGGGCGCAATCGACGCCAGCGGCGCCACAGTTTGTGCATCGATACCTCACCCCACTGCAGGCCGGGATATCCGGGCAGTGGCCAACCGCGACAGAGCAGCAGCGAGTCGTCGCTATTGCCCGGTGCATCGCTGGCTTGGCGTGGGCGCACCACTTCCACTTGATGCCCGCGCACGCGCAAGCCTTCACTGAGGCGGCCAAGGGTATTGGCCACACCATTGATCTCCGGCGGGAAGGTTTCGCTGACGAGGGTGATGCGTAGAGGCGGCGTATTCATGTCAAAAAGTTTCCGCCTGCTTGGTTGCCGTTATGTGACATGAAAATGATCCCCTGGTGACGTGTGTTTTCCAGGTTTGTCTGTCACTCGAATATTTCCTCGTCGGGTCCTCAAGAACCACCTGTCCTCAGCCGATGCAGAAGCATTCGACGGGTGGATTGCGCTCCGGGAGAGCGGTGATGTTCAACAGCAAACTGAAAAAAGAAATCCAGCAATTGCGCGAGGAACTGCAATCCATCGAGCAGGTGAAAAACAGCCTCGATAGCGAAATGCTCGTGCTGCAACTCGATCCCCAGGGGCGCATCGAGTCCGCCAATGCCAATTTCGAAAAAGAAATGCTCTACAGCAGCGATCGTCTGATCGGCCGCAACATCGAAGAGATCGTCCCGGAGCACGTGAAGAAGCTGGATTTCTGCCTGCGCATGAAGGCTGCGATCGCCCGTGGCGAGCACCTCAACGGCGCGTTCCGCCTGCTGCGGGGCAATGGCGAAGAAGCCTGGCTGCGCTCGATCCTGCAACCGGTCAAAGGTGTCGACGGGCGGATCAAGTACTTCACCCTGCACTCGAGCGACCTGACCCGCACCATCGAGACCTCCCGCGAGCATGAAAGCCTGATCAAGGCGCTGATGCGCTCCACGGCCGTGATCGAGTTCAACCTTGACGGGCAGGTGCTGACCGCCAACGACCGCTTCCTGCACACCATGGGCTACAGCCTGGAGCAGGTGCGCGGCAAGCATCACCGCATGTTCTGCGACCCTGAGGAAACCAGCTCGGCAGGTTACCAGCAGTTCTGGGAGAAGTTGCGCCGCGGAGAATACGTGGCCGAGCGCTTCAAGCGCATTGATTCACATGGCCGAGTCGTCTGGCTGGAGGCTTCGTACAACCCGATCATCGATGCCCATGACGTGCTCTACAAAGTGGTGAAGTTCGCCACTGTGATCACTGACCAGGTCAATCAGGAAATCGCCGTGGCCCAGGCCGCCGATATCGCCTACAGCACCTCGCAGGACACCGACGCCAGCGCCCGCAAGGCCACCGACGTGGTCACCCAGACGGTCGAGGTGATGCGTGGCCTGGAAAGTTCGATGCAGGAGGCGGCCGAGGGCATCCAGGCGCTGGACAAGCAATCCAAGGTGATCGGCTCGATCATCAAGACCATCAGCGACATTGCCGGGCAGACCAACCTGCTGGCGCTCAATGCCGCGATCGAAGCCGCCCGGGCGGGCGAGCAGGGCAGGGGCTTCGCAGTGGTTGCCGACGAAGTGCGCCAGCTCGCCTCGCGTACCAGCAGTGCTACCGAGGAGATTGCCCGGGTGGTGCAGCAGAACGAGCAACTGGCCCAGGCGGCGGTGGACATCATCGACACCAGCAAGCGCCAGGCCGAGCAGGGCCTGACGCTGGCCGGGGAAACCGGCAGCGTGATCGTCGAGATCCAGGACGGGGCGAAGAAGGTGGTCAATGCGGTGGGGCAATTCTCCAGCCAGTTGAGTCACTGACTGACGGGCGGTGCTTTGCGCTGCCCTTTCCCTTCAGGTCTTACCATACAGGCAACTGTCTTGCTCAAAATCCAAGGCCAGCCCAATTCCTGTGGGAGCGGGCTGGTCCCGCGATCACCGGCATCGCCGGGGCCATCCAACGGGGTCTCAGTTTCGGCACAAGAGCCCGGATGCCTCAGTTGCGCTCCCGCACCCAGAACAACGTAGCCCCCGCCACCGCCGCCGGCATCATCAGCACGTTCACCCCCGGGATCAGCAGCGCCAGGTAGGTGATCCCGCCAAAGCCCATCGACTGCCAGCGCTTGCTGCGCAGCCAGGCGAGCATGTCCTGCCAGCTCATCTTGTTGTTGTCGGCCGGGTAGTCGATGTACTGGATAGCCATCATCCAGATGCCGAAGACCAGCCACAGCGGCGCAGCCACCACGTTCACCACCGGAATGAACGACAGGATGAACAAGCCGATGGCGCGTGGCAGGAAGTAGCCGAGCTTGCGCATCTCGCGGCTGAAGGTGCGCGGTACCATCGCCGCCAGTTCGCCCCAGCTGAACGCCGGGAAGGTGTCTTCACCGCGCACCACCACCTCGACCTTCTCAGCGAGAAAACCGTTGAACGGCGCGGCGATGATGTTGGCGAACAGGGTGAAGGTGAAGAACACCATCAGCACCACCAGGGCGACGAACAGTGGCCACAGAATGTAGGTGAGAAAGCTCAGCCAACTGGGCAGGGTCGGCATCAGCGCATCCACCCACAGGCTGAACTGGTGGCCGGCGAAATAGATCAGGCCGCCGAACAGCAGCAGGTTGACTGCCAGAGGCAACAGCACGAACAACCGCAGGTTCGGGCTCAGGACCAGCTTCAGGCCCTCGCGCAGGTACTGGGGGCCGGACAGGACGGGGGCTTGCATCGGGATGCTCCACAAAAGGAAAACGGGCTGACCTTACCGAGTTTGCGGCGCCGACGAAAGGCGCGACACCGGCTGTAACAAAGCATAGGGACAATCACAGATCGGTTTCGTCCCTGGATAGAGCCTGTCTATAAGGTGGATTGTCGAAGGATATTTCCTTAATCTTTGCCACCTCGCTACAGTGCGTTCAATTTCTGAACGCCGTGAAACGCCGCGAGCCCTCAGTGGGAGGTGGCCCCCAGGTTTTCGGACCTGTGCGTTGTAGCCTTCCCCAAGTGCTGCGCAGGTCCTTTTTATTTTCCAGCCGGCGTCGCCGGCACACCGGTGTCGGCCTCATGTGGCCGGCTCGACAGGAGCACGACATGTCCGAAGTTCGTCATTCCCGGGTCATCATCCTCGGTTCCGGCCCTGCCGGTTACAGCGCCGCAGTCTACGCTGCCCGTGCCAACCTCAAGCCGCTGCTGATCACCGGCCTGCAGGCTGGCGGCCAGCTGACCACCACGACCGAAGTCGACAACTGGCCGGGCGACCCCCATGGCCTGACCGGCCCGGCACTGATGCAGCGCATGCAGGAACACGCCGAGCGCTTCGAGACCGAGATCGTCTTCGACCACATCAATGCCGTCGACCTGGCCAGCAAGCCGTTCACCCTGACCGGCGACAGCGGCACCTACACCTGCGATGCGCTGATCGTCGCCACCGGTGCCAGCGCCCGTTACCTGGGCCTGCCGTCGGAAGAAGCGTTCATGGGCAAGGGCGTGTCGGCCTGCGCCACCTGCGACGGCTTCTTCTACCGCAACAAGCCGGTTGCCGTGGTCGGTGGTGGCAACACCGCCGTGGAAGAGGCGCTGTACCTGGCCAACATCGCCAGCAAGGTGACCCTGGTGCACCGTCGCGATACCTTCCGCGCCGAGAAGATCCTGATCGACAAGCTCAATGCCCGTGTCGCCGAAGGCAAGATCGAGCTCAAGCTCAACGCCACCCTGGACGAAGTGCTCGGTGACAACATGGGCGTGACCGGTGCGCGCCTGAAGAACAACGATGGCAGCAGCGACGAGATCAAGGTCGACGGCGTGTTCATCGCCATCGGTCACACCCCGAACACCTCGCTGTTCGAAGGCCAGCTGACCTTGAAAGACGGCTACCTGGTGGTCAACGGCGGCCGTGAAGGCAATGCCACCGCCACCAACGTCGAAGGTGTGTTCGCTGCCGGTGACGTGGCCGACCACGTCTACCGCCAGGCGATCACCTCGGCCGGTGCCGGCTGCATGGCAGCACTGGACGTCGAGCGCTACCTGGACGGCTTGGCCAACGCCTCGTTCTGAGTCGCTGCCTGATCACGAAAGAACCGGCCCTTTGGCCGGTTCTTTCGTTTCAGCGTGCCGGCGCTGCACTGCGAAACGCCGTCGGCGAGAGCCCGGTCACGCGCTTGAATGCATTGCTGAAGGCGCTTTCCGAACCATAGCCCAGCGAGCCTGCCAGCACTGCCAGTGGCGTGCTCTCTTCACGCAGGGCGCGCTCGGCCAGGCGCATGCGCCATTCGGTGAGGTAGGTCAGCGGCGCCACGCCCGCCACCGTCCTGAAATGCAGGGCAAAGGTGGTGCGCGACATGGCGCAGGCTTGGGCCAGTTCGTCGAGATGCCAGGCCCGCGCCGGATCGCCATGCATCAGGCGCAATGCCGGGGCCAGGCGTGGTGCGCCGAGTGCGCGCAACCAACTGGCCGGCATGGGCGCGGCGGTCTGCAGGTGAGCCCGCAGGATCTGGATGAACAGCAGCTGTGACAACTGCGCCGAAGCGAGCTGTGCGCCCGGTTGCCCGGTGCTGCGCTCGGCGACCAGTTGATCGAGCAACCAGCGAAAGTTGCTCGCCTGCTTGGACGCTGCCGGTACGTGAATCCACCCCGGCAGGACATCGGCCAGCAGGCGTCCGCTGCCGGGATCAAGCAGCACATGCCCACCAATATGGGTGAAATCGTTGCCGTCGCCGAGCACCACCGGCGACTGCCCGGAGGCGCTGAACACGCTCATCGCATCGACAGGTTCGGTATCCAGGTCGCTGGCCAGGACGAAGCCGCGCTTGGCAGTCAGCAGGCCGACGTCCCCGGTATTGAACTGCACGGCCTGGGGTTCGCCATCGATCTGTACCCAGCAACTGCCCTTGACCACGGCGAAGAACTTGATCTTGTCGGGCGGCGGAAAGCGCAGCGCCCAATGCCCGCCCGCGCTGAAGCCGCCGGTGGTCAGTGAAGTGGCGTTGGTGAGGCGCAGAATCTCGGAGAAAGGGTCGATGTTCATCGCCGTACTCTCGCGCAACTAATGCGCACGTTCAAGCATTAACAGTACGCAGTGTGCGCCTTAACCTTTCCTGTATTCGCGCTTGGCGCGACCAATCGAGAGAGGAAGGCAACATGAGCGAACCCAGGGTTCTGGTCACCGGCGGCACCGGCTTTATCGCCCAGCATTGCATCATCGCCCTGCTGAACAAGGGCTACCGGGTGCGCACCACGATCCGTTCGGCCACCCGTGAAAACGAGGTGCGCGACTATCTGAAGGTTGGCGGTGTCGAGGCGGGCGAGCGCTTGCAGTTCGTCGTCGCCGACCTGGCCGACGATGCCGGCTGGGCCCAGGCGTGCGAGGGTTGCTGCTATGTGCTGCACGGCGCCTCACCCACCCCTTCGGGCGATCAGCAGCGCGAAGAGGACTGGGTCAGGCCAGCCGTTGACGGCAATCTGCGGGTACTGCGTGCGGCGCGTGATGCCCGGGTCAAGCGTGTGGTGCTGACCTCCGCCTTTGGTGCGGTGGGCGTTGGGCACAGCCCCGAATATCGACGCCCCTTCGATGAAACCGACTGGAGCGACCTGAGTGGCAATGTCGCGCCCTACCAGAAATCGAAAACCCTGTCCGAGCGTGCCGCCTGGGACTTCATCAAACGTGAAGGCGGTGATCTTGAGCTGTCGGCGATCAACCCGGTGGCGGTGCTCGGGCCTGCTTTGGGGGCCGATTATTCCCACTCCATCCGCATCATCGTCAGCCTGCTCCAGGGGCAGGCCGGTTGCCCACGGATCAACTCGGGCTTCGTCGATGTGCGCGACCTTGCCGACCTGCATCTGCTGGCGATGACCCACTCTGCAGCCAAGGGCGAGCGCTTCCTGGCGATTGCCGGTGAAAGCATGTGGATGACCGATGTCGCCAAGGTGCTGCGCCATCACATGGGCGAGGTGGCCAGCAAGGTCTCGACCCGTGAGCTGCCCAACTGGTTGGTGCGCCTGGCTGCGCGCAGCAACCCGAACATGAAGTCGATGGCGCCGTTGCTGGACGTGAACATGAACTGCACCAGCGAGAAGGCGCGACGCCTGCTTGGCTGGTCACCGCGCTCACGTGAGGAGGCGATCGTCGCGACCGCCCGCAGCCTGGTCAGCCTCGGGCTGGTCGGCTGACGGGCAGCGGAATCAGAGGCTCAGGCGCATCGACAGGTCGACGGCCTTCACATCCTTGGTCATCGCGCCGATGGAGATGTAGTCCACACCGGTTTCGGCGATGACCCGCAGGGTGGTTTCGTTGACCCCGCCGCTGGCTTCGAGCTTGGCCTTGCCTGCGGTGATGTGCACCGCTTCGCGCATCTCGTCCAGGGTCAGTTCGTCGAGCATGACGATATCTGCGCCAGCCGCCAGAGCCTGGCGCAGTTCGTCCAGACTTTCCACTTCGATTTCCACCGGCTTGCCCGGCGCGATGCGGTGCGCGGCGGCGACGGCTTCGGCCACGCCGCCGCTGGCAGCGATGTGGTTCTCTTTGATCAGGAAGGCGTCATACAGGCCGATGCGGTGATTGTGGCAACCCCCGCAGGTGACCGCGTACTTCTGCGCAAGACGCAGGCCTGGCAGGGTCTTGCGGGTATCGAGCAAGCGCACCTGGGTGCCCTCGACCAGGTCGGCAAGAAAGCGTGCGCGGGTGGCCACGCCCGACAGCATCTGCAGGAAGTTCAATGCCGAGCGCTCGCCGGTGAGCAGCGAACGGGCCGGGCCTTCGAGGTGGAACAGCACCTGGTTGGCGGTGGCGCGTTCGCCATCGGCCACCTGCCAGTGCACGGCCACCCGCGGGTCGAGCTGGCGGAACACGGCATCGACCCAGGCGGTGCCGGCGATCACGCAGTCTTCGCGGGTGATGATGGTGGCCTTGGCCAGGCGCTCGGCCGGAATCAGCTGGGCGGTGATGTCGCCGCTGCCGACGTCTTCCAGCAGTGCGCGGCGCACGTTGGATTCGATTTCGGCGGTGAGATCGGCGAGACGTAGGTTCGGCATGGTCGGCTCCACAAGCTAAGTGCCGGCGATTATAGGGCAGGGGGGCGCGGTTTACAGCCTTCGACCCTGCAGGCGGGAAGTGTGCGTCTGGTCGCGTCTTGTAAATGGCGTGTTGGCAGCTGTCATCTTTTTCACTGATAATGGCGCCTTGTATTTGGCGTCATAGCTTTGACGATGTTTCCTCGCCAGTCGACCAATACCCTGCAAGGAGTTCGGGATGCATGAAGAAGGCAAGATGGGGCCCTTGGTGGCCGCCATCGACAGAGGGGTGCGCACGCCCTTGCCTTGCCTTCCCGTCGTGCTCCTGCAAGTACGTGACAAAGCGGCACTGCACTTGCGCCAAGGGCTGCGTGCCCTGTTCGACAACGCAGACGACACGCTCTTCGAAATGGCCGACAAGGCTTGTGCGGGCGATCAGCAACATCTCTATTTCGAAGCCATGCGCGACTTGCGTCTCAAGCGCAAGAGCATTGAACGTGCCTTTCTCGATATCTTTCATGAAACCTTCAGCCGCATCGGCCAGGCCGACCCGCTAGGGTCGCTGGGCTCTATCGACCTGCCCGTCGGCAAGGCCCAGCGCGAGCGAACCCTGGCGGTCGGTGCCATGGTCGAGCGCGTGCTGGCGCGCGACGTCTTTGCCCTCGAGCAACTCGGCCAGCGCTTTTCCGCCCTGCTCGAAATCCCCCTGGATGTGCGGTGCAATCCGCTGGGGCCTGCGTGCCTGTGTGGCTACTTTCTGGACGCCGGACGCAGCCTGGGGGTAGACCTCAAGGTCAAGCTGGTCCTGCTCAAGCTGTTCGAGCGTTATGTGCTGCGCGACGTCGACCTGCTCTATGGCGAGGCCAACCAGTTGCTGGCCGCGGCGGGCGTGCTGGGCGAACTTGCCCCCGCTCCGCGTCGGCGTGCCGAGGATCGTGGTCTGGCCGCACGACGCACCCCTGCCTCGTTGATCGCGGGTGAAGACATTGGTGCGGACAGCGCTGGCCAGGCGTATTTCGCCTCTCTGGAAGGCTTGCTGGCACCGGTACGCGGCAGGCTGGCGCCGCGCTTGCAGAGTGTCTCGGCGGCGCAGCCGATCGGTAGCGCCGACCTGTTGCGCTTGCTCACTCACCTGCAGCATTACGTGCCCGGGCCGTTCGAGGCCGACGATTTCGACCTCGGCCAGCAGCTCGAACAACTGTTGCTGCGGGTCAGCGTTCGCAGTGGCACGCGCCGCCGCCTGGCCACTGCCGACGAAGACATGATCAACCTGGTCGACCTGCTGTTCGACCACATCCAGCACGACGATAACCTGCCCCCGCCCCTGCGCGCCCTGCTTGGACGCTTGCACATCCCACTGCTCAAGGTCGCCTTGCTCGACAAGAGCCTGTTCAGCCGTGCCAGTCATCCAGCGCGCCGCCTGCTCAACGAGATCGCTGCCATGGCCATCGGTTGGGAAGGAGCGGGTGAAGGGTTGCAGGCGCGGGTTGAGCGTATCGTCCTGCGGCTGCTCAGCGATTTCACCGACGATGCTCGGCTGTTCGCCGAGGTGCTCGAGGAGTTCCTGCTCTTCAGCACCGAAGAGCGTCGGCGCAACGAGCTGCTGGAGCAGCGCACCCGCGATGCCGAAGAGGGGCGGGCGCGGACGCTGCAGGCACGTCAGCAGGTCCAGCACGCGCTCAACCAACGCCTGCGCGGGCGCGTATTGCCGCGGGTGGTGGTGCAGATGCTGGTGGACTCCTGGAGCCAGGTGCTGCTGCTCGCCTGGCTCAAGCAGGGCGAGGCGTCCGCGGCCTGGATCGATGGCCTGGCGACCATGGACGCGCTGCTGGACAGCATCGCCCCGCACCCGGGGCCGCAAGCGCGCCAGGCCCTGCTCGAACAGGTGCCGGGGCTGCTCAAGGCTTTGCGTGATGGGCTGGCGGGTGTGGCACTGGATTCGGCTGCGCTGCGCGAATTCTTCCTGCAACTGGAGCGTCTGCACTTGCGCGCCTGTGCCGAGCCCGGCCAATGGCAGGACGAGGCTGACGATGTGCGGGTGGAGACGGATATCGTCCTGGCCGTCGCCGAGGAGTCGGCAGGTGGCCGGGCGCCGGTCCTGGACGAGCACAGCCCGCAATTGCGCCAGGTTCAGCGCCTGCGCCTGGGCACCTGGATCGAGCTCAGCGACGATGACGAGCCGCTGCGCTGCAAGCTGGTGGCGCGTATCGACAGCAGTGATCGGCTGGTCTTCGCCAACCGCACCGGCATGAAGGTGCGCGAGTGGAACAGCATTGGCCTGGCCCTTGCCCTGCATCGTGGCGAGGCACGGGTGCTGGACGACGGGCTGCTGTTCGAGCGCGCCCTCGATGCGGTGCTCGACAGCCTGCGCATTGCCCAGGCACGTTGAGGTACCCACAATCATTTACATGCAAGCGCGCTGTCGGCGGGGCATACTGAAGCCTCGTATCCGGCGTTTTTCAGGATCTGCCCATGCAATTGGACCGCGCCACTGGCTGGTTCTCCGGTGTCACCCACTGCCCCTCGCCGAACTTCAACGCCCGCCCCGAAGGCGAGGCGATTTCCCTGCTGGTGATCCACAACATCAGCCTGCCGCCAGCCTGTTTCGGTACGGGCAAGGTTCAGCAGTTCTTCCAGAACCGGCTTGACCCGGCAGAGCATCCCTACTTCGAAAGCATCCAGCACCTGACCGTGTCGGCGCACCTGTTCGTCGAGCGCGATGGTGCGGTCACCCAGTTCGTGTCGTTGCTCGACCGCGCCTGGCATGCCGGGGTGTCGTGCTTCGACGGGCGTGAGGGATGCAACGATTTTTCTATCGGCATCGAGCTCGAAGGCACCGACGATATGCCCTACACCGATGCCCAGTACACGGCCCTGCAACAGCTGACGCGGCAGATCCGCAGCCTCTGGCCTGCGATCGGCCCCGAACGCATCAAGGGTCACGACGATATCGCGCCGGGACGCAAGACCGATCCCGGGCCAGCTTTCGACTGGCCCCGCTACCGCGCCGCGCTGAACGAGGACAAGGCATGAGTTTCCTGGTGTTGGTACTGGTGTTGTGGGTCGAGCAGTTCTCGTCCCTGCGCCATCGCTTGCAGCGTGACGGGTTCTTCCTCGGTGAGCTGGTGCGTCTGGAGCGCAGCGGCAAGGTGCACCCCTGGTGGAGCCTGGCGATCCTGGTGCTGGCACCGGTGCTGGTGCTGGCGTTGCTGCTGCATGTGTTGCAGCCGGTGGCCTACGGCTTGCTGGCGCTGCCAGTGCACCTGCTGGTGCTGATCTACAGCCTTGGGCGCGGAGATGCCAAGGCGGCGCTCGGCCCGTTCCGCGACGCCTGGCGTCGGGGTGATGAACAGGCGGCGCTGCATGTGGCCGAGCGCGATCTGGGCCTGGCTGCAGACGATCCGCGTGACCTGCTGGCGCGGGTGCAGGGCAACCTGGTGTGGCAGGCGTACCAGAGCTTCTTTGCCGTGATCTTCTGGTATTTCCTGCTCGGCCCGGCCGCAGCACTGGGGTATCGCTTGCTGGCGCTGAGTGCAGCAAACAGCCATCAACCAGCGCTCAAGGAGCGCGCGGCGCAGCTGCGCCATGCCATGGACTGGTTGCCGGTGCGGGTGTTGGCATTGAGCTTCGCGCTGGTCGGCAACTTCGTTTCGGTGGCCCGGGTGATGCTGCACGAGGTGCTCAACTGGCACATCAGCGCGGGGCAGTTGATCGCCCGTGTCGGACGGGTGGCCGATGACATTCCCGAGGAAGAAGAGGCGCAGAGTGCGCTGGCGCGCCTGGACAGCCTGTGGGAACTGCTGCTGCGCAGCGCGGTGCTGTGGTACGCGGTGTTTGCGCTGTGGACGGTGCTGCTGTGAACTGAACGCCGAAGCCGCTTAACCTTAAGTTACAAACCTTGGATTGATTCTGCGCTATACAGAGCCTCGGCCAGTTATGGCCTTGTGCTACCCCGCAGAACAATAAAAATCCAAGGAGGTGACCCATGAAGCGCCTGCTCCATCCGGCCATCGCGTTGATGAACCGGCTGAGCTTCGGCATGAAGTTCAGCCTGATCAGCGTCCTGTTCTTCCTGCCCATGCTGGTCACCAGCTTCTATCTGGTTCGCGATGCCTATCGCCAGTTCCATGTCACAGGCGTCGAGCTGAGCGGCCTTGGCCCTGTGGCTGGCAGCCTGGCCCTGCGTGGCGACCTCGAAAGCCTGGGCAATCTTCTGCAGATCAACGCCGTGCTCGGCCAGTCGGGCCAGGCCGGGGATGTCGAAGCGCGTATCGATGCCCTCGAGGACAAGGTCCAGGCCCAGCTCCAGGCCCTGGCGAGCCAGGATCCGCAACTCGAAGCCAAGCGCGTCGAGCTGGCCGACGCCTTCGCCAAGGCTCGCGCCGAAACCTCCCTGCAAAACAAGACCGCGCTGTTCGACAAGCTGCTGGCCCAGGCTCAGGTGCTGGGCAAGCTGGTGGCCAGCCAGGCGGGCTTGAGCCAGGACAATCAGGCGTCGGTACGCCAGTTGAGCGACCTGATCGGTGCCAGCACCGCCCAGGTCACCCAGATGCTCGGCGAAGGACGGGCCATCGGCGCTGTTGCCCTGGGGCGCGGTTTCATCGATTCGGCGGGGAGTGCGCGGTTCGAAGACTTGCTGCAACGCTTGGAGCGTCTGTCGGCCGACTACGCCCTGCGTGTGGAGGATGCGTTGGCTGCCGATGCCCAGGCCAAGGCCAGCCTCGGTGCGCAGGCCCAGGCCAGCCAGGCGACGGTGCGCCGGGCTGCGGCGCTGTTCGAGGACCAGGTCGTGGTGGCCGAGACCCTCGATGCGCCCTGGCCTGCCTTCTACGAGCAGGTCAGTGCCCTGATGGGCGAAACCTACCGCCTCAACGATGCAGTGATCGCCCACCTGCAGCAGCAGTTGCAGGCACGCCTGGGCGAGCACCGCCTGCACATGCTGGCGCTGGTCGCGGCGCTGGCCATCGTGTTCTTGTCGATCCTCTACCTCTACAGCGGCTTCTATGTGTCGACCCGGCGTACCCTTGGCAATCTCGGTGCGGCCATGGACAAGGTGGCCGGTGGCGACATGACGGTCAGCTTCGAGGTGCGCAGCCAGGATGAGCTGGGCGAGTTGGGCCAGGGTTTCAACGAGACCGTGCGGCGCATCCGCGTGCTGATCGAGCAGGTGGGGCGTACCGTGGCGACCGTCGAGGAGCAGGCCGGGCAGGTGCTTTCGGTGTCGACACGCAGCAACCAGGCCGTGAGTGGCCAGCGCGAACAGATCGAGCAGGTGGCCACGGCGATGAACCAGATGAGCGCCACCGCCCTAGAGGTGGCCCGCAGCGCGGCGCTGGCCGCCGATGGCGCGCAGCAGGTCAACCGCGAGAGTGCCAACGGGCGCAGCCTGGTGGCGCACCAGCAGGACAGCATTGCTCGCCTGGCCGGCGAGATCGACCAGACGGTGGTTGCGGTCAACCAGCTGGTCGGCGACAGCCAGGCCATCGGCCGGGTGCTGGAAGTGATCCGCAGTATTGCCGAGCAGACCAACCTGCTGGCACTGAACGCAGCCATCGAGGCGGCGCGTGCGGGCGAGCAGGGTAGGGGCTTTGCCGTGGTTGCCGATGAAGTACGTACCCTTGCACGCCGCACCCAGGACTCCACCGAGGAGATCGCGCAGATGATCCAGCGCCTGCAGGAAGGGGTTGGTGCTGCCGTGCGAGCCATGGGCAGCAGCCACCAGATGGCGGCGGGTACCGTGGATGAAGCGCGGCAGGTGCAGCAGGCGCTGGCCAATATCCTGGGCGCGGTGGGCGGTATCGTCGAGCAGAACCAGCAGATCGCCGCGGCCGTCGAGCAGCAGACGGCCGTGGCCCATGACATCGACCAGAACATCGTGGCGATCAACCGCGCAGCGCAGGACACCACGCAGGGCGCCTGCCAGACGGAGGACGCCAGCCGCGCGCTGTCGAGCCAGGTAGTGGAGCTGAAGCGGCTGATCGGGGCCTTTAGAGTCTAGATGGCCCCTGTCAGCCCTGCGGCGCTGTGATCTCCACGGGTTTGCGCAGATCCCTCAGGCTGCGGGTCACGGTGCCGGTGTTGCACTTGGCCGCCGCCTGCTCCGGGGTCATGTCGCGGATGGTGCGGTAGAACAGTTCGCAGGTCTGTTTTTTCTGGGTCACCTGCCACTTGGCCGAGCAGGCCTCCAGTGTCAGCTTGGCGTCCGCCTGCGGGTTGCGGCCCATGCCGGCCTGCCAGCAGGCGGCGGTCAGGTCCTGGCCCATCATCTTCAGGCCTGCGGCGTCCGCCTTGTCCTGATCCCCGCCGGTGTTGTTCTTGTCGGCCGCATACCAGATCGCGCTCGGGTGGTTGGAGCCCAGCACCGGCACTTGGGTGCCCGCTTCCGGGCTGATGCTGACCAGCCCCAGCACATTGACCTTCGGCCCGTACTGCTGCTGGATCCAGCTGCGCACCGGTGCGCCGAAAGCCACCATCGGCAGGGGCTTGGCGTCGTGGCGCAGGGTCATCTCCTTGACCATGCGCGTCTGATAGTCGGCGAAGTAGCTGTAGGTGCCTTCCAGGTCCTTGCCGGCGCTGGCGGGCGCAGCGATCGGGGCGATGTCGACGATGGTCTGGTAGGCCGGGGTCTGGCTGGCCTCGACACCGTTGAAGGTCAGCAACTGCGCCCAGCGATCGGTGGTGTTGGAGCGCAGGTAGTCCTGGGCCTGGGTCAGCGAATAATCCGGCGGGAAGTGCAGCAGCTCGATGCTGCGGCGATTTTCCAGGGCCATGCCCAGTGGCAGGAACAGGTACCAGTCGTAGGCCCACTTGCCATCGTTGTTCAGACGGGTAGCGCCCTGGTAGGCCAGTTCGCCGCTGTCGAGTAGCTTGCGCAACGGCTCGGCATAGCTGGCTGGAACGGCGCTGATATGGGCATGCAGCCTGTCGTTGTCGCGACGCACCTGCACCTGGGCGTCGGCATAGCCGTCGCGGCGTACGCTCTGGGTCAGGTAGTGCTCGACGGTCTGCTCCAGCGTCCAGTCGCGAAAGCAGATCACGTGGCAGTTGTTGGGGAAGGCGAACAAGCGGGTGACCCGTTGCGCATCGCCCAGGTCGATCTGTGCATCCGCCAGTGCCAGGCCGCTGAAGGCGAGGGCGGCCAGGCCCGATACAGCCATCTTTTGCATGCTTAACTCCTTGTCAGTGGCCGCCAGGGTCGGCGGGCTGCTCATACTGGATGAAGAGGTGGGGGATGAAAAGCGTCGGAACATGGCTGTTGGCGACGTCGCTTCTGGCGATGACAGGGGTCTGCGCCGATGAGCGTGATGTGCGGATGTTCGCGAATTGGGCGGGGGACCACGAGACCCGCGCGTTTCGCCAGATGCTGGTGGATGCGCGGCTGTACGGGGTGGTGCCGATCCATCAGTTGCTGCGTTCGGCATCGGACTGGCGTCTGTGCCGCGCCTCGCCGTTCGCCGTGGCGCCGAGCGCGCAATGGCCGACCGTGCGCTCGACCCTGGCACTGATCCGCACCCTCGAGCAGCAGGGCATCCTGCGCCAGTTCGAGGTGGTGTCCGCCTACCGCGAGCCCAAGCTCAACGCCTGTGCCGGGGGCGCAGTGGGCAGCGCCCATACCCGCGCCTTCGCTGTCGACCTGTTGCTGCCCGACTGGGCCGATCCCAATCCGCTGTGCACCTTTTGGCAGCAGCAGGGACAGGCTTGGAACATGGGGCTGGGGCGCTATCCGTCAGGCCGGATCCATCTCGATACCGCGGGCTATCGCACCTGGGGTGGCGACGGCAGTGCGGGGTCGTCGTTCTGTGCCAGGCCCAGGTGATCGAGGCTGCCCTGGCACTGGTGCAAGACCCATTCGGCGAAGCGCTGGCGCTTGCTGTCATCGTCCAGGGGCTGGGGGCTGAGCAGATGATAGGCCGAGCCGTCGCGCAGAAACCCGTAGGGCGCCTGCAACTGGCCGCTGCGTAGTTCATCGCCAACCATCAGCGCCGAGGCGATGGCCATGCCCAGCCCGGCACTGGCGGCCTGGATCGACAGATAGAAATGCTCGTAGTCGCTGCGTTCTGTGCCGGTGGCGCTGTGGCCGCTCAGGCTCAGCCAGGTGTTCCACGCTGTGGTGCGGGTGTGGCTGTGCAGCAGGCGCTGGCCGTCGAGCGTGGCGGGCGCGCCCGCGCGGGCGACAGGGCCGATCCATTCCTCGCAGATCATCAGGCTGTGCAGTTGGCGATCCCAGCGGAAGTCGTCTCGGCGCAACGCCAGGTCGATACCGCCGCGGGTGAAGTCGACCGGGCCGCCCGCGGCCACCAGGTGCAGTTGCAGGTCCGGCTGGTGGGCATGGAAGTCCGGCAGGCGCGGGATCAGCCAGCGCATGGCGAGGGTGGGCTCGCACGACAGCACCAGGACGTTGTCCTGTGCGTGTTCCTGCAGGCGCTGCACCGTGCTGGCGAGCTGTTCGAAAATCGTTTGGGTGGTGTCGAAGAGGGTTCGCCCGGCCGCGGTGAGGAAGACTGCGCGGTTGCGGCGCTCGAACAGTTCGATCCCCAGGCCCTCTTCGAGCAGACGGACCTGGCGGCTGACCGCGCCATGGGTGACGTGCAGTTGCTCGGCGGCGCGCACGAAGCTTTCGCTGCGCGCAGCGCTGTCGAAGTAGCGCAGGGCGGTGAGGTGGGGGAGTTTCATGGGGCGTTCGCTGTCTGTTCTGGGCTGCAGTAGTGGGAAGACGCCATGCGCGACAAAAGATAGGTGATGAAAACTAGCAGATAGAGTAGCGGCAAAATCGATTTTTTCCCGCATCAGCGCCTTCGATAATCGTGATTCCTGTGTTCTGACGTCACCTATCGAGGCTTCTCGCATGACCGAACTGATCGCCATTGCCCTGTTCACCCTCCTGGCTGTCATCAGCCCCGGCGCGGACTTCGCCATGGTCACCCGCAGCAGTTATGCACAAGGGCGTCGAGCTGGGCTGGCGGCAGCTTTGGGGATCGCCCTGGGGGTTCAGGTGCACGTGCTGTACACATTGTTCGGCATCGCTGTGCTCATCAGCCGCAGCCCGACGCTGTTCGTGCTGATGAAAACGCTGGGGGCGGGGTATCTGGTCTATCTGGGATACCGGTCGCTGACCAATACCCAACGCATCCGTCTCGACAGCCAGGAGCCGGTCAGTGCGGCGGGCACATTCGCGGCCCTGCGCACGGGGTTTCTCACCAACGCACTGAACCCCAAGACCATGCTGTTCGTGATCAGCGCCTACACGCAGGTGGTAAAGCCGGGCAGCGGACTGGCGATAAATCTGGCCTATGGTGCCTTCATGTCGTTGGCCCATTGGGCGTGGTTCAGCCTAGTGGCGGTGTTTTTCTCCAGCGCCGGGCTGCGCAAGGCGATGATCGAACGACAGGTCGTGGTGGATCGGGTGATCGGAGTGGCATTGATTGGCCTGGGGGTGGCCGTCGCCATGGCGGGAATACGCTGAAGGGGATTCTCGAGGGCAAAGAAAAAGGGCTTACCTTGCGGTAAGCCCTTTTCGTATTTGGTGGCTACACAGGGACTTGAACCCCGGACCCCAGCATTATGAATGCTATGCTCTAACCAACTGAGCTATGTAGCCAATGGCGCGCATTATTCTCTTGTGATGACCCTCTGTCAACACTCATTTCAAAAAAAATCTGCACGCTTTCAAAAACTTAGCCGGAAGGCCCGCTTCAGCGGACGATCAGCCACTGCCCGAGCAGGTTGTTGACCCGCAGTTGTTGGGCGGCGGCGAGGCTGTCGAGGGTTTCGCCTGCGCGGTCGAGGTTGAAATCACCGCTGATGCGCCGATAAGCGGTTTGCTCGCCCATCAGCCACACCCGCTGCCCTTGGTAGCTGGCAAGCCGTTCCAGCACCTGCTGCAAGGGCATGTCCCGGGCGGCCAGCTGACCGCTACGCCAGGCATCGGCAGTCTTGAGGTCGGCCTTTTCCACCGCGTCGATACGCACCGGGTTGAACCTGATCCGCTCGCCCGCCGACACCATGCGCTGGTCGCCGCCCTGGCTGACCATGGCCTTGCCGCTGAGCACCACCAGTTCGTCGTAGTCGCTGTGGCGAGCGATCATCAGGCGGGTGCCGAACACCTGGATCCGTGCATCGTCCACGTGCACTTCCAGCGCGCGCCCATCAAGCATCACTTCAAGGTACACCTGGCCCTGCACCAACTGCAGTTGGCGGGTGCGGCTGCGCAGGTCGACGTTCATGGCGCTGGCGCTGTCCAGATGCAGGGTCGAACCGTCCGCCAGGCGCAGGCTACGGCGCTCGCCCGCAGCGGTGTGCAATTCGCTGCCCAGGCGCTGCATCAATGGCCAGTAGAGATAGACGAGCGCGGCCAGCAGCAAAAGGAACAACGCCCCCAGCGCCTTGCCCCAGTGACTGCGACGTACCGCCACCTCCCGTGGCCGCAGCCGCGCAGGCGGGCTCTGCAATTGTTGCCAGCGGCTTTCCAGCGCCGCAAAAGCGCGGGCATTGTCCGGATCCTGGCACCACAGGGCGAAGGCCTTGCGCTGCCGCTCATCACCGCCCGGCTGGCGCAGGCGGGCGAACCATTCCAGTGCTTCGCGTTGGGGATCGTGATCGAACTGCACGGCGGGCATCGGGTTCATGGGATCGGTCTGCTCGCGAAAAGGGCGGTTTGGCCCTGTATCTACGGGGGAATTGGTTGAGGATGCTAAATATAGTGAGAACCATTTGCAAGTGTGTGAGCGATGGGTGGTGTTGTGGTTTAAGCGTCTTTGCGCTTTTACAGGCATGTCTTTCAAGGTGTTCGCATCTGATTGCGTGGGGGCTGAGAGGTGCTTGCCTGAAGCTTTTCAGCGCCTGTGAGATCGAGCGCCGCCCGCGCGGCGCTTCGCGGGTAAACCCGCTCCTACATTTGTTTCGGGCCACTTATGCCTGTGCCACAGGCGCGCGACCGCCTGGTGTGTACGACTCGGTACCGCGCCTGCGCCAAAGGGGGTCGCGCGAAAATGCCACAGGACTCATTGGCCCGAAACAAATGTAGGAGCGGGCTTGCCCGCGAAGCGCCGCGCGGGCGGCGCTCGATCTCACAGGCACTAAAAAACTTTCGGCGAGCACCCTGGACCAAAGCCAACATCCAGCACAGAAAAAACAAATTAAGGGTGGCTTCGTATCGAGATGTTTCTAATAATCGGATCCCAACCTGAGCACGGATGTCGAGCCCATGGCCATCAGCAGTACCTCGTCCAGCCCCGCGACCAGCAGCGCAACGCCGACTTCCGGCAGCAGCCCGCTGGTGATGCGGATCATCACCTTCTGCGCACTTGCACACCTGATCAACGACCTGATCCAGTCGGTGTTGCCGGCGATCTATCCGATGCTCAAGGTCAACTACGACCTGAGCTTCGCCCAGATCGGCCTGATCACCCTGACTTTCCAGGTCACCGCCTCGCTGCTGCAGCCATGGGTCGGTTTCTATACCGACAAGCGGCCGACGCCGAACCTGCTGCCGCTGGGCACGCTGTGTACCTTGGTGGGTATCGTCATGCTGGCGTTCGTCGGCAGCTTCCCGATGATCCTGCTGGCCTCGGCGCTGGTGGGGATCGGCTCTTCGACCTTCCACCCGGAAACCTCGCGCATCGCCCGCCTGGCCTCCGGCGGACGCTTCGGCCTGGCGCAGTCGACCTTCCAGGTGGGGGGCAACGCCGGCTCGGCCTTCGGCCCGCTGCTGGCGGCGGCGATCGTCATCCCGTTCGGTCAGACCCACGTCGCCTGGTTCGGCCTGGCGGCGTTGTTCTTCTTTGGAGTGACCTTGCTGCTGCGCCGCTGGTACAAGGATCACCTCAACCAGTTCAAGGCGCGCAAGGCCGGTGCCGCCACCCATGGCCTGTCGCGCCAGCGTGTGCTCGCCGCGCTGATCGTGCTGGGGCTGCTGGTGTTCTCCAAGTACTTCTACATGGCCAGCTTCACCAGCTACTTCACGTTCTACCTGATCGAGAAGTTCGACCTGTCGGTGGCCAGCTCGCAACTGCACCTGTTCCTGTTCCTCGGTGCGGTGGCGGCGGGCACCTTCTTCGGTGGGCCGATCGGTGACCGCATCGGGCGCAAGGCGGTGATCTGGTTCTCGATCCTGGGCGTGGCACCGTTCACCCTGGCGCTGCCCTACGCCGATCTGTTCTGGACCACGGTGCTGAGCCTGGTGATCGGCTTCATCCTCGCCTCGGCGTTCTCGGCGATCGTGGTATATGCCCAGGAGCTGGTGCCGGGGAACGTCGGCATGATCGCGGGCATTTTCTTCGGGCTGATGTTCGGCTTCGGTGGCATCGGCGCGGCGCTGCTGGGCTATCTGGCGGACCTGCGCGGGATCGAGTACGTATATGGGCTGTGCTCGTTCCTGCCGTTGTTCGGCTTGCTGGCGGTGTTCCTGCCTTCCACCGGCAAGCGTTGAGACACCAGGGCGCGTGTTGCGCCCCTTTCGCGGGTTCGTCCGCGAAAGGGGCCGCCCAGTTGACTGAACGATCAGCCCTGGCCTAGAGTGCCGCCTCCTTCATTTTTCCCTGCGATTCAAGCAATGCGCCGCTCACCCTCCCTCAGCCACACATGCCTGCCTGTCCCCCCGACAGCGCGTCGCGCGTGGCCGAGCGACACGGTGCTCAAGCGCCGGCGCAGCGTCCTGTTCGCCTTCACCTTCTCGCCACACACCACGCACTGAACTGATCTGCGCCCCTGTCTGCTGCGCCGCCTCGGCGTGGCCGTGGGCGCCTGCGTTTGCACGTCTTTTTCAGTTGTCTGGAGTGGTACATGAACATGCGTTTGCTGGCGGGCCTTCTGTTCGCCGTGTCGGTGGTGGGCTTCAGCCTGGGGGCCAGCCTGCCGCTGGTGTCGTTGCGTCTGCACGAGGCGGGGGCTGGCACCCTGGAAATCGGCATCGTCTCGGCCATTCCCGCTGCGGGCATGATGCTTTCGGCGTTCATGGTCGACGCCTGCTGCCGGCTCCTCACCCGGCGCACCATCTACCTGTTGTGCTTCAGTCTCTGTGCCCTGAGCATCGGCCTGCTGGAGTGGTCGTTCGCGTCGATCTGGCTGCTGGCGCTGCTGCGCCTGGCGCTAGGGGTCGGCATGGGCATCGCGATCATCCTGGGCGAGTCGTGGGTCAACGAACTGTGCCCGGAGCACAACCGCGGCAAGATCATGGCCCTGTACGCCACCAGTTTCACAGGCTTCCAGGTACTGGGCCCGGCGATGCTGGCGCTGGTCGGTGCCAACAGCCCCTGGGTGACGGGGGTGGTCACCGCCTGCTATGGCTTGGCGTTGCTATGCATCCTGTTCACGGTGCCGAACGATCATGTCGAGCATGGCGAGGAAGACGACAAGAGCTTCACCCTGGGCGGCTTCTTCCGTGTTGCCCCGGCCCTGTGCGTGGCGGTGCTGTTCTTCTCGTTCTTCGACGCCGTGGTGCTGTCGTTGTTGCCGGTGTATGCCACCAGCCATGGCTTTGCAATAGGCGTGGCCGCGCTGATGGTGACAGTGGTGTTCGCTGGCGACATGCTGTTCCAGCTGCCGCTGGGTTGGCTGGCGGACCGGGTAGAGCGCACCGGGCTGCACCTGGTGTGTGGGCTGGTGGCGATGGCGATCGGTATTGCACTGCCGTGGCTGCTGCAGATGACCTGGCTGCTGTGGCCGTTGCTGGTGGTGCTGGGGGCGGTGGCCGGGGGGATCTATACCTTAGCGCTGGTGCTGAT
Source organism: Pseudomonas sp. S44 (assembly GCF_016624805.1). Lineage (NCBI taxonomy): Bacteria > Pseudomonadati > Pseudomonadota > Gammaproteobacteria > Pseudomonadales > Pseudomonadaceae > Pseudomonas > Pseudomonas sp. S44. The sequence goes on from NZ_JACVTY010000002.1 coordinate 61,117, forward strand.
CGGGCAGCGCTTCAAGGGCAAGGACCTGGTGACGGCCAATGCGAGTGTCGGCTTGTTGTGGGGTGTAGGTAGCCTGGTCGGGCCGCTGGTCAGCGGTGCGGCAATGGACGTCGCGCCGCATGGGTTGCCCATGGCGCTGGCGGTGATGGCAGGGTTGTTCGTGTGCTTTGCACGGCAGGCGTGGCGGCGGGCCGGGCGGGTTTGCGTGGAAGTCAGCCCGGGCCAGTGAGGGTTCTTCGCGGGCAAGTCAGGACGCCGAACCGCCGCTCCCACAGACGCTGTGGACAGCAGCGGTATCTCCGTGGGAGAGGGCCTGTGGGGCGCCGAACCGCCGCTGCGACTGGCTTGCGAACAGACCCATTCAGTCCGGGAAGGTCAGAAGCTGCCGCGCAAGGTCACCGACACATTGCGCGGATCGCCCCAGTAGTAGCCGGTCGGTGTCGGTGCCACCTGGCGGTAGTACTGCTTGTCGAAGATGTTGTTGGCGTTGACCTGCAACGAATAGTGGTCGTTGAAGCGGTAGTTGACCATCGCGTTGTACACCGCATACCCCGACTGCGTGGCGACCGCAGTGCCGCTGCGGTTGTAGATGTCGCTCTGGGCCTGCACGCCACCGCCAATGGTCCAGGCGTCCAGTTCACCCGGCAGGCGGTAGCTGGTGAACAGCCGCAGCATGCGCTTGGGGTCGGTGGTGCGAATCGCATTGCCGGTGTTGCTGGTGGTGTCCTTCAGGTACTCGGTGGTGTTGTAGGTGTAGCCACCGGTCACGTTCCAGCCCGGCAGCACTTCGCCGGAAATCTCCAGTTCGAAGCCCTGGCTGCGGTTCTTGCCAGCCGCAACCTTGCAGTAGCCACTGGTGTAGTTCGGTGGGCAGGGATTTGGCCCGCTGATGTCGTCCAGCGGGTTGCCGACCTGATAGATGCGGAAGAACGCCAGCGAGGTGTTCAGCCGCCCGTCATAGAACTCGCCCTTGATGCCAGTCTCGTAGGCCTCGCCGGTGACCGGCGCGAGCACCGAGCCAGTGGCGTCGGTGGCGGTCTGCGGGTTGAAGATCTCGGTATAGCTGGCGTAGGTGCTGAAGTTGTCGTTGAGGTCATAGATCAGCGCCGCGTAGGGCACCACTTCGTTGTCGACGCTGAACTTGCCGTTGGAGCGGGTGTTGTTTTCCTGCTCGTAGTCGTACCAGTTGGTGCGTGCGCCGATGATCGCGGTGAGCGGGTCGGCCAGGGAAATGCGCCAGGTGGCGTAGGCACCTTCCTGGGTGGTACGGGTGCGCACCGGGTGGGCGAGGATGTCGATAGACGGGTTGGCCAGGCTGGTCTTGGGGTCCCAGTTGCGGATGTCGAACACCCCCGACTGAACGTAGTTGGTGGCCGAGGCGTAGGAATCGTTGCGGATACGCTCGACGCCCAGCATCAGCTCGTGGGTACGACCCAGCAGGTCGAACGGGCCATTGAGGGTCGCGCTCAGGTTGTTTTGCAGGCTCTCGCCGCCATCACCTTCGGTGACCTGGTAGCTCATCAGGTACGGATTGTTGGTGGGGTTGGCGGCGCCGGTGGCGCGGGTGAAGTAGGTCTGCTTGAAACCATCGTCGGCCAATTCGAAGTGGGTGCGCTGGGCCATCAGCTTGAGCTTCCAGTCGTTGTCGAAACGATGTTCGAGCTCGGCGAAGGTCTGCAGGTTGCTGCGGTTCCAGCGGTTCCAGTCGGCACCCAGGTAGGTGCTGCGGCCAAACGGCAGCGGCGAGCCGTCGTAGTTGGCGGGCAGGTTGCCCCATGCGCCGGTGGCGTCGAGCTTGGTCCATTCAAGGCCGGTGGTCAGGGTGGTGCTGTCGTTCAGGTCGAAGGCCAGTACGCCGTACAGCACGTCCTTGCGTTCCTGGCGCGACTCCTGGAAGTGGTCCTTGTCGTCGTGCACGGCGATGATCCGCCCACGCACGTTGCCGGTTTCGGTCAATGGCCCGGAGATATCGGCGACATAGCGCTGGGCGTTCCAGGTGCCCAGGGTAATGCTGCCGCTGCCCTGGTATTGGTAGGTCGGGCGCTTGCGCACCAGGTTCACCGTGCCCGAAGGGTTGCCCGCCCCGCGCAGCATGCCGGTGGCCCCACGCAGGATCTCGGCGCGGTCGATGATTGCCGAGTCGCTCTGGATGAACGAGCCACCGCCGCTGCTCTGCACCACGGTGGCGCCGTCGTACTGGATGGCGTCGATCGAGTAGCCGCGCGAGTAATACTGCACGCGCTCGCTGTCGGTCAGGTTGACCACTACCCCGGGCGTCTGTTCGAGCAGGTTGGTGAGGTTGGTGATGTTCTGGTCGTCGATGCGCTGGCGGGTGACCACGGTCACCGACTGCGGGGTGCGACGGATGCTTTGCGGAGTCTTGCCGATGGTCACCGCGCCGGTGGTGTAGGAGCCGGTGTTCTCGGTGGTCTCGCCCAGGCGATCGCTGGAGATGCTGGTGGCGCCAAGCTCGAGTGCATCACCGACGTCCAGCGCCGGGATCAGCATGAAGCTCTTGTCGCTCTGTTGCTGGACTTGCACGTTGCTGCCCTGCAGCAGGATCGACAGGGCCTGGGCGCTGTCGTAGCTGCCCTGCACGCCACGGGTAGTCTTGCCCTGGAGGCTGTTCGCGTCGAACGACAGGTTCAGGCCGCCCTGGCGGGCCATCTGGTCCAGCGCTGGGGCCAACGGGCCTGCCGGGATGTTCCAGGCGATCTGCTGGTTCTGGCTGGCCGGGGCGGCGAGGGCTTGGGCGGAGAGTGCAGCAGTGACCAAGCCCAGACCGAAGGCAGCGGCGTGGATGGCGCTGCGCAGGCTGTCGTTGCGGGGGGAACACGGGCGAATCATGAAACGCTCCTGAAGGTTGGGTAGACCACTTTTCGGGCTTTGTTCCTTCAGGCCGAACGAGAATGAGATTCCACCTCATTTATTTTCATGACACAGGGTGACTGGCCAAACGCCCGGGGATCAGGCCAGGTCGATGCTCACCCAGTAGCGCGTGCGGTAGTCGATGCGTACCGGCAAGCTTCGTGCGATCAACAGCAGGATCTGATCGGTGTCTGCCAGGTGATAAGTCCCGGAAACCTTCAGCCCGGCGACTTCCGGTGCGCACCTGAGCAGCCCCGGCCGATACCGCGAAAGTTCGGCCACGAACTCGCCCAACGGCATCTGCTGCACGCTGAGCACGCCATCGGTCCAGCCCCACGGGTCGCCATGCAGGGCCGCCACCTCGGTTTGCCCCGAGGCACTCACCTGCAGCACCTCGCCGGTCTTCACCCACCGTGGGCGAGCGGAGGAGGGGAACAGCAGTACCTCGCCACGGCGAACCGCCAGCAGCAGGCCGTCGTCGTTCTCGCGCAGCAGCAACTGGCCGTTGCGGGTGTCCATGTCGGCGATGGCCGTGTCGATGTGAAAGGTGCGGTTGTCGCTGGCATTGCTGTCCAGGCTGACTTCGCCGCGAATCAGTGTCAGCAGGCGCTGGTCGGCACTGTAGCGCAGGTCGATGGCGCTGGCGGTGTTGAGCTGGATCCGGCTGCCGTCGCTGCCTTGCAAGTCGCGGCGCTCGCCGGTCGCGGTGCGGCTGTCGGCCATCAGCGCTGGCAGGCCCAGGGGCTCGCGCGCAGTCCAGAGAGCCCCGCCGGCAACGGCGAATGCGACCAACAGCTTGAGGTTGTTGCGCCGGCTCATACGTTGGCGCTGGCTGCCCTCGAGGGTGCGCCGGCTCAGGTCAGGAGGCAGGCCGGCCAGTTCGTTGCCCAGGCTGTTGACCCGCTGCCAGGCCAGGGCGTTGTGCGGATGGCTGTGCAGCCAGTGCTGGAATTGCTGCTGATGGTGTGCCGATGGATCGTCGAAGCGCAGTTTCACCAGCCAGTCGATCGCCTCATCGACCTGGGCCTGGGCAGGGATGCGCTCAGGCGTCGGCATAGCGCAACCGGTAGCAGGTGCCCAGCGCCCGGGCCAGGTCGCGCTCGACCGTGGCCCGGGACACTTCCAGGTGTGCGGCGATCTGCGGGATGCTCAGGCCATCGAGCTGGGCCAGCAAGAATGCCTGGCGCACCCGCGGCTTGAGCAGTTGCAGGGCGCGGTCGAGGCGTTCGAGGGTGTCGAGGATCACCAGGCGATGCTCCTCGCTGGGCGCTTCGCCTTCGGGCAGGCAGGCCAGGCTTTCCTGATAGGCGCGTTCCAGTGCACGGCGCCGGAACTGATCGATCATCAGCCCGCGGGCGACGCTGCTGAGGTAGGCGCGCGGCTCTTTCAGCGGCGAAACCTGACGCGCGCGCAGCAGGCGTACGAAGGTGTCCTGGGCGAGGTCCGCGGCATGTTCCCGGCAGCCGACCCGTGCCCGCAACCAGCCGCGCAGCCACGCGTGGTGAGCCTGGTAGAGCAGATCGACTTCGGCAGGCTTGAGCATGTCGTTCATCTGCATCGTGGCTGCGGCCCTGGTTGCGAAGAAGTGAGGAGGTGACTGTGAATAGTTCTCAATTCTATGCGGGGCAATGCTGTCGGAGCAATGGCATACCAGGAATTTGTCGCGCAAGATTCGGCGATCTTGCGATGAACGGTTGGTCTAACATGGGGCTTTCAGCTCATTCCACGGGTAACGTGCCATGATCCATGCCGATCTCTCGCCGCACGCCTATCAGCAGGCGATCGACTTCCTCAGCGGGCTGGACCCGGACTGGGCCCGGCATATCGCCGCGGTCGGGCCGTGCCGGCACCGCGCTACGCCTGGGCGTGAGCCGTTCGAGGCGCTGGTGCGGGCGGTGGCGTACCAGCAACTGCATGCGCGGGCGGCCGAGGCGATACTCGGGCGCTTGCTGGCGTTGTATCCGCAGGTGGCGTTTCCTGCGCCCGAGCAGTTGCTCGCCACTGACCCCGAGGTGTTGCGCGGTTGTGGCTTCTCGGCGAGCAAGCTGGCGAGCATCCTGCACATCGCCCAGGCCCGCCTCGAAGGGGCAGTGCCCGGGCGCGAGGAGGCGCTGGCGATGAAGGACGAGGCGCTGATCGAGCGCCTGGTGGCCTTGCGTGGCGTGGGGCGCTGGACGGTGGAGATGTTGCTGATCTATAGCCTCGAGCGGTCGGACATCCTGCCGGTGGATGACTTCGGGGTGCGCGAGGGATACCGTCGCCTGAAGGGTTTGGAGAAGGCACCGACGCCTGCGCAGATGCGCTCGCTGGGCGGGGTCTGGAGCCCTTATCGGACGGTGGCGGCCTGGTATCTGTGGCGGGCTTGAGGCGGGGCCTTTTCGCGGGCAAGGGTGTGCTGGCTCTTGTAGGAGCGGGCTTGCCCGCTAAAAGGCCGGCACAAAATAACCCCCGCAAGAACCGGAGAGCCCAGTCCAACAGAACCTGCCACGCTGACAACCAATCACCCCAGAGGCCCCGCCCATGCCAGCCACCCCGTACAACACCGATGCAGCCCGCTGGCAGGCCGTCCAGGCCCGCGATCCAGAAGCTGCCGGTCACTTCGTCTATGCCGTGCGCACCACGGGCATTTATTGCCAGCCAGGCTGCAAGTCGCGCATGGCCAAGCGCGAAAACGTCGAGTTCTTCGATGATGCCGTCGCTGCCGAAGCCGCCGGCTACCGCCCGTGCAAACGCTGCACGGCAACCCTCGCCGACCCTGGCGCCAAGCGTACCGCGCTGGTTGCGCGTGCCTGCCGGCTGATCGAATCCCACGACAGCGCGCCTCAACTCGAGCAGTTGGGTGCCGAACTGGGAGTCAGCCCCTTCCACCTGCACCGCTTGTTCAAGGCCGAAACCGGCCTCACACCCAAGGCCTATGCCTCGGCCTTTCGTGCCCGACGCTTGCGTGAAGGGCTGGAGCAGGCCGGCAGCGTCACCGACGCGATCTACGACGCAGGCTACAACTCCAACAGTCGCTTCTATGCCAGCGCGGGCCAGCGCCTGGGCATGCAGCCGCGTGAGTACCGGGCCGGCGGCGTGGGCGCGACCATTCGTTTTGCCCTTGGCCAGTGCTTTCTCGGGGCGATCCTGGTGGCGCAAAGCGAGCGCGGCATCTGCGCGATCCTGCTCGGCGATGACCCGCAAACGCTGCTCGAACAGTTGCAGGACCAGTTCCCCAAGGCCCATTTCATCGGTGGTGATCCTGCTTTCGAGCGCCTGGTTGCCGAGGTGGTGGGTTTTGTCGAGCAGCCGTCGCTGGGGCTGCAACTGCCCCTCGATGTACAGGGCACCGCGTTCCAGGAGCGTGTCTGGCAGGCGCTGCGCGAGGTACCGGCGGGCGGCCGGGTCAGCTACAGCGATATCGCCGAGCGTATCGGCGCACCCAAGGCGGTGCGTGCCGTAGCCCTGGCCTGCGCAGCCAACCGCATTGCCGTGGCAATTCCCTGCCACCGAGTGGTACGGCGTGACGGCGATATCAGTGGCTATCGCTGGGGCGTGGAACGCAAGCGTCAGTTGCTGGCGCGAGAAACGGTCATCACCTGATCGCCGCGGCAGCGTAGAATCCTCCGCCTGTCGAGCTGTATAGAGGGGATTTCGATGAGGCGTATAAGCCTTGAGCGTTTTTACGTAGGAATTTTGGCATTGTTGCTGTGGGTGGCGACGCCTGCCTGGTCCGCACCGGCCACGCCGGTATCGAGCCTGGCCGCTGCCGAACAGCAGGTGCTGGACGAAGATGCCAGCCTGGATCAGTTGAGCGACCGGCTCGACCAGATCCGCCAGGGCGTGACCAGCAATGCCAATGACGATCTGCTCTCGCAACTGCGTCAGTCGGCGTTGCAGGTTCAGCGCCAGGCCGATGCCCTGGCCACGCAGCGTACGGCGGATGTCGCCCGGCTGGATGATCAGCTCAATGTGCTGGGGCCGGTGCAGCCCGAGGAGGCCGAGAGCCTGACGCGCCAGCGCCAGCAGTTGGACAAGCAGAAAAAGGCCCTGGTGGCCGAGCAGACCGAGGCTACCCAGCTCACCCAGTCGGCGCGTGACCTGTCTACCCAGATCGTCAACCTGCGCCGCAGCCTGTTCAACTCGCAGATCACCAGCCGCGCCGCCAGCCCGCTGAGCCCGGCGTTCTGGTCGAGCCTGATCCGTCCTACCGATGAAGACGTGGCGCGCCTGCGCGACCTGCGCGGCGAGGCGGCAGATGCTGTGGCCAGTGCCCTCAGCGCCGAGCACCGCTGGTTGTTCATCACCGCGCTGGTCGCTGCTGTGCTGGTCTGGACCTTGGTGCGCAAGGTGCTCGAGCGCCTGCTGGCCGACGCGATGATCCGCTGGCTGCCCGAAGGCCGCTTGCGCCGCAGCGCCCTGGCCTTGAGTGTGGCGCTGGCCACCCTGGCGACGATCGCGGGGTCCGTGTCGCTGCTGCGCTGGGGCCTGGAAAGCAGTGCCGAGCTGGGCGCGGATCTGGCCAGCCTGACCAACCACGTCCTTACCCTGGTGGTGTTCAGCGCCTTCATTTCTGGCCTGGGCCGCGCCATGCTGATGCTGCAGCGCCCATCCTGGCGCCTGCCGCCGATTCCCGACGAAGTGGCCAGCGCCCTGGGCTGGTTCCCGCAGGCCCTGGCCCTGGCCTTGGTGCTGCTGCTGACCCAGGAGCGCATCAACAGCGTCATCGGCACCAGCCTGGCGCTGACCCTGGCCACCAACGGCCTGACCGCGCTGGTGGTATCGCTGCTGTTCGTCGCTGTGCTGGTGCGCTATCGCCGCACTCGCCGCCAGCACGGGCTGGAGCGTCCGGCGGGCCTGGCGGGTCTGATCCCCTTCGTGGTGGTGGTGTGGGTCATCGCGATCCTGCTGGCGCTGCTCACCGGCTACCTCACCCTGGCCTACTTCCTGACCGCCAAGTTGCTGTGGATCAGCGTCGTGGCGGTGTGCGCCTACCTGCTGGTGACCGTGTTCGGCGACCTCTGCGAAACCTTGCTGTCGCCGCGTCAGCCCGGTGGGCTGGCGCTGGCCTCGGCGCTAGGCCTGCAGCAGCGCCACCAGGCCCAGGCCAGCACGGTGCTGGCCGGTATCGGTCGGACCGTATTGCTGTTCATCGCTGCGTTGCTGGCCTTCATGCCCTCGGGCACCAGCCCCGGCGAGCTGCTGCTGAGCCTGGCCGACTGGGATGGCAGCGGCGGCAAGATCCTCGGCAATCTGAATATCGTGCCCCAGGATATCTTCCTGGCGCTGGCGATCTTCTTCGGCGGGCTGTTCGCCATCCGTGTGGTCAAGCGCTGGCTGAGCGAGCGTCTGTTGCCGGAAACCGACATGGACGCTGGCATGCGTGCCTCTTTGGTGACGCTGGTTGGCTACCTGGGCTTCCTGTTCCTGGCCATGCTGGTGATGTCGACCCTGCACATCAACCTGACCAGCCTGACCTGGGTGGTCAGTGCGCTGTCGGTGGGTATCGGTTTCGGTTTGCAGCAGATCGTGCAGAACTTCATCTCCGGCCTGATCCTGCTCACCGAGCGCCCGGTTAAAGTGGGCGACTGGGTCAGCCTGGCGGGGGTGGAGGGTGACATCCGGCGCATCAACGTGCGCGCCACCGAGATCCAGATGTCAGACCGTTCGACGGTGATCGTGCCCAACTCGCAGTTCATCTCGCAGAACGTGCGCAACGTGACCATGGCCAACGCCCTGGGTGTGGTCGGTGTAACCTTGACCCTGCCACTGGAGACCGATGCCAACCACGTGCGCGAGCTGCTGCTGCAGGCCTATCGCGACCACGAGGCGATCCTCGATGCCCCGGCGCCGTCGGTAACCTTCAAGGATTTGACCGCCAGCGGCATGGTGCTCAGCGCCAGCGGCTACGTGGCCGGGCCGCGTCAGGTATCGGGCGCGCGCAGCGACCTGCTGTTCGCCATTCTCGGGCGCCTGCGCGATGAAGGCATCGCGCTGTCGTCGCCGCAGAGCATGGTGTTGCTGCAGGAAGGGACGCGGGCGGCCGACGAGTCGGTGTGACGCAAATGGGGCCGCTTTGCGGCCCATCGCGGGACCAGCCCGCTCCCACAGATTTAGTGGGACATCCGTCCACCCTCTGGGCATGCCCCGATCAGTGTGGGAGCGGGCTGGTCCCGCGATGGGCTGCAAGGCAGCCCCAACTGCATTACCGAGACCTCAGCCTACGCACCGCGTCACGTGCTTCACCGACAGATACCCCGACAATCCCCAAGGCCCAAGCTCGCGCCCGATCCCGCTGCCCTTGGTGCCCCCCCATGAAGTTTCGACGAACACCGCCTGCACCGAATTGATCCATACATGCCCGACCTCCAGCGCATCGGCCACGCGCTCGGCGCGTTCGAGGTCCGCCGAGCAGACCGTGGCTACCAGGCCGAAGCGGCTGTCGTTGGCCTGGGCGATCGCTTGTTCCTCGGTGGTGAACCGGCGTGCGCACAGCACCGGGCCGAAAATCTCTTCGCTCCACAAGCGGCTGGTCTCGGGCACATCGACGTACAGTGTCGGACTGACGAACCAACCCTCTGCGTCCAACGCCTTGCCTCCGGCCAGGCACTTCAGCCCTTCCTCGCGCGCGGTGGCGAAATAGCCGGCGACCTTGAGCCACTGCGCCTGGCTGGTCAGCGGTCCCATCTCTACTTCCTCGACCAGCGGGTTGCCCACGCGCAGTTTCTCCAGCGCCGCCTGCAGCCGTGGTAGCAGCGTGTCGGCGATACCGTCCTGCACCAGCAGGCGCGAGGTGGCCGAGCACATCTGCCCGGCGTTCCAGGTGATGCCGGCGACAATCCACTCCACTGCCTGGTCTGGGTCGCAGTCGTCGAACACAACGATCGCCGACTTGCCGCCCAGCTCCAGTGTCACTGGCCGGCACTGGGCTGCGGCGCTGCGCATGACCTGGCTGCCGACGGCATTGCTGCCGGTGAACGACAGCTTGTCCAGGCCGTTGTGGCCACTCAGCGCCGCGCCGGTCTCGGCCTTGCCGTTGACGATGTTCAGCACCCCGGCCGGCAGCCCAAGCTGCTGGGCGATCTGGCCGTAGGCCTGTTCGATCAGTGGGGTGATCTCCGAAGGCTTGAGCACCACGGTGCAGCCGGCGGCCAGGGCCGGGGCGAGCTTCCAGGCGCTGGTCACCAGCGGGAAGTTCCACGGCACGATCAAGCCGACCACGCCGACGGCTTCCAGGCGGGTACGTGCGGTAAAGCCTGGAGCGGCCAGGGGGACGTCGCGGTTCTTCTGCGGCAGTTGTTCGGCGAGCTCGGCGTAGTAGTCGAAGGTTGCCACCGCGTCGTCCAGATCGATCTCGGCCTCGTGCCGTGGCTTGCCATTGTTGCGCATCTGCAGCGCGATCAGTTCTTCGCGACGGGCACCAAGCTGTTCGGCAAATCCGCGCAGCAGGGCAGCGCGCTCGGCGGCCGGGCGGCTCTTCCAGGCGGGCAGGGCACGGCGTGCGGCTTGCACCGCCTCGTCCACCTGGGCGCTGCTGGCCGATCTCAGCTCGGCGAAAGGTGCGCCCAGAGAGGGATCGTAGACGCTGATGCTGTCGTTGCCTTGGCCTTCGACCCAGCGGCCGTCGATGTAGTGGGGAGTGGTCATGGTCGGATTCCAGTCAGGCCATTTCGGCAGTGGTCACGGGTGTCACGGGAGCGCTTTTGCAGCGTACCCAGCGCGGGCCGCGCGGGCCGTAGACACCGGCAGGTTCGGGGAACAGGTTGAGCAGGATCAGGTACAGCACGCCGGCGATGCCGAGGGTGACCGGCAGGCTCAGGTCGATGCCGCCAGCCAGGTCCCCGAGCGGGCCGACGAACTGTCCCGGCAGATTGACGAAACACAGGCCCACGGCGGCGCTGGGGACCCAGGCCCCCATGCCGCGCCAGTTCCAGCCGTGCAGGAACCAGTAGTGGCCGCCACGCTGGCCGCGGGTGAACACCTGCAGGTCGTCGGCGTGGTAAAAGCCGCGGCGAGTGATCAGGCCGAGGATCATGATCACCATCCACGGGCTGGTGCAGGTGATGATCAGCACGGCGAAGGTCGACACGCTCTGCACCAGATTGAAGGCGAAGCGGCCGATGAAGATGAAGGCGATCGCGAGCACACCGATCAGCAGAGTGGCGGCCGCGCGGCTGAGCAGGCGCGGGAATACGCTGGACATGTCCAGGCCGGTGCCGTAGAGCGCGGTGGTGCCGGTGGACATGCCGCCGATCACAGCGATCAGGCACACCGGCAGGAAGAACCAGGTCGGCGAAATCGCCAGCAGGCCGCCGACATAGTTGTTGGCCGCGATGTAGTCCGGGGCCTGGCTGGCCACCAGGGTCGCGGTGCACAGGCCGAACAGGAACGGGATAAGCGTGGCGGCCTGGGCCAGGATCACGGCCAGCATGATGCGCCGCTTGGGCGTGTGGCGCGGGATATAGCGTGACCAGTCGCCGAGGAAGGCGCCGAACGAGACAGGGTTGCTCATGGCCAGGATCGCGGCACCGACGAAAGCCGCCCAGAACCCTGGCTGACCGAGATTGACACTGCCGGCGAAGCTTGCGTCGAACGGCACGGCGAAGGCGGCGATGCCGAGCAGGAACAGCAGGCTCGATGCCCATACCGCAATCTTGTTGACCCACAGCATGAAGCGGAAACCAAAGATGCATACCACCAGCACCAGCACTGCGAATAGCCCATAGGCCAGACCCAGGGTGAGGTCGGTTTCGGGCAGTCCGACCAGGCGCTTGGCGCCTCCGATCAGGGCATCGCCCGAGCTCCACACCGACAACGAAAAGAACGCCACGGCGGTCAGCAACGACAGGAACGAGCCGACGATGCGTCCGTGTACGCCAAAATGCGCACCGGACGAGACGGCGTTGTTGGTGCCGTTGAGTGCGCCGAACAGCCCCATGGGTGCAAGGATCAGCGAACCGACCCCGACGCCGAGCAGGATCGCCCACAGCCCCGCCTGGAAGGACAGCCCGAACAGTACCGGGAAGCTGCCGAGCACGGCGGTGGCGAAGGTATTGGCACCGCCGAAGATCAGGCGGAACAGGTCAAGCGGGGTGGCGTCGCGTTGATCGTCGGGGATCTGTTCGACGCCATTGGTCTCGATACCGGTCGAGTGGCTCATGGTGATGCTCCAGCGCGAGTGTTGTTGGCCTGTGGCAGGCTTTGTTGTGGGTGCGATGGCAGTGCGGCAAGGCCGTTGTCGAAGGTCAGGCGCAGGAGGCGACCGACAGGTGTTCATGGCACGCCAGCCAGCGCTCGCCTTGCAGGCGGAACACGATGGTCTCGCGCTCGTTCAGCGCCTGTTCCTGCTCGGCAATGCGAATGCGTGTGGCCACGTCGTGCATGAAGATCGCCAGATCGCCCTGCAGGCTCACGTGGGCATTGCTCGACGCGCAGTCGAGCACGGCAAAGCCGTCGGCTTGCCACTGAGCCCAAAGGTCTTCATAGGCGCGCCGAGACAGCAGCGGTTGGGGCAGCGTATGGAACAGGAAGGTGGCGTCTTCGCTGAAACAGGCGAAATAGCGGGAGGTGTCGTTACTGGCAAAGGCGTCGACGAGGTCGGCGGCAGCTTGCCGTACCTGGAGAGTCTGGTCCACGGGAGTGGCCTCACGGTTATTGTGATTGTGGTGAGGCGATTCTGGAGAGACGTGCCAAGGGGAAAAATCGGCGGGGGCAAATAATCAGTTCACGATTTTCTGAACTGATTATTTGCCCCCGCCGGGCGGCCATTAATCGGCGTTGAGTTCGTTACGGTAGTTTTCCAGGTACACCTGACGCTCGTGGCTGGCGGCATTGCGATCGGCTGCGATCATGTCCAGCTTGCCCGCCGCCTCGGTGAGATAGGCGGGCAGTTCATCGTTGGTGATGTACTTTCCGGACAGTTTGTTGAGCTTGCTCCAGCCGTCCTTGAATGTCAGGGCGAAATGATCGGAGACAATGCCGACGGCGATCCACTGCCCGGTCTGGCTGATGAAGAATGCGTCGGTGGACTCACACAATTGCGAAAAGAGGTAGTCGCGGTTCGAGTCGATGTCTTCGGCATCTTCGAACTCTTCGATCTGCTCTTGGGCATCCTGGCGGATGACCTCCATGAAGTCGCAGAACGAGCGGAAGAAGAACGCTATTTCCACGACGATTTCACGGGTGCGCTTGAGGGCGCTCACGCTCAGGTTCAGTGACCTGATCGCCAGCTCGATGATCTCCTGCTCGCTGCCTTTGCCTGCCATCAGCACGGAAACTTCCAGCAGTTCGGCTGCCTGTTCGCGCCTGGCGGTCTCGTACTTGTCGGCATTATCGAGCATCTGCAGCTGCATCTGGCGCAGGTTGTTGGCCTGTGCCCGGCTGGCATCGCTGATATCACCGGCTGCCGAGGCCAGAGTCTGGAGCGCGGACTCCAGTGATCCAAGGTGCTCCTTGGCCTCCTGGTACTTGGCCTTGGCCTTGACCAGAAGCCCTTCGGCTTCGGTGATCCGGTTCTCCAGCACCTTGAGTTTGCCGGTGTCGGCCACCTTGCCTTTCTGCGCCTGATAACCTGAGATCGACGTCTGCAGTTTGTCCACCTCCTCCTGTATCAACGCCAGTTCGGCGCGATGCTCGGAGCGCTCTTTCTTCAGGCGGATGAGGTCGCCAGTGGCGTTGCCCTGGGCACCGTTGGCGCCTTTTCCGACGCCTGCGGCGACTGAGGCCGCGGCGACCAGAGACGAGCTGCCGCCGCTGGCAGCCATGGCCGCCAGTGGCATGGCGGCCGATATCACCTGCGCAGCACCACGCAGCATGCCTGCCCAGAAGGCGCGCTCCTCGGAAGACTTGGCTTGATCTGCATAGTCGCGGGCGAGGGACTCGTAGCGCTTGACCTGTTGTTGCATGTCGGCTATCAGCGATTCCAGTTGTTTGCTGCGAGCCTTGTGCTGAAGAATTTCCTGGCGAACTTTTTCGTTGGCCTCAAGTGTTGTGCTCAAGGCCATCTCGCTGCTGGCGGTCACTTCGTGGGTGTCATCGATGATGCCATCGTAGCGGTCGACGATGGTTTGCAGGCTCGCGTTGACCGCCATGGCCGAGTTTTTGATCTCGTTGGCCATGTCCATCAGTTCTTTGTTTACGAAGCGCTTGATCTGCGCGATGTCACCGGTTTCCTTGGCGGCGGTCCAGCCGGTCAGGCCGCGGTTGAGCTTTCGGGTGAGACGGCTGGCGGCAGTGCTGGCGGCCCTGATCTGGCGTTCGCTGTCCTGCTGTGCTTTGAGCAGCTTGTCCATGATGCTGTTGATCTTGACGCGGATTTCGCCGTTGCGCTGGGGCGTGGTGTTGTAGGCGATGTAGAGCAGCTCGATGGCGTGGTCCGTATCGATTTTCGCGCGTGATGAGTCATAGGAGCCTTCGATCCTGTTCACGTAGTGAGCCACGAGCGGGCTGTCGACAGTTGGCAGGCTCAACGGTTGGGATGCGCCATGGGTTGTCAGTTCCTGACGGATGTTTTTTTCGATCAGGGCTCTGCGGCTGATGAATGGGGTGAGTTCAGACATGGTGGACCTCTTCTGAGATTTGGGGAACTATCCAGCGGGGGCGTGGAACTAGAGGGATGGCTGTTGGCCGAATCCCGGGGAGGCTGTTGCAGCGCAGTCGTCTATCCATGCCATCGAATAGAAGACAACGTTGCTGAGCGGTGACCAGAGCGTTTCGAGCAGCGCATGGGTGTCGTCGAGTGCCGACTTCAGCAGAGGGTGCAGCGGTGCGACCTCCTCTGCGTAGCACTGAGGGCTGTGTTGGGGGTGTTCACAGTCATGGCGTGCGGCGACGAATGCGTCCAGTTGCAGGATTAGGGCGCTCTGTTGCTGGCGGGTGCTGCTGAGTGCCGGTTTCATCACCGTCAGGTTGCGCTCGTCGAGCTGGGTCGAACGGATGGCGCTCTGGTTGCTCCAGATTTCGTTTTCAAGCGCTTCCAGACGTATGCGGTGCTCTGGGCGCCACGGCAGTTTTTCGTAGTCCTGGCGCTCTTGGTCCAGCTGCTGGCGTAGGCGTGCTATACGACGTTCGATTTCGGGAATCTGCCGTAGCCTTTCACCCATCGCGGGCTCCAGGCCATTAATCCTGTCGACGAGCAGCCGCTCCAGACTCTCCAGATGTGGTGCGCACTGTGCCGCACGACTTTCCAGTTGCAGGGTCTCGGTCTGCGGGTCGGCTGGCTGTGCGCTGGCGAGCCCGGTATACAGCAAGGCCACCGCCAGACCTGGCAATTGCATGAACGCGTTGATGAGTGGCATGGGACGCTCCGTTCCTGGGGGAAGCGGAGCGTCTTCGACGCACCGCTCCCGGCATTAGAGCGTCGGGGCACAGCTCGAAAAAGAAGGAATGGATGCACGCCTGGGACGGTTTACCAAGGCGGGTGGCGTTGCCTCAGATCGAGATGAGACCGCCGGACTTTACCTCGTTGAGCACGAAGAACGTGCGCACTTGGCGCACCCCAGGCAGGGCGATGATCTGCGTATTGTGCAGGTGGTTGAAGGCCGGCAGGTCACGCACGCGGATCTTCAGGAAGTAGTCCACATCCCCCGCCACCAGCCAGCATTCCAGCACTTGCTGCAGGTTGCGCGCGGCCGCTTCGAACGCGGCGAAGCTCTCGGGGGTGGAGCGATCCAGCACCACGCCGATGAGCACCACGGTGCCCTGCTGCAGTACGTTCGGATCGATGTGAGCATGGACCCCCTTGATCACGCCCGCATCGAACAGCCGTTTGGTGTGGTTCCAGCACGCGGTGGTGCTCAGCCCGACTTTCTTCGCCAGTTCCGCGTTGCTGATTCGGCCGTTGGCTTGTAGTGCACGCAGGATCTTGCGTTCGTGGGTGTTGACCTCGATGGGCTTGGCGGGCTCTTTCATCGCGTTTCCTCGGTCTGGTATGTAGCCCGCTTGCCGTCAGGTCTGTGCGGCTGCCGGGATGATTGCCTGCTTTACGAAGCCATGACGGGACAGCCTTCAGTTGGGGGTTGAAGCTTGGAAGGTTGTTCCTGTTCAAGGGTAAGAATAGGTATGAAATTCAATCGTGCGCTGAGTATCGTTTTGGAGCAGGTTTCATGCGCACAGACCCGACGAGAGGGAGCAGGCCATGCTGGCGATTTCCAGATTCGCAAGGTGGGTGAAGGCGCCATCGCAGGACGTAGCGGTGGTGGTGGTGTCCAGCGCAGCGTTGCCAGAAATGCTGGGCATCGGGTTGCACGCTGCGCTTGAGGGCTGGAACGAAGTTGCCCATCTGCACGTGCAGGACATGGACGGCCTGCAGGCCAACTGGCTGGCAGCAGGCGATGGGCAGCGCACGCTTGCCGCCGAGTCGGCATGCGAGGCCAGCGCCCTGTTGCGAGCGGTCTCCAAGCGTTGCTACCTGCTGGACCTCGAGAGCGACGGGCAGGTGCGCCTGGCATGGCTAGGCTCAGTGTGTGGCCATGAGCTGCGCTGCCTGCAGCTCGATCCCGCGATCAATCGCCAGGGCTCGCCCGTGACACAGGTCGAGCAGGTCGTCGATGTCGCGCGGATGCTGGTCAAGCGAATTCTCGAGGAACGCTTCCTGGCGGTCTGAAACCGTCCCCCTCCAACAAGTACACCGAGGTGCAAGTGCTGTCATGAGCATCCATCACGCTGCAGGATCATTGCGCGAGCCGTCCGCCGAGGACGACATCGACACCCAGGGCCTGGATGAGTGGCGCGACGCGTTACTGTCGCTGCTCGAACACGAAGGCGCGCCGCGCACGCGGGCTCTGCTCGACAGGCTTGCGGCCCTGGCGCGGCATCATGCCGTCGGCTGGCAGCCAGGGCATGGCACGCCCTATATCAACAGCATCGGCGTCGAGCAGCAGCCGGCCTTTCCGGGCGATCTGGCGACCGAGGAACGTCTGGCCTCGATCATGCGCTGGAACGCGCTGGCCATGGTGGTGCGCGCCAACCAGGCCTACGGTGAGCTGGGCGGTCATATTGCAAGCTACGCCAGTGCTGCCGACTTGTTCGAGGTCGGCTTCAACCACTTCTTCCGTGGCGGCGATACGCCGGGCACTGGCGACCTGGTGTTCTTCCAGCCGCACTCGGCGCCGGGTGTCTACGCCCGGGCCTTCCTCGAGGGCCGCTTGCAGGTTGAGCAGCTGGAGCACTATCGACAGGAAATCACTGCACGGCGCCGCGATGTGCAGGGCCTGTCGAGTTATCCACATCCCTGGCTGATGCCTGATTTCTGGCAGTTTCCCACCGGCTCCATGGGCATCGGGCCGATCAGTTCGATCTACCAGGCGCGCTTCATGCGCTACCTGGAACACCGGGGCCTGCGTCAGGGCGCTGGGCGGCGCGTGTGGGGGGTATTCGGCGACGGCGAGATGGATGAACCGGAAAGCATGTCGGCGCTCACTCTTGCGGCGCGCGAGCGCCTGGACAACCTGGTGTGGGTGGTCAACTGCAACCTGCAACGCCTGGACGGCCCGGTACGTGGTAACGGGCGCATCATCGATGAACTGGAGGCATTGTTCAGCGGTGCTGGCTGGCGGGTGATCAAGCTGGTCTGGGGATCGGATTGGGATGGCCTGTTCGCCCGCGACGCAAGCGGCGAGCTGGAGCGCACGCTGTCGGCTACCGTCGATGGGCAGTTTCAGACCTTCGCCGCCAAGGATGGGCGCTACAACCGCGAACATTTCTTCGGCCAGAGCGAGGCGCTGGCCCGGATGGCCCAGGGCATGAGCGACGAGCAGATCGACCGGCTCAAGCGCGGGGGGCACGACATGGTGAAGATCCACGCCGCCTACCATGCCTCCCAGCAAGGCGATGGTCGCCCGACCGTGGTATTGGCGCAGACCAAGAAAGGCTACGGCATGGGTGAGGCGGGGCAGGGCAAGATGACCACGCACCAGCAGAAGAAGCTCGACCGCGAGGCACTCATGGCCTTCCGCGATCGCTTCAACCTGCCATTGAGCGATGAGCAGACCGAGGCCCTGGCCTTCTACAAGCCCGCCGACGACAGCCACGAGATGCGCTACCTGCATGCACGTCGCCAGGCACTGGGCGGTTACCTGCCGTCGCGGCCACGCCAGGCCGAGGGGCTGCCGGTGCCGGCGCTGTCCAGCTACGCGGCGTTCGCCACCCAGGCCGATGGCAAGGAAATGTCCACTACCATGGCCTTCGTGCGCATGCTCGGCGGGCTGCTCAAGGACCGCCAGCTCGGGCCGCGGGTAGTGCCTATCGTCGCCGACGAGGCGCGTACCTTCGGCATGGCCAACCTGTTCAAGCAGATCGGTATCTATTCCAGCGTCGGCCAGCGCTACGAGCCCGAAGACATCGGTTCGATCCTCTGCTACCGCGAGGCGCTGGACGGGCAGATCCTCGAAGAAGGCATCAGCGAGGCGGGGGCGATCAGCTCGTGGGTGGCGGCGGCCACCAGTTATTCCGCCCATGGCCTGCCGATGCTGCCGTTCTACATCTACTACTCGATGTTCGGCTTCCAGCGCATCGGCGACCTGATCTGGGCTGCCGCCGACCAGCGCGCCCGTGGTTTCCTGCTGGGCGCTACCGCTGGGCGCACCACCCTGGGTGGCGAAGGGCTGCAGCACCAGGACGGCCACAGCCTGCTGATCGCCTCGACCGTGCCCAACTGCCGTGCCTACGATCCGGCGTTTGCCGGTGAGTTCGCGGTGATCCTCGACCACGGCATGCGGCGCATGCTCGAAGCGCAGGAAGACGCGTTCTACTACGTGACCCTGATGAACGAAAGTTATCCACAGCCAAGCCTGCCGGACGGGGTCGAAGGCGACATTATCCGGGGGCTCTACCGACTGGAGCAGCACATGCCGGAGGGGGCTACTGGCAAGGTACGGTTGCTGGGCTCAGGCACGATCCTGCGCGAGGTGCAGGCGGCGGCACGCCTGTTGGCGCAGGACTGGGGCGTGGCCAGCGAAGTGTTCAGCGCCACCAGTTTCAGCGAGCTGGCGCGCGAGGCACGGGAGGTGGAGCGCTGGAACCGGCTGCATCCGCAGGAGCCGGCGCGGGCCAGTCACTTGGTGCAGTGCCTGCCCAAGGGCGCGCCGGTGATCGCCGCGACCGATTATGTCTGCGCCTGGCCGCACCTGGTTGCGCCGTATGTGCAGGATCGTTTCGTTGCCTTGGGCACCGATGGCTTCGGGCGCAGCGACAGTCGTGAGCAACTGCGTGGCTTCTTCGAGGTCGACAGCCGGCAGATCGTGCTGGCGGCGCTTTCGAGCCTGGCCGATGACGGTGTGTTGGAACGCCAGCGGTGTGCCGAGGCCATCGCGCGCTATGGCATCGAGGCTGAGGCGCCAGTGCCTTGGGCGTGTTGATCACCGATTGCGCTGTTCTCTTCGCGGGCTTGCTGGCGAAAAGAACAGCGCAATCTCCCCTCTACAACACGATTCGTGTCGTCGAAAGCACCTGGCGCAAGCCCATGAACGAACGGATCTGGCGTACTCCTGGCAGGTACAGCAACTGTTCGGCGTGCAGGCGGTTGAAGCTTTGGCTGTCGCGTGTGCGCAGCAACATGAAGTAGTCGAACTCCCCCGTCACCACATGGCACTCCATGCACCCGGAGACCTTCTGCGCGGCCGCTTCGAACGCGGCGAAGGATTCCGGGGTGGAGCGGTCGAGCACCACGCCTATCAGCACCACCATCCCAGCATCGAGACGTTCGCTGTCCAGTAGGGCGACGATGCCCTTGATCAACCCCGCCTGCTTCAAGCGTTCGACCCGTCGCAGGCAGGCCGGGGCGCTGAGCTTGACCTTGTCGGCCAAGGCCACGTTGGCGATCGAGGCGTCCTGCTGCAGGGCGCGCAGGATCGCGCGGTCGATACGGTCTAGCTGTGGTGGGCCGGACAGTGACGACTTTTTTTGCTCGTGTTCATTTGTTGCTTTCAATGCTTGAGCCTCACAACAAAGTGATGTGAAATCATTTTTCAATAAAACAATAGCTCGAAATTCAGGGAAAACTTGCAACCCGTTTTTTGGCCAACCTCCCTAGCATTGACGCTATCGGAGCCCGCGATCCGCGCGTTTCGCAATTGGGAGCACAGCCATGAATCTGAGTCGCTACACGCGTTATCCGCTGACCTTCGGACCCTCCCCAATCACCCCGCTCAAGCGCTTGAGTGCCCACTTGGGCGGCAAGGTCGAGCTCTATGCCAAGCGCGAGGATTGCAACAGCGGCCTGGCTTTTGGTGGCAACAAGACACGCAAGCTCGAATACCTGATCCCTGAAGCGCTGGCACAAGGCTGTGACACCTTGGTGTCGATCGGCGGCATTCAGTCGAACCAGACGCGTCAGGTCGCCGCAGTGGCCGCGCACCTGGGCATGAAGTGCGTGCTGGTGCAGGAAAACTGGGTGAACTACTCCGACGCTGTGTATGACCGCGTTGGCAATATCGAGATGTCGCGCATCATGGGCGCCGATGTGCGGCTCGACAGCGCGGGCTTCGACATCGGTATCCGCCCCAGCTGGGAGCAGGCAATGGCTGATGTTCGCGCCAAGGGCGGCAAGCCGTTCCCGATTCCGGCAGGGTGCTCCGAGCATCCCTACGGCGGGCTGGGCTTTGTCGGCTTTGCCGAGGAGGTGCGCCAGCAGGAGGCAGAGCTGGGCTTCAAGTTCGACTACATCGTGGTCTGTTCGGTCACCGGCAGCACCCAGGCGGGCATGGTGGTCGGTTTTGCCGCCGATGGCCGCTCGCAGCGGGTGATCGGCATCGACGCGTCAGCCAAGCCGGAGCAGACCAAGGCACAGATCCTGCGCATCGCTCGTCACACCGCCGAGCTGGTGGACCTGGGCCGCGAGATCACCGAGGACGATGTAGTGCTCGATACCCGCTATGCCTATCCCGAATACGGGCTGCCGAACGAGGGCACGCTGGAGGCGATCCGCCTGTGTGGCCGATTGGAGGGTGTTCTGACTGACCCTGTGTACGAGGGCAAGTCGATGGCGGGGATGATCGGTAGGGTGCGCGATGGGGAGTTCCCCGAAGGTTCGCGGGTACTGTATGCGCACCTGGGCGGCGTGCCGGCGCTCAACGCCTACAGCTTCCTGTTCCGCAACGGCTGATCGGTGACGCTGCGGTGCTCTTTGCGCTGGGTCGGCAAGGGTACCGCAGGTCGGGAGGGCTTGCGTTGGAGGCGAATATGAATATGATTGAGCGCTCACTCAGTTAAGTGTCCACATCGCCATGGCCCGTCCCCGCAGTCACGACAAGCGCAACGCCATCCTCGCCGCCGCCAGCCAGGCGCTTGCCGAGGATGGCCTGAGCGCCACCACCGCGCGCATTGCGCGGTTGGCGGGTGTGGCCGAGGGGACAGTGTTCACCTACTTCGAAAACAAGGATGTGTTGCTCAACGCCTTGTACCTGGAACTGAAGGCCGGTCTGCGCCTGGCCATGATGGCTGACTTTCCCCGTGACGCGACGGCCGAGGCCTCTATTCGACATGCCTGGAACGGTTACGTCGACTGGGGTATCGACAGCCCTGCGGCGCGTGAGGCATTGCGCCAGTTGAGCGTCAGCGGGCGCATCGATGCCGAGCATCGTGCTGCAGGGAGCGAGGGCTTCAATGAGGTGGGTGCACTGCTGCGCGAGCGCACGGCTTCCAGCGGGTTGCCGGCAGAGCAGGCGCAGGCGTTCTATGGCGCGATGTTCGTGTCCATGGCCGAGACGGCCATGGAGTTCATCAAGCAGTCACCCGATCAGGCCGAGGCTTATCGTACGGCTGGATTCAATGCCCTGTGGGCGGCCCTTGGGGGGCGCTGACAGGTTTTTTTATGCTCTTTAAATGAGTGATTAATCACTCATATCATCGACGAAGGAGTCGAATCATGTCCAAAGTCTGGCTTGTAACCGGTGCGGCTCGTGGCCTGGGTCGTTCCATCAGTGAAGCAGTACTGCGCAACGGCGATGTTCTGGTCGCTGGCGCCCGTGACCCACGGCGCCTGGACGATCTGGTGGCGCAGTACGGCGAGCAGCAGGTCCGGGTCGTTGCCCTGGACGTCACCGACGAGCAGGCCGCGCAGAACGCGGTGCAGCTTGCGCTCGATGCCTTTGGCCGCCTCGATGTACTGGTCAACAATGCGGGTTATGGCCATACCGCGCCGTTCGAGCAGATGACCGCGGATAACTTCCGTGCGCAGGTCGAGACCAACCTGTTCGGTGTCGTCAACCTGACGCGTGCAGTTCTGCCGGTGATGCGTCAGCAGCGTAGCGGCCATATCTTCCAGGTGTCTTCGGTGGGGGGACGCACCTCGACGCCCGGCCTTTCGGCCTACCAGGCGGCCAAGTGGGCGGTGGGTGGTTTCAGCGATGTGGTGGCCAAGGAAGTCACGCCGCTGGGCATCCAGGTCTGCACCCTCGAGCCCGGTGGCATGCGCACCGACTGGGCGAGCGAGGCCAAGCGTCCGGTCGAGGGCATACTGGAAGACTACGATGTGACCGTCGGCCATGTGCTGCGCCTGCTGGCGGGCTACGGTGGCAACGAAGTGGGTGACCCGCGGAAGATCGCCGAACTGATCGTGCAGTTGTCGCGCCGCGACGACCTGCCGCTGCGCCTGCTGCTCGGTGGCGATGCGTTGTACGTTTATGGGCTCGACGAGCGTGCGCGTGCCGAAGAACTGGAGCAGTGGCGCGAGACGACGCTCTCGACGCACTTCCCCGATGCCCAGTTGCCCGCCGGCATGGACGGCCTGAAACGGCGCAGGTGATCCCGCGGCGACAGCCTCTAGATGCCTTTGATGAACTGGTAGCTTTCGTCGAGGGCAGCGGTCGAGTGACGTCCCTTGCCCCAGCCGAGTGCTTCGCGGTAACCGCCGAGCAAGCCCTGTGCGGTCAGTTGCTGTTCGTCCACTGCGGCCTGTTCATCGGCCAGTGGCGAGACGAACAGCGCATCTTCCGGGCAGTAGACCTCGCACATGAAGCAGGTCTGGCACTCGGATTGTCGTGCGATCAGCGGTGCCTGGCCGGACACCGCCTCGAACACGTCGGTCGGGCACACCAGCACGCAGATGTTGCAACCGGTGCAGCGGTCGGCACTGATCAGTTCGATCATGCGGCTTTCTCCGGCAGCAGGCTGTGGTCGGCGGGGCCGAGTGTTTCGCGTGCGGTCCAGACCTCGTCGAGGCCGCCGCTGATGAGGCGGTGACGCTGCCCGGGGTCGAGCCGGGGATGATCGTCGCGCCGGTGCATGCCCCGGCTTTCGGTGCGTGCCAAAGCGCTGCGGTACATCCAGCGTGAGGTGGCGAGCAGGGCGGCCGCTTCACGGGCGCGCAGCAGGTGTTCGGGGCTGGCGGGCGCGGCCTGGCGCAGCTGCTGCCACAGGGGGTCGAGGCGGCCAAGCGAAGCGTCGAGTCGCTCGCCCTGGCGGAACCAGTTGCGTTCGTACGGGAAGACTTCGGCCTGGACGGCGCGGATCGTCGCTTCCGGGTCGAAGGCATGCTTGCCTTGCCCTCGCAGCCCGACCGTACCGGACTGTAGCAGGCGGCGCATGGCGCTGCTGCGCTGGTCGCGGGCGAATTCGGCGGCCCCGGCCCCGGCCCATAGCCCGGAGGACAGCGCCCAGGCGGCGTTACGGCTGCCGCCGCCGGTGAAGGCGCCGCAGATGAGTTCGCGAGTTGCAGCATCGCCAGCGGCATACAGCCCGGGTACCGAGGTGGCGCACTGGTCGTTGCAGATACGCAGGCCGCCGGTGCCGCGCACGGTGCCTTCCAGGCGCAAGGTCACGGGGAAGCGATCGCTGAACGGATCGAGCCCCATGCGTTGGAAGGGCAGGAAGAAGTTCGGTTGCGCCGAGCGCATCCATTGGCGGGTAGAGGCATCGGCTCGGTCGATGCAGGCGAACACCGGCTCGTTCATCAAGGTCTTGGCGATCACGCCGCGACCTCGCGCCGAGCCTGCCCCTTCGATCTCACGGCCATCGGCATGGTAGAACGTGGCCCATGAGTACAGCGCCGACTTGGTCACCGAGGCGAAGGCTGGCCCCAGGCCGTAGGCATTGGAGAACTCCATCCCGGAAAACTCCGCGCCTGCTTCGGCAGCCATCAGGTGGCCGTCGCCCGTCAGCACATTGCAGCCCAGCGCCTTGCTGAGAAAAGCCACGCCGCCGGTGGCCAGCACTACTGCCCCGGCACGCACGCTCCAGCGCTGCTGCTTCTGCCGGCTGATGCCGGTGGCGCCGCTGACCTGGCCGTGCTCATCGACCAGCAGTTCCAGCGCCGGGCTGTGATCGAGAATGCGCCCACCCGCCTGCTTGACCCGCTTGCGCATCAGGCGCATGTACTCGGGGCCCTGCAGCGATACCCAACGCTGGCGGCCCTGTTCGTCCACCGGGAACGGATAGCCCCATTCGGCGAGCAACTCCAGATTGCGCCAGGTCTGCTCCAGGACGCGATCCATCCACTGCGGCTCGGCCAGCTCGCCGCCCATGGCATAGCGGCTGGCTTTGGCGACCTTGCGGGCTTCGGCCTCCGGCGCCACACACCACACGGCAGTGCCGGAGGGCGCGGTAGCCCCGGAGGCGCCGCAATAGCCTTTGTCGACCAGGATGACCTTGGCGCCCTTTGCGGCAGCGCCGATCGCCGCCCACGCGCCGGCTGGGCCGCCACCGATTACCAGCACATCGGCGCTGTATTCGCGTTCAGTTGCTGAAGTGTCTTCTTTCGCAATACTCATGGTGGCTGTCCTGCTGCATCCGGAGTAACGGCAGTTAATATTCCAGAAAGTTATTAAAATATAAATATTTGTTTGTTTTGGTTCTTTAAGACTAAGATCCCCCACCCGCATACACAATTGCTTTTTGCAAAAGAGGTCATGCATCAAATGCATTACGAGCTGAGGAATCTCCGGCATTTCGTTGCCTTGAT
Source organism: Pseudomonas sp. S44 (assembly GCF_016624805.1). Classification (NCBI taxonomy): domain Bacteria; kingdom Pseudomonadati; phylum Pseudomonadota; class Gammaproteobacteria; order Pseudomonadales; family Pseudomonadaceae; genus Pseudomonas; species Pseudomonas sp. S44. The sequence goes on from NZ_JACVTY010000002.1 coordinate 85,859, forward strand.
GAATCACCGGAGTTTTTCCCTCGCGGCGCAGGCCGTGAGCCTGTCGCAGCCGGCCTTCAGCCGCAGCATCCAGGCCCTCGAGCATCAGGCCGGCTGCAAGCTGTTAGAGCGCGAGCAAAAGGGATTGCCGCCGACAGCACAGGGGCAACTGCTGCTGTCGTATGCACTGGACATCCTCGGCAAGGCGCAAGAGCTCGGTGAGAAGATCAGCCGTCTCAACAGCGCTGATCGCGACATGCTGTACTTCGGCTGCGCTCCGGCACCGGCTGCCGGCCTGGTGCCGCGCACGCTGGCGCGCTTCATCGCCTTGCAACCGCAGGTCAACGCGCATTTCGTCGTCGATACCCGTGAAAACCTCAACAGGCGCTTGATGGCCGAAGAAATCGAGTTTTTCATCGCCAGTTCGCAAAGCTTCGAGCTCGACCCCAACTACCGCATCCGTCAGTTGCAGCCGCGCAGCTGGTGCTTTTTCTGCCGTCACGACCATCCACTGGCAACCCAGGAAGGTGTTACCCGCGAGCAACTGCTCGTCTTCCCGATGGTGTGCTCCTTCGGTGTGCGCAGCCTCGTGCTGCAGTACTCGGGGCGTCGTGATTACCTGCCGGCGGTGGAGTGCGAGAACGGGCGGCCGTTGCTGGATATCGTCCTGCAGTCCGATGCCATCGGCTGTGCATCACAGCTGCAACTGAGTCTGGCGGCAGAGGAGGGGGCTAGATTGCATCAGCTCAAGCCGGTGGACATCTCACCGGACCTTGAAGCCCTGCAGATTCGTGACGGCGTGGTGAGCCTGCGCCGTCATGTGCTGTCGCCCCAGGCCGAGGCGTTCATCGAGTTGTTGCAGGCGGTGGACCAGGCGCCAGGTGGGGGGGCGAGCGTTGCCTGAACGGGCCGCGTTGCACTTAGCGCCCGTGCCACAACTTGTGGTCCAAGGCAAAGCGTCCGCCGCCCCGGATGGCCATGTACAACGCCAGGCTGCCGAGAATGACCGGGTATTCGATGCCCCGGTCCACCCACGGCCAGGTCGGACCGAGGGCGTAGCTGATCCCGACCATCTCCGCGGCCATGGCCAGGGCAACGGGCCGGGTCAGCACGCCGACGACGAGCATCAGCGCGCCGACGGTTTCCAGCAGCATCACCAGAAACGCCAGTTCGGCAGCGAACGGCAGGCCCATCACGTTGCCGATGAGGTGGGTCGAGCTGGCCATCGGATCGGCCATCGAGCCATGTGAGTCACCCAGCAGTTTGGGCAGCCCGTGGGTGAACATGACGATGCCCAGTACACCGCGCAGCAGGGCGTAGAACACCGGCTCCAGGCGTGCCTGAAGATTGCGGACGGATGACGGGGTGTCGCGGGGAATGCTGGTCATGTTCGGGCCCTCGCAGCGTTGCTTGCGTCAGTGGTCGGCAGTGGAGCGATCGATCAGGCGCAATTGCAGCACCTGCGTGTCAGTCACCTCGTTCAGCGAGGCCAGGAGCCGTCGAGCGGCCGGCGAAGAGGCGCTGGCGTCACGGGCGGTGCGGTCGCTCCAGCGTTCGATCAGCAGCAGCTCATCGGGCTTTTCCTCATCCTGATAGAGCGCCAGCCCCAGATTACCCTTGGCGCTGCGAATCGCCCCAGCCTGAGCCGCGAACTGGGTGGCGAGTTGTTCGAACTTGCCTGGCGCCAGATGCAGTGTGCTCAACACGCTGTACTGGGCGGGGGCCTTAGACCGTGCAGGCGCGGCGGGGGAGAGCTCCCGCAGTTTGCGTTCCTCGACCGTGCCGCCCAGGTCATCGGCCTCCTGGGCGCGGATCGCCTTGTAGTAAGGCTGCTTGGTATGCGAGGCCAACGACTCGGCAGTGTGCCAATGCTCGAACAGGTACAGGCGGCTGGGATGCTGCGCGTCTTCGTAGACATCGAACGCGACGTTGCCCGCTTCGGAGCGCGCACCGGCCACTTCCTTGTGCATGGTGGCCAGGAAGCGTTCGAGGTGGTCGGGCTTGACCGGCAGGGTCACGAACAGTTGCAGAGGCGAGGTGACGGGCTGAATCGCGGTGTCGCTTGCCGAAGCGGGCTTTGCCGTGACCAGCGACATGGCAAGCAGGACAGGGCTGAGGGTTTTTGTTATCGACATGAGCGGGTCCTTGAGGCCGTGGGGCACACCGTATGTCGATGATGGTGGTTGATGTGGGCGGGATAAAGAGGTTGGATTGGACTTGTCAATTCCAGTTGCATTAACAGTGGCCATGATGTTCAGTCAGCCGGCACCCGTTGACTATTAAGGCTTGCACAGCCAATAAAAAACCGCGCAAGGGCGCGGTTTTTTATTGGCTCGGAGTGAGACGGCGTACCGAATGCTCCTGCAGCGCGATCAGACGTTGAAGCGGAAGTGCATCACATCGCCGTCCTTGACGATGTAGTCCTTGCCTTCCAGGCGCCACTTGCCGGCTTCCTTGGCTCCGCTTTCACCCTTGAACTGGATGAAGTCGTCATAGGCGACCACTTCGGCGCGGATGAAGCCCTTCTCGAAGTCGGTGTGGATGACACCGGCCGCTTGCGGGGCGGTGGCGCCAACGCGGACGGTCCAGGCGCGGACTTCCTGTACACCGGCGGTGAAGTAGGTCTGCAGGTTGAGCAGCTCGTAGCCGGCGCGGATCACGCGGTTCAGGCCAGGCTCTTCAAGGCCCAGGGCCTCGAGGAACATGTCCTTCTCCTCACCGTCTTCCAGCTCGGCAATCTCCGCTTCGATCTTGTTGCACACCGGCACCACGACCGCGCCTTCTTCCTCGGCGATGGCCTTGACCACGTCCAGGTGCGGGTTGTTGTCGAAGCCGTCCTCGGCAACGTTGGCGATGTACATGACCGGCTTGCTGGTCAGCAGGTGGAAGCCACGGATCGCAGCCTTTTCGTCCTCAGCCATGTTCTTCATCAGGCTGCGCGCTGGCTTGCCTTCGGTGAAGTGCGGGATCAGCTTTTCCAGCAAGGCCTTCTGTGCCAGGGCCTCCTTGTCGCCGCCCTTGGCGTTGCGAGCGACCTTCTGCAGTTGCTTTTCGCAGCTGTCGAGGTCGGCGAAGATCAGTTCGAGGTCGATGATCTCGATGTCGCGCTTGGGGTCGACGCTGTTGGAGACGTGGATCACGTTCTCGTCTTCGAAGCAGCGCACCACGTGGGCGATGGCGTCGGTCTCGCGGATGTTGGCGAGGAACTTGTTGCCCAGGCCTTCACCCTTGGAGGCGCCGGCGACCAGGCCCGCGATGTCGACGAATTCCATGGTGGTCGGCAGGATGCGGTTCGGCTTGACGATCTCGGCCAGCGCCGCCAGGCGTGCGTCGGGCATTGGCACGATGCCGCTGTTCGGCTCGATGGTGCAGAAGGGGAAGTTCTCCGCCGCGATACCGGATTTGGTCAGGGCGTTGAACAGGGTGGACTTGCCGACGTTGGGCAGGCCGACGATGCCGCAATTGAAACCCATGGGAATTCCCCTTTCTAGAAAGTCAGGCCTTCTGGCTGTGCAGTTCGCGCATGGCCTTGGCGAAGTCGCCGGCCAGCACGTCCGGCAGCACGCCGAGGGCAAAATCGATGCTGGCGTCGAGCTTCTCCTGCTCGGCGCGCGGCGCGCGGCCCAGGACGAAGTTGGAGACCAGTTTGGCGTCGCCCGGGTGGCCAATGCCAAGCCGCAGGCGGTGGAAGTCGTTCTGGTTGCCGAGCTGCGCGATGATGTCGCGCAGGCCGTTATGCCCGCCATGCCCGCCGCCACGCTTGAGCTTGGCGACGCCGGGAGGCAGGTCGAGTTCGTCATGTGCCACCAGGATCGCTTCCGGCTTGATACGGAAGAAATTGGCCAATGCCGCCACGGACTGGCCGCTGCGGTTCATGTAGGTGGTGGGAATCAGCAGGCGAACATCGTTGCCCTGATGGCTGAACTTAGCCGTCAGGCCAAAATACTTTTTGTCAGCGGACAGCGAAACGCGCTGGGCGCTGGCAATGCGTTCAACGAAAAGAGCCCCTGCGTTATGCCGGGTCTGTTCGTATTCGGGGCCGGGGTTACCCAGGCCGACGATCAACTGGATGGCGGTCACGTCAGGGGCTCTTTCCTTGGAGTTGGTGGGTTACGGTGCGCGCGGCACTGTAACCCGATCAACGCCGGCGTGCGAGTGGATTACTCGGCAGCGCCTTCTTCAGCAGCTTCAGCGGACACGCGTGGAGCGTGAACGTTGGCAACAGCTTTGTCATCACCGTGGGCCAGAGCGACGAACTCTACGCCTTTCGGAGCTTTCAGGTCCGACAGGTGGATGATGGTGCCGATTTCGGCCTTGGACAGGTCGACTTCGATGAACTCAGGCAGGTCCTTGGCTTCGCAGGAAACTTCGATCTCGGATTCTACGTGGGAGATCTCGCCGCCTTTCTTGACCGGGGCTTCTTCACCAACGAAGTGAACCGGAACCTTGGCGGTCAGCTTCTGGCCAGCAACGACGCGAACGAAGTCGGCGTGCATGATGAAGCCTTTGGCCGGGTGGCGCTGCAGGGCCTTGACGATGACGTTCTGCTTCTTGCCGTCGACGTTCAGTTCCAGAACGTGGCTGAAGGCAGCTTCGTTTTCGAACAGCTTGGTGATTTCCTTGGCCAGGATGGTCAGGGACTCGGCGTCCTTGTTACCACCGTAGACAACGGCAGGGATGTTCAGCGAGTGACGCAGGCGGCGGCTCGCACCTTTCCCCAGGTCAGTACGCGCTTGGGCGTTCAGGGTGAAATCAGTCATTTTGTTTCTCCAAAATAGCCCCCCGAGGGCGTTTGCGACCAGCGCCGGACGGGGATGGCAAAAAAGCCCCGCCCCGACATCGATGCCGGGGCGGGGCGCTTTTCGTCAGCGTGCGTTCCGCTTAGCGGAACATCGCGCTGATCGATTCTTCGTTGCTGATGCGGCGGACCGCTTCAGCGACTACCGGTGCTATATCCAGTTGGCGGATACGGTCACAGGCTTGAGCAGCGGCGGACAGCGGGATGGTGTTGGTCACCACCAGCTCGTCGAGCACCGACTTCTCGATGTTCTCGATCGCACGACCCGACAGAACCGGGTGAGTGCAATAGGCGTAGACCTTGGCAGCGCCGTGGTCTTTCAGGGCCTTGGCCGCGTGGCACAGGGTGCCGGCGGTGTCGACCATGTCGTCTACCAGGATGCAGGTGCGCCCTTCGACGTCGCCGATGATATGCATCACCTCGGAGTGGTTCGCTTTCTCGCGGCGTTTGTCGATGATACCCAGGTCGACACCCAGCGACTTGGCGACGGCGCGTGCACGCACCACACCACCGATGTCGGGGGAGACGATCATGAGATTATCGAAACGCTGGTCTTCGATATCGTCGACCAGTACGGGCGAACCGTAGATGTTGTCGACAGGAATATCGAAGAAACCCTGGATCTGGTCAGCGTGCAGGTCGACGGTGAGAACACGGTCGATACCCACGACAGTGAGCATGTCAGCGACGACTTTGGCGCTGATGGCTACACGTGCCGAACGCGGACGGCGGTCCTGGCGGGCGTATCCGAAGTAAGGAATCACGGCGGTGATTCGGGAAGCTGAGGAGCGGCGGAAGGCGTCGGCCATCACTACCAGTTCCATCAGATTATCGTTGGTCGGAGCGCAGGTCGGCTGAATGATAAAGACGTCTTTACCGCGGACGTTTTCATTAATCTCAGTGCTGATTTCGCCGTCGGAGAATTTACCGACAGAAACATCACCCAGTGGGATATGCAGCTGACGTACGACACGCCGAGCCAGATCGGGGTTGGCATTCCCCGTGAAGACCATCATCTTGGACACGCGCAGTACCTGAAGGCTGAGGGTAACCTGGATGAGTATAAGGAAAATGGCAGGGGCGGCTGGATTCGAACCAACGCATGGCAGGATCAAAACCTGCTGCCTTACCGCTTGGCGACGCCCCTGTATCTGTTGCTGCGAACGCTTATGCGCTCGACTTCTTGATCAGACTTTGCAGCTTGCGATGCAACATCGAAACATTGCTTCCTTTTGCCACAAACCCTGCTTGGGTCTCTGAAAGAAGGGCCAGAACTCTATCAGCTTCGGCTTTGCTTGGGAAGGCCCCAAACACGCAACTTCCAGTGCCGGTCATTCGAGCTTCCGTAAATTTACCCAGCGAATTCAGCGCATTGCGAACTTCTGGATAACGTTGCTCTACCACCGGTTGGCAGTCATTTCGACTGTTTCCCTCGGGAACGGGGCGCATCTTAAGGGGGAGGGAATCACGTGTCAACTCTGGATGCGAAAAAATTTCCGCTGTGCTGACAGACACTTGCGGCACCAGCACGACATACCAGGGTTCTTCCGGATCGACCGGGGTCAGCTGTTCGCCCACGCCTTGGGCGAAGGCGGCATGACCACGTACGAACACCGGCACATCGGCCCCCAGTGTCAGCCCCAGCGCAGCCAGGCGGTCGACCGGCCAGTCGAGCTGCCACAGATGATCCAGGGCGAGCAGGGTAGTGGCCGCATCGGAACTGCCGCCACCGATACCGCCGCCCATGGGCAGGACCTTGTCGAGCCAGATGTCGACACCCAGCTGTGCGCCGGACTGTTCCTGCAGCTTGCGCGCTGCGCGCACGATCAGGTTGCTGTCGTGGGGGACATCGGCGATCTCGGTGTTCAGGCGGATCAGGCCATCGTCACGCAGCTCGAAGCTCAGCTGGTCGGCGTGGTCGAGGAACTGAAACACGGTTTCCAGCTCGTGATAGCCGTCGTCGCGTCGGCCGGTAATGTGCAGCCACAGGTTGAGCTTGGCCGGGGCGGGCAGGGTGAGCCTTTGCATCGGATCAGTGTCCCAGCTGGCGGGGTTGCCAGTCCTTGACCACCAGGGTGACGTCGAGGTTTTCGCCGTGCAGCTTCAGGCGCTCGGGCAGCCAGTAGCCGTTCTGTTCGATGTAGCTCAGGTATTCGACTTCCCAGCCGTCCTGGGTGAGGCGGGCCAGGCGGCTGTCGCCGTCGAGGGTCAGTTGGCTCTTGCTGTCCGGGGCCGGAAGACCGCGCACCCACCAGACCAGATGCGATACCGGCAGGCGCCAACCGAGCTGCTCTTCGAGCATGGCTTCGGGGGTCGCTGCCTCGTAACGGCCCTGATTGGCCACTTCCAGCACCACGCCGCCGGGGCGGCCGGTCAGGCGTGCGGCGCCGCGACCCAGGGGCCCAGCCAGGCGAATGTCGTAGTAGTCCTGGCGCTGCAGCCAGAACAGCGTGCCGCTGCCCGAGTCACGCGGGGCGCGGATGCCGACCTTGCCGTTGATCTGCCAGCCGTCGAGGGTGCTCAGCTGTTGCTTGTGCTCGCGCCACTGTTGCGGGCTGCCCTTGCCCTGGACGGCTTCACGGGTGCCGAAACCGGCGCAGCCGGTGAGCAGGGCGATCAGGGCGAAGGTGATGAGATGACGCAAACGCATGATTTAAAGGTTCTCGGATCCGGTCAGGCGCAGGACGGTCTTGCGCAGGATAGGGCTGTCGGGTTGTTCGGCGAAGGCCTTGGCCCAGACCTGGCGCGCTTCGCGGCGCTTGCCGTTGGCCCACAGCACCTCGCCGAGGTGGGCGGCGACTTCATGGTCGGGGAAGCGCTCCAGCGCCTGGCGCAACAGGCGCTCGGCCTCGTCCAGGTTGCCCAGGCGATAATTGACCCAGCCCAGGCTGTCGAGCACTGCTGGATCGTCCGGGGTGAGCTGGTGGGCTTTGTCGATCAGTGCTTTTGCTTCGCCATAGCGTGTGGTGCGGTCGGCCAGGGTGTAGCCCAGGGCGTTGAGGGCCATCGCGTTTTCCGGTTCGCGGGCGATGATGGCGCGCAGGTCTTTTTCCATCTGCGGCAGGTCGTCGCGCTTTTCAGCGAGCATGGCGCGGGTGTAGAGCAGGTTGAGATCGTCGGGGTAGCGCTTGATGGCCTGCTGCAGTACCTGGTCGGCCTGGGCTTCCTTGCCATTGTTGCCCAGGGTTTCGGCCTCGATGAGGTAGAGCTGGATCGCATAGTCGGGCTGTGCTTCGCGGGCTTCGGCCAGGTGGCGCGAGGCCTCGGCGCTGCGGCCGTTGGCGATCAGGATATCGGCTTGGCGCAATTGCGCGGCCAGGTAGTCCGGGCCTGGGCCGACCAGCGCGTATTCGCGCAGGGCCGCTGCCGGGAGGCCGCGTTCTTCGCGAATGCGCCCGAGGTTCAGGTGCGCGGCGTCGACGTTGCTGTCGCGCTCGACCATCTCCTGCAGGTAGCCTTCGGCCTCGTCCCAGTTCTTGTTCTCCATGCTCACCAGCGCCAGCGAATAACGCAGTTCGTCGTCATCCGGGTACTGTTGCAGCAGGCTTTCGAACTCGGCCTTGGCGTCGGTGATGCGGTCCTGTTCGACCAGCGTGCGGGCATACGTGATGCGCAGGCGCTTGTCGTCCGGATTGTCGCGAATCGCCCCGCGCAGCAGTGGCAGGGCTTCGCCGCCACGGTCCAGGGCCTGGAGCAGGCGCGCGCGCAGCAGGATCGGCGCGATTTCGCCATTGCGTGGCGGATGGCTTTCGAGCAGTTCGAGTGCCTGTTCGGTCTTGCCGTCCTGGTTGAGCAGCAGGGCCTTGCCGAAGACCAGTTGGCTGTTGTCCGGGTACTTGACCAGCAGGCGGTCGAAGCTTTGCATCAGCCCGTCGCGGGTGCTCTGGTCGGTTTCGGCGGCAGACAGGGCGAGGAAGTCGAAGTGGGTATCGCCCTGGCCCTGGAGCACTTTCTCCATGTAGGCCATGGCGTCGTCGTAGCGGCCGGAGCGGGCCAGCTGGATCGCCGCGGCGCGCTGGGCGTCGAGGTTCTGCGGGTCGTTGCGGGCCCAGATCAGCGCGGTGTCGAGGGCCGGTTCATCGGCCCCGAGGTACTCGGCGATGCGGTAGGCACGCTCGGAGACGGCCGGGTCCTGGGTTTTCTGTGCCTGGTCGACATAGTTGGCCAGGGCGATGTCGAAGCGGTTGCGCTGGCCGGCAAGTTCAGCCACCAGCAGGCTGTAGAGCGTGTCCTGTTTGAACGATCCATACACCACAGGGGTTTTCGCCTCGGGCTTGTCGGCTTCGGCAACAGCTTGCTGATCCTCGCTCTTGTGCGGGATCAGGCTCTGGCAGCCCTGGAGCAGGGCGAAGGCAAGCAGCAATGCGTAGGGTCTGTTCATAGAGGCTTTGGTGGACTAACCGGCGGTCGGAGCATGATGACACAAGCGCGGGGGCAAACCCACCCGCGAAGTGTGTGACCGCGCTGAGCGCGTGATGTTCGGGGGCAGGCCGACTGTCACACGTGTTTGCGGCAGATGCCTGGCCGGGTTCGGGCCATGCCTGCAGGCCTCACGATAGCCCAGGCTCATCACGACAATAGCGAACGGTGGTTGTCCTGAATCCTGCGAAGTAGGACAATTATCGGCTTCCCGTCCCAACCAGCGACCTTGCATGGCCTTTCTCGCCCTCGGTATCAACCACAAGACTGCCTCGGTAGACGTACGCGAGCGCGTGGCGTTTACGCCCGAGCAGCTGGTCGATGCCCTGCAGCAGCTCTGCCGACTGACCGCCAGCCGCGAGGCGGCGATCCTGTCGACCTGCAACCGCAGTGAGCTCTATATAGAGCAGGACCAGCTCAGCGCCGACGCCGTGCTGCAATGGCTGGCCGCCTACCACCGCCTGAGCCTCGACGAGCTGCGTGCCAGTGCCTACGTTCACGAAGAGCACGATGCGGTCAAACACATGATGCGTGTCGCCTCCGGGCTCGACTCGCTGGTGCTGGGCGAGCCCCAGATCCTCGGCCAGATGAAATCGGCCTACGCCGTGGCCCGTGAGGCCGGCACCATCGGCCCGTTGCTCGGGCGTCTGTTCCAGGCCACCTTCAGTGCCGCCAAGCAGGTGCGCACTGACACCGCCATCGGTGAGAACCCGGTCTCGGTCGCCTTCGCCGCCGTCAGCCTGGCCAAGCAGATCTTCGCCGACCTGGGCCGCAGCCAGGCCCTGCTGATCGGTGCCGGCGAAACCATCACCCTGGTCGCCCGCCACTTGCATGAGCAGGGGGTCAAGCGGATCGTCGTCGCCAACCGCACGCTCGAACGCGCCAGTATCCTCGCCGAGCAGTTCGGTGCCCATGCCGTGCTGTTGGCGGACATCCCGCAGGAACTGGCCAACAGTGACATCGTCATCAGTTCCACCGCCAGCCAGTTGCCGATTCTCGGCAAGGGCGCGGTCGAGAGCGCGCTGAAGCAGCGCCGGCACAAGCCGATCTTCATGGTCGACATCGCTGTGCCGCGGGACATCGAGCCGCAGGTGGGCGAGCTGGACGACGTCTATCTTTATACGGTCGACGACCTGCACGAAGTCGTCGCCGAAAACCTCAAGAGCCGCCAGGGTGCAGCACAGGCCGCCGAAGAGCTGGTCAATCTCGGTGCCGATGATTTCATGGCGCGCCTGCGCGAGCTGGCTGCGGTGGACGTGCTCAAGGCCTACCGCCAGCAGAGCGAGCGGTTGCGCGATGAGGAACTGCAAAAAGCCCAGCGCCTGCTGGCCAACGGCGGTAACCCCGAAGAAGTACTCGCCCAGCTGGCGCGCGGCCTGACCAACAAGCTGTTGCACGCGCCCAGCGTGCAACTTAAAAAGCTCTCTGCCGAAGGCCGCGTCGATGCGCTGGCCATGGCCCAGGAACTCTTTGCCCTCCACGAGGGCTCGACGGACAAACCCACGCAATGAAAGCGTCGCTGCTGAAAAAACTGGACATCCTCCAGGACCGCTTCGAAGAACTCACCGCCCTGCTGGGTGATGCCGAAGTCATTTCCGACCAGACCCGTTTCCGCGCCTATTCCCGTGAATATGCCGAAGTCGAGCCGGTGTTCGTCGCCTATAAGGAGTGGTGCAAGGTCCAGGAGGATCTGGAGGGCGCCCAGGCGCTGCTCAAGGACAGCGACCCGGACCTGCGTGAGATGGCCGTGGAGGAAGTGCGCGAAGCCAAGGAGCAACTCGTCGTCCTGGAGTCGCAGCTTCAGCGCATGCTGCTGCCCAAGGACCCCAACGACGGGCGCAACGTGTTTCTCGAGATCCGTGCCGGCACCGGCGGCGACGAGGCTGCGATCTTTTCCGGCGATCTGTTCCGCATGTACTCGCGCTACGCCGAGAAACGTGGCTGGCGCCTGGAGATTCTCTCCGAGAACGAGGGTGAACACGGCGGCTACAAGGAAATCATCGCCCGCGTCGAGGGCGACAGCGTATACGGCAAACTCAAGTTCGAGTCCGGGGCGCACCGGGTGCAGCGCGTGCCGGAAACCGAATCGCAAGGCCGTATCCACACGTCCGCCTGCACGGTGGCGGTGCTGGCCGAGCCTGACGAGCAGGCCGCGATCGAGATCAATCCGGCCGACCTGCGCGTCGACACTTATCGCGCCTCGGGTGCGGGTGGTCAGCATGTGAACAAGACCGATTCGGCGATCCGCATCACCCACTTGCCGACCGGCATCGTCGTCGAGTGCCAGGAAGAACGTTCCCAGCACAAGAACCGCGCCCGCGCCATGTCGTGGCTGTCGGCCAAGCTCAACGACATGCAGACCAGCGCCGCGCAGAATGCGATTGCCAGCGAGCGCAAGCTGTTGGTGGGCTCGGGCGACCGCTCCGAGCGCATCCGCACCTACAACTACCCGCAGGGTCGGGTCACCGACCATCGCATCAACCTGACGCTCTACTCCCTCGACGATGTACTCGCTGGTGGCGTGGATGCGGTGATCGAACCCTTGCTGGCCGAATACCAGGCCGATCAACTGGCCGCCCTGGGGGACTGATGACCATCATCGCCAGCCTGCTGCGCAATGCGCAATTGCCCGATTCGCCCACCGAGCGCCTGGACGCCGAGTTGTTGCTGTCCGCTGCCTTGGGCAAGTCGCGCAGCTACCTGCACACCTGGCCCGAGCGTATCGTCAGCAGCGAGGCGGCGCAGGCCTTCGCGGCCTTTCTCGAACGCCGTCGCGCAGGTGAGCCGGTGGCGTACATTCTCGGTCAGCAGGGCTTCTGGAAGCTTGACCTTGAAGTCGCGCCGCACACCCTGATTCCTCGACCAGACACCGAGTTGCTGGTGGAAACCGCGCTCGAACGGGTGCCTGCCAAACCTGCCCGGGTGCTTGACCTTGGCACCGGCAGCGGCGCCATCGCCCTGGCCCTGGCGAGCGAGTGCCCGGCCTGGCAGGTGACGGCAGTCGATCGCATCGACGAGGCCGTGGCCCTGGCCGAGCGCAACCGCGCGCGCCTGCACCTGATGAATGTTCAGGTGCGCAGTAGTCACTGGTTCGACGCCCTGGCCGACGAGCGTTTCGACCTGATCCTCAGCAACCCGCCCTACATTGCCGCCGAAGATCCGCACTTGAGCGAGGGCGATGTGCGTTTCGAGCCCAGCAGTGCGCTGGTGGCCGGCCCCGATGGCCTTGACGATCTGCGCCTGATCATCGCCCAGGCGCCGCAGCACCTGTTGCCCGGCGGCTGGTTGTTGCTCGAGCATGGCTACGACCAGGCTGGCGCAGTGCGTGACCTGTTGGTTGGTAGCGGTTTCATCGAGGTGGACAGCCGCCGCGACCTGGGTGGGCATGAGCGTATTTCCCTGGGGCGCCTGCCATGCTGAGTGACCAGGAACTGTTGCGCTACAGCCGGCAGATCCTGCTGTCGCAGGTGGATATCGACGGCCAGTTGCGGCTCAAGCAGAGCAAGGCCCTGGTGGTCGGGCTCGGTGGCCTGGGGTCGCCCGTCGCGCTCTACCTGGCGGCTGCTGGCGTGGGCGAGTTGCACCTGGCCGACTTCGACACGGTCGACCTGACTAACCTGCAACGCCAGGTCCTCCATGACAGCGACAGCGTCGGCATGACCAAGGTCGACTCGGCGTTGCAGCGTCTGCAGGCGATCAATCCGGAGGTCACCCTGGTCGCCCATCGCCATGCCCTGGACGACGACTCGCTGGCTGCGGCGGTGGCGGCGGTGGACCTGGTGCTGGACTGCTCCGACAACTTCGCCACTCGCGAGTCGGTCAACGCCGCATGCGTGGCTGCTGGCAAGCCGTTGGTGAGCGGCGCGGCCATTCGCCTGGAGGGGCAGTTGTCGGTGTTCGACCCCCGGCGCGACTACAGCCCTTGCTATCACTGCCTTTATGGCCATGGCAGCGAGGCCGAGCTGACCTGCAGCGAAGCCGGCGTGATCGGTCCGCTGGTGGGGCTGGTGGGCAGCTTGCAGGCCTTGGAAGCACTGAAGCTGCTGGCCGGGTTCGGCGAGCCCCTGGTGGGCCGCTTGTTGCTGATCGATGCCCTCGGCACGCGCATGCGCGAGCTGCGGGTCAAGCGAGACCCGGCCTGCACGGTGTGCGGCGATCGCCATGGCTGATCGCTCGGCGCCGGTGGGCGTGATGGATTCGGGGGTCGGTGGCTTGTCGGTGCTTGCCGAGATTCGGCGCTTGCTGCCCCACGAGTCGCTGCTCTACGTCGCCGATTGCGGCCACGTACCCTATGGCGAGAAATCCCCCGACTACATCCGTGAGCGCTGCCGGCGCATCGCCGAGTTCTTCCACGCACGCGGTGCCAAGGCCATGGTCCTGGCGTGCAATACCGCGACCGTGGCGGCCGTGGCCGACTTGCGCGAACGCTACCCCGACTGGCCGTTGGTGGGCATGGAGCCTGCGGTCAAGCCGGCCGCTGCGGCGACACGCTCCGGTGTGGTCGGCGTCCTGGCTACCACCGGCACTTTGCAGAGTGCAAAATTTGCCGCCTTGCTCGACCGCTTTGCCAACGATGTGCAGGTGGTCACCCAGCCATGCCCTGGGCTGGTCGAGCTGATCGAGGCCGGTGACCTGAACAGTCCACTGCTACGCCAGATGTTGCTCGGCTACGTGCAGCCGCTGCTGGCTGCCGGCTGCGACACGCTGATCCTCGGCTGCACGCACTATCCCTTCCTGCGCCCGCTGCTGGCCGACATGGTGCCGGCCGAGGTGGCGATCATCGATACCGGTGCTGCCGTGGCGCGTCAGTTGCAACGCCTGTTGCTGGCCCGCGACCTGCTGGCCGACGGGCCTGCGCGTGAGGCCGAATTCTGCAGCAGTGGCGACACGCAGCACTTGCACAAGATCCTCCCGCTTCTGTGGGGCGCCTCGGTCGAACAGGTCAGTGCGTTCCACTTGTAAAAAAAATGTGAAATTTCCCCCGGCAAAGCTGAACTATCGTCCCAGTGCTGATTTCTATCATTGAGCCTGACTTACAGGCAGACACTTGATAACAACACCAGGAAGAAGGACGGGCTCATGAGGCATTTGCTTGGAGTGGCAGTGGTTGCCGCGTTGGCGTTGGGGCAGACGGTATCGGCGCAGGCGGCCGATGTCTCGTTGTCGGTGGGGCAGACCGGCGACAGCACCATGGTCTACCGACTGGGGCTGCAGTCGAACTGGGATGCCAGTTGGTGGCAGACCAGCGTAGGCCGTATTACTGGGTACTGGGACGGCGCCTACACGTTCTGGGATGGCGATGAGCGGGCAAGCAATCACAGCCTGTCGTTCGCCCCTGTGTTCGTGTACGAGTTCGCCGGGGACTCGGTCAAGCCCTACATCGAGGCGGGGATCGGTGTGGCGGCATTCTCGCGGACCAAGCTGGAAAGCAATGACCTGGGCTCGTCGTTCCAGTTCGAGGACCGCATCGGTTTCGGCCTGCGCTTTGCAGGTGGGCACGAGATCGGGGTTCGCGCGATCCACTACTCCAACGCCGGGATCAAGCAGCCAAATGATGGCGTCGAGAGCTATTCGCTGCATTATCGAATGGCGCTCTGACCCGGATCACCGGGGCGTGTAGCGCCCCGGATTTACCTCAGGCTTCCCTGGGCAGTGGCCACAGCAAGGTCGGATCCAACACTTCGAGCACCAATTCGGCCTCGGGTTGATCGAGCCTGCGCACCAACTCCTCTGCTGCGCTCTGCGCCGTCCAGGATTCAGGTATCGCCATGCTGCTGCTAACCGGCGCCTTGAGCGACTGCGGCGCGACCACCGTAAGCTGCACCGTCAGATCGTCGAGGACCTTGCGTTGCTCGCGGAACCACTGGGGCAGGTTGTTGTGCCCTGCCGGGTTCTGCGCTGGCGCAAACAGCTGCAGCGTCGAATAGCGACTGAACAGCGCCATCACCTGTGGCCTGTCGCCTCTGGCCAACAAGGACAGTGCGTTGGCCAAGACATGCTCGCTGGCGTGCCGGTTGCTGCTGACGATGGCTTCCATTATCGCGTTGGCAGGTAGGCTGTCTGGCAGGTAGTCGCACGTGCCGGCATTGACGATCAAGACATCCAGTGCACCCCAGTGCGACTGCAATTGCTCGGCCGCCGCCTGCGCCTCGGCCAGCTCGTGCACGTGCACGGGCAGGCGCAGCAAGCGTGCCTCGTGCAGCTCGGCCAACGTGTCGAGTTCCTGGCAATTCTTTCCGCTGGCGGCGACTCGATGACCCTCTTCGAGCAGCCGTTCGACCAGGGCGAGGCCTACGCCATTGCTGGCCCCTGTCACCCAGAACCTGCGCGTACTACTCAATACCGTGTCCTTCAGTTGGTGGAGGCGGGTAGCGCCTTGAATGCCGCCAGTGCCCTATGGCGACTGCTGTCCAGATCGACGATCGGGCTGATGTATTCATTTGTATCAAATAGTCCGGAAGATTTCACAGGCAAATGAATGTGTTTGTCATCCAGATGGGTGAGTTCTGGTAACCAATGGCGGATAAAGCGTCCTTTTGGATCGAAACGCTGCGACTGGGTCACTGGGTTGAAGATCCGGAAATAGGGCACCGAATCGGTGCCGGTGGAGGCGCTCCACTGCCAGCCGCCGTTGTTCGCCGCCAGGTCGCCGTCGATCAGGTGTCGCATGAAATGCCGCTCACCCTTGCGCCAGTCGATGAGCAGATTCTTGCTCAGGAACATGGCTACCACCATGCGCAGCCTGTTGTGCATCCAACCTGTATGCAGCAGCTGGCGCATGGCTGCGTCGATCAACGGGAAACCGGTGCGGCCTTGTTCCCACGCCTCCAGATCCTCGGGCGCATCGCGCCAGGGCAGAGCCTCGGTAGGGGCGCGGAAGGGGCGGTGGCGCGAGACCTGAGGATAGCCCACCAGGATGTGCTTGTAGAACTCGCGCCAGAGCAGTTCGTCGATCCAGGTCCGTACACCTTGGCTGCCGCTGTCGAATTCGCCACGGTTGCTCGACAGTGCGGCGTGCAGGCATTGGCGCGGCGAGATCACGCCGGCGGCAAGATAGGGCGAGAGTTGGCTGGTGCCGGGCCTGGCCGGCAGGTCACGCAGGGTCTGGTAGTCGTCGATGGTTTCGTCGACGAAGCGCGACAGCCTGCCCTGAGCCTCGTCTTCACCGGCAGGCCAGTGGTCGCGCAAGGCCTTAGCGGGCGTGTCGAAGCCTTCGATATGCCTGGGGATCGAGTCGCTGGCGATGCCCAGCGGGGCCTGTGGTTTCACGGGATGGGCAAGGGTTGGCAGGCTGCGATGCAGATGTTCCAGGCAAGCCTTGCGAAACTGGCCGAAGACCTGGAAGTAGTTGCCCGCCTTGGTCAGCAGGGTGCCGGGATGGAAGAACAGCTGGTCCAGGTGCGTGCGGGTGGCCACGCCGGAGCGCTCCAGCAAAGACTGGGTACGCTGGTCACGCTGGCTTTCGTTGACGCCGTACTCATCGTTCCAGTGCACCGTCTGCACCTTGTGCATGCGGCAAACCTCCAGCACGGTTTCGGGCACCTGTTGCCAGGTGTCGGTATGGCGGATCAGCAGCGGGATATTCAGGCGTTCGAGAGCCTGACGCAGGTCGCGCAGGTTGCGTATCCAGAAGTCGACCTTGCTCGGCGCATCGTCGTGCGCCTGCCATTGCTCGGGGCTGGCGATCCACAGGGCAATGGTCGGCCCCTGTGCGCTGGCGGTGGAGAGGGCGGTGTTGTCGCTTATGCGCAGGTCGCTGCGCAGCCAGATCAATTGCATCTCAGGGTCTCTGACAGTCGGGTTCAGCGTGATTGCTGAAGCAGGCGCAATGCCCCCTGCGGAGTCTCGAAGAGCTGCAGCGCCGGAAGTTCCAGGCTGCGCAGTCGCTCCTCGTTAATGAAGACGCTGGCGCCTCCCAGGAGTTTCATCAGCGTTACATCTCGCAGCGGGGCCAGTGCTTGGAGGTCGATACGCGGCCCCAGGTGCAGCACCAGGGCGCGGGGGGCAAGTCGGGCGATTGCGTGCAGCAGTTGTTTGCAGCCGACCGGTTGTTCGAGCACTTCCACGGCAAAGCCGCTGCTGCTGAGCAGCCAGGCGCAGAGCCACAGTTGAGCATCGAAGGGGGCGTCGAGGGTCGTGGCCAACAGCACGGGCGGCCCCTCGAGCGAATGGTTGTCGTGGTAGACCCGCGCGCCCAGCTTGCTGCGCAGCCAGGTGTGGAAGAAGGCCTGCTCGAGGCTGGCGTCGAAGTGCTTGCGCCAGCGTTGCTCCAGGCGCTCGAGCAGCGGCAGCAGCAATTGCTCGCACAGGGTCGAGGCGGGATAAAGCGCCATGGCCTGGTTGAGCTGCTGGTCCAGCGAGCGTTGAGCAAGGTCGGCAATGGCCTCGATCAGTTGCTGGCAGCGAGCTTGCCAGTCACCCTCCAGCCTTGGCGAGGCTTCGTCGCGGTTTTCGAGCAGATCACGCACCTGGCTCACCGAGGCGCCGCGCTCCAACCACTGCAGGATGGCCTGAACTCTCTCGATATGCAGTGTGCTGTAAAGGCGATGGCCCTTGGGTGTGCGCTCCGGCACCAGCAGGCCGTAGCGCCGTTCCCAGGCTCGCAAGGTGACAGGGTTGACGCCGGTGCGTCGGGCCAGTTCGCCGATCGGCAAGCTGTCTTCAGAGTGCATTGCGCAGGCCCAGGTTTTCCGGGTGCGGTTGCAGGTAGGCCTGCTGCATCAAATAAGGGTCGGGATGAATGCGCAGGTGGTGCTTGAGCAGGGTCAGCGGGACCACCAGCGGCACGCAACCCTGCTGGTACTGGTTGATCAGGCGCTGCAGTTCGGCTTTGTCGCTGCTGTCCAGGGCATCGCGCAGATAGCCGCACAGGTGCTGCAGAACGTTGCTGTGGGTGCCGCGGCTGGCGCAGCGACGTAGAGCCTGCATCAGCTGGCTGAAGTAGCGCGGGCCGATCTGCAGCGGGTCGTCGTCGCGGCTCATGCTGCCCAGCAGGCGCCCGAGTTCGCGGTAGGCCTGCGGGTTGTGGGCCATCAGCAGGTATTTATAGCGTGAGTGGAAACGAATCAGGGCTCCGCGGCTCAAGCCTTGTGCCAGCAGGTGCTGCCAGTCGGCATAGGCGTAGACGCGGCTGATGAAGTTTTCGCGCAGCACCGGGTCGTGCAGGCGGCCTTCCTCTTCCACCGGCAGGTCCGGGCGACGCTCGCAGAACGCCTGGGCATAGGCGCCGCGCCCGCCCAGCACGGAGGGACGGCCATTGTCCTGATAGACCTTGACCCGCTCGAGCCCGCAGGACGGCGACTTCTGCATGAACACATAGCCGCAAATGTCGTCGAGCGCATCGGCCATCTGCTGGCCGTAGGCACGCAGGGGTGGTGCGAGATCGGTACCGGGATCGCGCGGGTTGATCACTTCCGGTGCCTGCGGATCGCCGACCAGGCGAATGGCGTCGCGGGGAATGCCCAGGCCGATGGCAACTTCCGGACACAGCGGCAGCCAGTCGAAATGCTCATCAAGGGACTGGCACAGGTCCGAGGCTTTGTGTCCGCCGTTGTAGCGCACGTCCTGCCCGGCCAGGCAGGCGCTGATGGCGATGCGGGGTTTGCCTGTCGAGTGGGGAAAGTTCATCGTGGCCTCCGTAGACCTGTACAAGGCAAAAATGTTGTACAGGTCTATTCCAGCACATCGAAAAACTTATGCAAGACAAATTTCTTGTACAACTTCACTCAAGGTGTTCGAGCAAGCGCCGCGCTGCCTCCTGGCCGCTGAGCCAGGCACCTTCCACGCGTCCCGACAGGCACCAGTCACCGCAGGCATAAAGGCCCTGGTCGGCGTCGGCCAGGGTGCCCCATTCATGGTTACCGGCGGGGCGGGCATAGAGCCAGCGGTGGGCGAGGGCGAAGGTGGGGGCTGGCACCACGCAGCCGACCAGTTCGGCGAACTCGCCCCACAACTGCTCGATGACTTTCTCCCTGGGGAGGTCCAGGTGTTCGCTACTCCAGCTGGAGGTCGCATGCAGCACCCAAGTGTCCAGCTGCTCATCGCGGCCGGGTTTGCTGCGGTTGCGTGCCAGCCAGTCGAGTGGATTGTCCTGCACGAAGCAGCCTTGCATCGGGGTGTCGAGTGGTGTCTGGAAGCCCAGAGCGATGGCCCAGGTGGGTTCCATCTGCACCCCGGCGGCGACCGCGGCGAGCTTGGGCGTGGCCGCCAACAGGGGCGTGGCCTGCGGTGCTGGCACAGCGATCACCACCCGGCTGAACGGGCCATGGCTGCAGCCCTCGGTGTCCTGCAGATGCCAGTACTGCTTGCCGCGGAAGACCTCGGCGATACGGCACCCGAAGTTGACCGTGACATCCTTGAGCAGGCCGCGGGTGATGGCGCTCATGCGTGGCACGCCGACCCAGCGGGTCTGTTCGTCGGGAGAGGGGGTCAGTTCACCGTCGCGGTAGTTGTAGAGCCGCGGCTTCCACTGCGCGACCCAGCCGGCCGCAACCCATTGCTGGACTTGCTCGACGAAACGTCGGTCGCGAGCGGTGAAGTACTGGGCGCCGAGGTCGAGCGCGCCGGCGTCGCTGCGCTTGCTGGCCATGCGCCCGCCACTGCCGTGGCCCTTGTCGAACAAGTGAACGCTCTGTCCGGCCTTCTGCAGGGCCTGGGCGGCGGACAGACCGGCGATACCGGCACCGATAATGGCAATAGGTACTGTCATGATGGCCTCTTCGAACCTTGCTTTAAGCAGACTACGCTGTCAGACAAACCTGTACAATACAGAAGTTTTGTATAAGGTTATTCCGCTCGATAGGACAGGTTGGCCTATGTTTATCCGAGAGCTATCGGTTTAAAAAGTGCCTTGATCTTAAAAATAGACCATGGCCGCAGCTTGTGAGGACACAGCCATGCATATATTGCTGACAGGCGGTACTGGGTTGATCGGCCGACACTTGTGCCAGCTCTGGCTCAGCCAGGGTCATCGCCTGACGGTGTGGAGCCGCGAGCCTGGCCAGGTGCCCAAGCGTTGCGGCAGCGGCGTGCGCGGCATCGCTCGGCTGGAGGAGCTGGAGCCGGACGATCCGCTGGACGCGGTGGTCAACCTGGCCGGCGCCCCCATCGCCGATCGACCCTGGACGGCGGCACGCCGGCAACTGTTGTGGGCCAGTCGTGTCACCCTCACCGAGCAGTTGCTGAGCTGGCTGGAGCGCCGCGAGCAGCGTCCCGGGTTGCTGATTTCGGGCTCGGCTGTGGGCTGGTACGGCGATGGTGGCGAGCGTGAGTTGACCGAGGCCTCGCAGCCGGTGAAAGAAGATTTCGCCAGTCAGCTGTGCATCGCCTGGGAAGAGACCGCACAACGTGCGCAAACCCTCGGCATGCGCGTAGTGCTGGTGCGTACCGGGTTGGTACTGGCCAGCGATGGAGGCTTTCTTTCGCGCCTGCGCCTGCCATTCAAGCTGGGTCTTGGTGGGCCGATCGGCAACGGTCGGCAATGGATGCCCTGGGTCCATATAGAGGACCAGATCGGCCTCATTGATTTTCTCTTGCAGCACAACGACGCCAGCGGTCCCTATAATGCCTGCGCGCCAGATCCGGTACGCAACCGCGAGTTCGCCAGGCGTCTGGGGCGGGCACTGCATCGCCCGGCGCTGCTGCCGGTGCCGGCGCTGGTGCTCAAGGCCGGCTTGGGCGAGTTGTCGACCCTGCTGCTGGGTGGCCAGCGTGCGCGCCCGGTGCGCCTGCTGGCCGAAGGTTTCACGTTCCGCTTCAACGATCTGCAATCGGCGTTGGACGACCTGTCCGACCGCCTCTGATATAGGACGCTGCATGACCGATCATGCCCTGCTGCTGGTCAACCTGGGTTCACCGGCATCCACCTCGGTCGCCGATGTGCGCCGCTACCTCAACCAGTTCCTCATGGACCCGTATGTGATCGACCTGCCTTGGCCGGTGCGGCGCTTGCTGGTGTCGCTGATCCTGATCAAGCGCCCGGAGCAGTCCGCCCACGCCTATGCGTCGATCTGGTGGGACGAGGGTTCGCCACTGGTGGTGCTGACCCGCCGCCTGCAGGCGGCCATCACCCCGCATTGGCCGCATGGTCCGGTGGAAATCGCCATGCGCTATGGTCAACCGGCGCTGCCAGAGGTGCTGGAGCGTCTTGCTGCGCAGGGTGTGCGCAAGGTGACCCTGGCGCCGTTGTACCCGCAGTTCGCCGACAGCACCGTGACCACGGTGGTGGAGTTGACTCGCCAGACCGTCGCCGACCGCCAACTGCCGTTCGACATGCGGGTGCTGCAGCCTTTCTACGACGAGCCCGAGTACATCGATGCCCTGGTCACCAGCGCGCGCCCATACCTGGAGCAGGAATACGATCACATCCTGTTGAGCTTCCACGGCCTGCCCGAGCGCCATCTGAAGAAGCTTGACCCGACCGGCTCCCATTGTTTCCAGAGCGCGAACTGCTGCGAAAAGGCCTGTGCCCAGGTGCGCAAGGTCTGCTATCGCTCGCAGTGTCTGGCCAGCGCTGCTGCGTTCGCCAGGGCGGCAGGAATTCCCGATGGCAAGTGGTCAGCCTCGTTCCAGTCGCGGCTGGGGCGGGCCAAGTGGATCGAGCCCTATACCGAAACGCGGCTTGATGAGCTGGCCAAGGCGGGGGTGAAGAAACTGCTGGTGATGTGCCCGGCCTTCGTTGCCGATTGCATCGAGACGCTGGAGGAGATCGGCGATCGTGGCAAGGAGCAGTTCATCGAAGCGGGGGGCGAGGAACTGGTGCTGGTGCCGTGCCTGAACGATCACCCGCAGTGGGCGCAGGTATTGGCAGGGATGTGCGAGAGGGCTTGATTGGGTGATGGCCTCTTCGCGGGTAAACCCGCGAAGAGGCCGATTCGGTTCAACGCCTGGTCAAGGCAACTGGTCATCCAGCTTCTTGTTCTTCCAACCGTCGTTGCCCGGCAGGATCAGGTTCAGGGCAATGGCGACCACGGCGCACAGGGCGATGCCCTTCAGGCCCCAGTCGTCCGGGCCGTCGCCGCTGCCGATCAGCACACCACCGATACCGAACACCAGGGTCACCGAAACGATCACCAGGTTGCGCGCCTCGGAGAGGTCGATCTTGTGGCGGATCATGGTGTTCATGCCCACTGCCGCGATCGAACCGAACAGCAGACAGAGGATGCCGCCCATCACCGGCACCGGAATGCTCTGCAGCAGCGCGCCGAACTTGCCGATGAACGCCAGGGTGATCGCGAACACTGCAGCCCAGGTCATGATCTTAGGGTTGTAGTTCTTGGTCAGCATCACCGCGCCCGTCACTTCGGCGTAGGTGGTGTTGGGCGGACCGCCGAACAGGCCGGCAGCCGTGGTGGCCAGGCCGTCACCGAACAGGGTGCGGTGCAGGCCGGGCTTTTTCAGGTAGTCGCGACCGGTCACGCTGCCGACCGCGATTACCCCACCGATATGCTCGATCGCCGGCGCCAGGGCCACCGGAACGATGAACAGGATCGCCTGCCAGTTGAACTCTGGCGCCGTGAAGTTGGGCAGTTCCAGCCAGGGGGCAGCGGCGATTTTCGCGGTGTCGACCACGCCGAAGGCGAACGACAGGGCAAAGCCCACCAGCACACCAGCAATGATCGGTACCAGGCGGAAGATGCCCTTGCCGAACACGGCGACGATCAAGGTGGTCAGCAACGCTGGCATGGAGATCAGCATGGCGGTCTTGTAGGGCATCAGCGCGGCGCCGTCGCCACCCTTGCCCATGGCCATGTTGGCGGCGATCGGCGCCATGGCCAGGCCGATGGAGATGATCACCGGGCCAATGACCACCGGAGGCAGCATGCGGTCGATGAACCCCGTGCCCTTGATCTTCACCATCAAGCCCATGAAGGTGTAGACGAAGCCTGCTGCCATCACGCCGCCCATGGTCGCGGCCAGGCCGAACTGGCCCTTGGCGAGGATGATCGGGGTGATGAAGGCAAAGCTCGATGCCAGGAACACCGGCACCTGACGGCCCGTGACCAGCTGGAACAGCAAGGTGCCGATACCGGCGGTGAACAGTGCCACGTTAGGGTCCAGGCCCGTGATAAGCGGCATGAGCACCAGCGCGCCGAATGCCACGAAGAGCATCTGCGCGCCCGAGACGACCTGGCGCCACAGCGGGTCGTTGAAGCCGTCCTGCATGGTCAGGCGTCCTTCTGCTTGGTGCCGAAGATCTTGTCGCCGGCATCGCCGAGGCCCGGAACGATGTAACCGTGCTCGTTCAGGCGCTGATCGATGGACGCGGTGTAGATCTGTACGTCCGGATGGGCTTTCTCGACCACCTCGATACCTTCGGGCGCCGCGACCAGGACCATGGCGCGGATTTCCCGGCAACCGGCCTTCTTCAGCAGGTCGATGGTGGCGACCATCGAGGCGCCAGTGGCGAGCATCGGGTCGATGATCAGTGCCAGGCGCTGGTTGATGTCCGGCGCGAGTTTTTCCAGGTACGTGTGCGCCTCGAGGGTTTCCTCGTTGCGCGCCACGCCCACGGCGCTGACCTTGGCGCCCGGGACCAGGCTGAGCACGCCATCGAGCATACCGATGCCGGCCCGCAGGATCGGCACTACGGTGATCTTCTTGCCGGCGATTTTCTCGACCTGGACCTTGCCGCACCAGCCGTCGATCTCGTAGGTTTCCAGCGGCAGGTCCTGGGTGGCTTCGTAGGTCAGGAGCGCACCGACTTCCTGGGCGAGTTCGCGAAAGTTCTTGGTGCTGATATCGGCGCGGCGCATCAGGCCGAGCTTGTGGCGGATCAGCGGATGGCGGATCTCACGAATGGGCATAGGGGGAGGGCTCCGGGAGGCGGGCAAAAAAACCGCGCTAGGTTAATCTATTCAGTCCTTGCTGTCGTGCAGTCATTGAGCACGTTAGTCCATAAATGCTTGATCTGGGACGAGCGGATGCGTACCTTTGCCCGCTTTTCCAAAATGCACCTCCTGGAGAGCGCCATGTCCGCCGATCTCGAGCATATCCGCCAAGTGATGAACGAGGCCGATTGCCTGTACAACGAAGCCCAGGTCGAAGCGGCCATCGCCCAGGTCGGTGAGCAGATCTGCAAAGACCTGCACGACAAGAACCCCGTGGTCTTCTGCGTGATGAACGGCGGCCTGATCTTCGCCGGCAAACTGCTGACCCACCTGCAGTTCCCGCTGGAGGCCTCGTACCTGCACGCGACTCGCTACCGCAACCAGACCAGCGGCGGTGAGCTGTTCTGGAAGGCCAAGCCGGAAATCTCCTTCATCGACCGTGACGTGCTGATCGTCGACGACATCCTCGACGAAGGCCACACCCTCAGCGCCATCATCGACTTCTGCAAGCATGCTGGTGCGCGCTCGGTTTATACCGCAGTGCTGATCGACAAGGACCACGACCGCAAGGCCAGCCCGGACTTGAAGGCTGACTACGTCGGCCTGCCGTGCGTCGATCGCTATATCTTCGGTTATGGCATGGACTACAAGGGTTACTGGCGCAACGCCAATGGCATCTTCGCCGTAAAAGGAATGTGATCATGCGCAAGCCGGCTTTCATGGATCAGGCCTTGTTCGGGGTGTTGGCTGAAAAAGCCGCTGCCAGTCCGCGCGGTCGCCAGCACCACAACTTTCACGAGATGGAAGAACCTTGCCACCGCATGGCAGTCGGTTTGCAGACGAATACCTATATTCCGCCGCACCGTCATCTGAAGGATGACAAGGCCGAGGCGCTGGTGGTGCTCAAGGGGCGTCTGGGGCTGCTGATCTTCGACGAGCAGGGCGCGGTGTGCGACAAGCGCGTGCTCGAAGCCGGCGGCGATTGCCTGGGGGTCGACCTGGCGCCTGGCACCTATCACGGGTTGGTGGTGCTCGAAGATGACAGCATCCTGTTCGAATGCAAGTCCGGCCCCTACCGCCCGGTAGGCGACGGCGAGCATGCCTACTGGGCACCGCGCGAGGGTGAGGACGGGGTGGCACAGTACCAGGCCTGGATGCGCGCGCAGTTCGATTGAGCGTACGCTGCCAGTAGCGATCGATCAGGCGTGCTAGAGTGCTCCCCTATGCCAAGGAGCCCTTCATGCGCGCGATCTTTCCCCTTCTGCTGGCGCTGAGCCTGCCGCTGTCGGCAGCGCCTTTGCACAGCCAGTTCCTCCCGCCTGATGACCTCTCGCTGCGCCAGGAAGAACCCGAGTCGCAACAACTGCTGCAGGTCACCGATTACTCGGTGGTGGTCGGTGCCCAGCGTCAGTCCAGCCAGCAGCCGATTCCCATCACCTCGTCCCTGACCTTGCGCCTGAAGGGCAAGCCCATGAGCAAGGGGGCAACCATCGCGCAGGTGCTGGTCACCTTCGACGGCGAGGGCGGCAAGAGCCTCAAGCGGCCGACCTACGATGACAAGACCCGTACCCTGACGCTGAATTATCCACAGGCCGATTACCGGGTGATCATGGACCTGCTGCGCAACGAGACGCTGTACGTGCAGTTCCTCAGTTACGCCAACGGCCATGTCTGGGCCGACCTGCACACTGGAACCGTACGTACGCGTTGAGGCGCATGGGCAGCCAGCGGTACACTGCCCGCCTTTGAAATGCCCGTGATGGCCCAGTTGGAGTCGGCAATGCGTAAAGACAAGAAGCAGGTTATCGGTGACGAGATCAGCGACGACTACATCAAGACGTTCCTTCAGTTCGAGCCGGCCGATGGCCTGACCTCGCCGTCGCACCACAAGCTGATCAAGGCCTACCGTGGCCTGCGCATCGATGACTTCGAGCGTTTCGTCGGCTTCTTCGTTGAAGCTGGATACGATGTCGATGGCAAGGACGAGCACGGCAAGACCTTCGCCGAAGTGATCGCCGACCAGCGCAACGCGCCCGAGTACATCGAGATCATCGCTAACGCCCGCGGCTGATCCTCGAGCCGGTCCTGCCCTGTTCGCGGCAGGGATTCCAGGCACAAAAAAACGCCCCTCGGGGCGTTTTTTCGTTTCAGCCGTTTCAGGCGTAGTGCTTGGCCGGGCTGTTTTGTGCCAGGTCCAGGGCCACGTCGTTGTCGGCGCTGATCTTGTGGTACAGCGCGGCATCGGCGGCCAGAGTCTTCTCGCGAGCCGGGAAGATCTCCTTGAGCTTGGCAGCCCAGGCGCCCTTGGCCTGTTCGGGGAAGCAGCGCTCGATCAGCTCGAGCATGATCGAGACCGTCACCGACGCGCCCGGCGAGGCGCCAAGCAGCGCAGCCAGGCTGCCATCGGCGGCCGAGACCAGCTCGGTGCCGAACTGCAGGATGCCGCCTTTCTTCGGATCCTTCTTGATGATCTGCACGCGCTGACCGGCCACTTCCAGGCGCCAGTCCTCGGCTTTCGCTTCGGGGTAGAAGCGGCGAAGCGATTCCAGGCGCTGCTCCATCGACTGCATCACTTCGCTGACCAGGTACTTGGTCAGGTCCATGTTGTCGCGGGCCACCGCCAGCATCGGACCGATGTTGCCCATGCGCACCGACAGCGGCAGGTCCATGAACGAGCCATGCTTGAGGAACTTGGTGGTGAAGCCGGCGTAAGGCCCGAACAGCAGGGATTTCTTGCCGTCGACCACGCGCGTGTCGAGGTGTGGCACCGACATTGGCGGGGCACCGACCGCGGCCTGGCTGTAGACCTTGGCCTGGTGCTGCTTGACGATCTCCGGATTGTCGCAGCGCAGCCACTGGCCGCTGACCGGGAAACCGCCGAACCCCTTGCTCTCCGGGATGCCCGACGCTTGCAGCAGCGGCAGCGCCGCGCCACCTGCGCCGAGGAAGACGAAGCGGGCGTCGACTTCACGGCTGTTGCCGCTGTTGACGTCCTTGATGCTCACGGTCCAGCCGTCGCCTTTACGGCGCAGGCCGGTGACCTTCTTGCTGTACTTGACCTGGGCATTGGGGCTGTCGCCCAGCAGCTTGAGCAGCTTGTTGGTCAGGGCGCCGAAGTTGACGTCGGTACCCTTGAGCACGCGGGTGGCCGCGATGTGCTGGTCGGCCGGGCGGCCAGGCATCATCAGCGGCATCCACTCGTTCATCAGCGCCTTGTCTTCGGTGTATTCCATCTCGGAGAACGCGTGGTGCTGCTTGAGCAGCTCGAAGCGCTTCTTGAGGAATTGCACGCCCTTGTCACCTTCGACATAGCTCAGGTGCGGCACGGGATTGATGAAGTCGCGCGGCGAGCCGAAGCCGCCCTTCTTGCTCAGGTAGGCCCAGAACTGGCGGGACACCTCGAACTGGGTATTGATGTGCACGGCCTTCTTGATGTCGATGCTGCCATCGGCGGCCTGGGGCGTATAGTTCAGCTCGCACAGGCCGGCGTGGCCGGTCCCGGCGTTGTTCCAGGGGTTGGAGCTTTCCGCGGCCCCGGAGTCCATCGCCTCGACGACTTCCAGCTTGATCGCAGGGTCCAGCTCCTTGAGCAGTACGGCCAGGGTGGCACTCATGATGCCCGCGCCTACCAGTACCACATCAACCGATTCGTTCTGCGCCATTAACGCGTCTCCACAATCTACAGCACCTAATTGACAGCATAGGACCCCTGGGTTGGCCAGGATCGCCATGTCCGACTCTTCGCAGTTCTTGCAACTTCCGCGGACACCGCCAATCAGTCTTGGGTGTTCGATAATTGAACGCCATTTGCCACGGGTGCGGCAATTCGACTTATGGTCAAGTGTTCCGTCGTGCGTTATGGACCGGCCTCAGGCTCCCATCCAGGATGAGCGCTTTTGCCGTCTGTTCAGGGCTGTTCGAGACGTATCTGCCGCTTTTGCACATGCCAGACTGTTCATTTGCTCGCCACACTCTCGTGAAGTTGTGAAAAACCGTTTTTTCACGCTCTTTTGGAGTCGTGAACCTCAAAAGTGGACTGCGCGGTGGCAACCCGCAGGTTCATGCGCAGCAGACGGCCAGAGACAGCAGGCACGACAGCCAATGCAAGACCTGAGTGGAAGGCTCTCTGTGGGCGAAGCGGTGAAGGTGCCGGGGTCAAGCGGCGAGTGCGGGGCCCGATCAGGAGACGTCCTTATAATCGGGGGGAGATTATAACGAGGTCGCGGGCAGAAAGGTCGTTCTTCTTGGGTTTTTATTGCAGCGTTTGTCAGGCGGGGAGGATGCGTTGCTGCCAACGGCGGCTTGCAGGTACGCAAATCCGGGCACTGTTGGGCAGCGGATGGCCCAGCCAGCCCAGGTGCGCTTCGCTGACCTGGACCCAGCCAACGCCGCTCGGTGCCTGGTGGCACTGCTTGAAGGCCAGGCATTTGCCATCGGCATCCAGGCGGGCGTAGGTGTTGTGGCGCGGGCGTTGGAAGAGCAAGGTCCAGAGCGAGGCCATGGCGGCGAGTCCTGTTTGATCGGGCTGGGGCAAGGATAACGCCGGGGCCATGAAACCATTGTGACAGCAGCTGCGGGCCGATGACTGGCTTGCTCCAGGCTGGGTATACTGTGGGCCTTTGCCGCTTTTTCTGGAGAAATGCGCATGCTGCAACGTCTGTTGTTCGGTTTGATGGCGGTGGCCACCCTGAGCCTGGTCGGCTGTGCACACAGCCCGCAGCAACTCAGCCCGCAACCCAAGCTCACCGCTCAGCTCAATCCGGTAGGTCGTGGCCAGCCGGTGGTCGTGCGGGTGGTCGACGGCCGTGCTTCGCAGTCGCTGGGCACGCGGGGTGGCATGTACCCCGAGACCAGCACCATTACCGTCAACGGCAATGACGTCGTGCCCAAGCTGCAGGCCCAGGCCGAAGCGGCAGTACGCCTGCTCGGCTTCACCCCCACCTCGGGGGCCGGCAGCGCGCCACAGCTGACCGTGACCCTGGCCGAGCTGAAGTACCAGTCGCCCAAGGACAAGATGTACGTGACCGAGGCCACCATCGGTGCCACCTTCCGTGCCGACGTGTCCAACGCCAACCGTCGCTACAGCGGCCGTTACGGCGCCTCGCTTGACCAGCGCTTCGGCATGGCGCCGAACCAGGAAACCAACACCAAGCTGGTCAGTGACGTACTCAGCGATGCGCTGACCCGGCTGTTCAAGGACCCGACCATCGGTCAGGTCCTGGCTGAATAAGCACGCCGCCTGAATGAACAAAACCCGCTGCCTGGCGACAGGCAGCGGGTTTTTCTTTGGTCGGACGATGCCCAACCCCTGGTAGACGTGGTCCCAGTGGGAGCGGGCTTGCCCGCGAACACCGGCTTCGCCGGTGCCATGCACCGCGGTGTACTTTTCGCGGGCAAGCCCGCTCCCACTGGGTCGCGAGTGGGCGGTCAGGCCGCCTCGATGCCGAAATCCAGCATACTCAGCCCGGTGTCCATATCGACCTCCGGCAGGTCCTGGTGCGCGTGTCCGCCCAGGGCGCAATACACCAGCCAGCGCTGGTCGTGGACATTGATCGCGAATCCGTCGATCAGTGCCTGCTGCTCGTCGCTCTGCGAGACGAGGTAGAGACGGTCCTGGTTTTCGGCGTGCAGCATGACAAGCTCCGGTCTGGAAAGGCCGACAGGGTGGCCTGTCTGGATGACGAGCGTGTGACAGATGAAATTTAATGACACTTGGTCGCAAAAAACGGGAGGTTGGGTGGAGCTTGGGTAGAATGCCGGGCTTTGCTTATCGTCGTTTCGAGGTTGCGCGATGTCCCTGCAAGTCCTCTGGGGGTTCCTGGCCGCCCATCCCGCCAAGCTGATCAATGTCCTGGCGCTGTTCATCACCTGCCCCGGCGGCCTGCTGCTGCACAGTGCGCGGCGTCGCCAGAGCGATGTGCGTGAAAGCCTGGCTGCCGAGGAAGGGCTGGTCGATGCGTTCGACCTGCGTGTACCGCGCTACTACTACATCCTGGGCTTCTCGTGCCTGGCGATGGCGCTGCTGTTGTCGTGGTTCAGCACCTGGATCTGAACAGCTTTTCTGCGGCACAAGGCCGCTCCTGCAGGTATGGCGCCGTTCATGAACGCGGCGGTGTTCCTGCGGGAGCGGCTTCGTCTCAAACCACCTCGGCCTGGCGCTTGACCTGGTACTGATTGCGCACCGGCGTCGCATACTGCTGCACCAGGTATGGCCGGTGCTCCGCAGGGCAGGCCTCCAGGCGACGCTGCCACTCCTCCTTGGCGCGTGCCAGCTCCTCGGCCGCAAACACTTTCTCTGCGGCGGGTACTTCCAGCGCCGCGTCCTGCCCGTCCCACATCGCATAGGCCAGGTAGTGGACCGGGAACAGCCGGTAGCCGCCGAGAATCTGCCGGTCGATGGCCAGGGCCAGTTGCTTGGTGTCCTCGTGGTACTCGGTCACCGGCGGTGCGAAGTTGATGTGCACCCGGCCTTTGTAGCCGGTGATGCCCTGGGCGATGCTGTTGTCGTCTTCGCCGGGCACTTTCTTGTAGGTGCCGGTGGTGGCGCGGATATACAGTTCGCGCGCCTTGGCCTGGTCGCAGGGGTCGTATTCGTAGCTGATCGACACCGGGATCAGGTTCAGGCTCTGGATCACTGCGCCGAACGGCTCGTCCTTGCGGCTCATGTGGAACATCTTGAGGATCGCCGAATCGGTGCGATCGTCACCATCCTTGGCACGGCCTTCGGCCTGGGCAATCCAGATCGAGGCGCTGTCGTTGCGGATCGAATGGTTGATGTAGGCCGACAGCAGTTGGTAAGCCGCGAGCTTCTCGCGTCGGCCACTGATCGAGCGGTGCACGATGAAGCTCTTGTTCAGACGCATCATGTCGCTGACGAACGGCTTTTGCAGCAGGTTGTCGCCGATGGCGATGCGTGGCGTCGGCAGGCCGGCGTGATAGACCGCATAGTTGACGAACGCCGGGTCCATGACGATGTCGCGGTGATTGGCCAGGAACAGGTAGGCACTGCCCGACTTGAGCTGCTCGACGCCAGTGTAGGTGACCCCGTCGGTGGCTCGGTCGATGGTGCGGTCGACGTAGTATTCGACCTTGTCCTGCAGGGTCGAGACGCTGGTCACGCCAGCGAACTCCTTGCGCAGGCGCCGGGCGATCAGCGGCTTGAGCAGCCAGCCGAAGGCGCCCGCGATACGCGGGAAACGGAAGTGGGTGAGGATATCGAGGAATGCCGGGTCGCTGAGCAGGCGTGCCAGCACGGCAGGCACTTCAGCGTCGTCGTAAGGTCGGATGGCATCGAATTCGCCCATCATGCTCTCTTGTTGGAAACGGCTAGAGTAATAAAGTAGGGGCGGGGCCGAAAAAAACGGCTCGGACACACACGGACCCCGTAAACAGACCGGCAATTATACGCATAAGTCACTGCGCAGGCCCCCGATGCTCGAAATCGACTTTTATGACTGTCCTTATTGCGGTGAGCGTGTGGAAACCACGGTCGATATTTCCGGTGGCGACCAGCACTACACCGAGGACTGCCAGGTGTGCTGCCAGCCCATCGTGTTCATCCTGCAGGTGCATGGTGACGAATGGATGCTCGAAGTACGCCGCGAGGACGATGCCTGATGCGCCGCATCTACGAACCCGAGAGCCTGATGGAGGCGCAGATGCTGGTAGGCATGCTGGCCAGCGAAGGCGTCCAGGTGCACCTGATCGGCGGCGATCTGGTCGGCGCCATGGGCGATCTGCCGATGCAGGGCTTGCTGGCCCTGGCGGTTGCCGATGAACAGGCCGGGTACGCACGGCAGCTGATCGATGAGTACAATGCCGCCCAGCCCCTTGCCGGGGACGAGCCGGAGAGTATCCCCGGTACCCTGATCTGCTAGGTTTGCTGTCTTATGTGTGGACGTTACGCCCTCTTTCGCTGGTCCCAGGCTTTTGCCGCCCTGCCCGGATTTCCCGCCGACCAGCAGGCCCAATGGAACATCTCGCCTGGGGCGTCGGTGCTGATTCAACGCCGGCTCGACGGCCAGTTGCAGCTGACCAGGGCACGCTGGGGCCTGACCCCGGCCTGGCTCACCGACCTGTCCCGCACCCCCGCCCATGCCCGCGCCGAGACCCTCGCCGAGCAGCCGATGTTTCGTGATGCATTTCGCCAGCGCCGTTGCCTGATGCCGGCCAACGGCTTCTACGAGTGGCGCGGAACGGCGCGCAAGCGCCCGTACTGGGTTACGCCGGGGGAGGGCGCGTCGTTGTTCTATGCCGCGGTGTGGGAGGCGTATCCGGTGCAGGAGCAGGTCTGGCTCAGTTGTGCGGTGGTCACTCAGGCGGCGATGAACCAGCGTCGGCCATTGATTCTCGATGAGGCCGGGCAGGCCGCCTGGCTGGATCCCGACACACCGCTGGCGCGCCTGCACGAGCTGCTGGCCAGCCCTCCAGCGGCGTTGCGCGAGCGGGCGCTGGCGCATCTGGTCAATGATCCGAAGCTCGATGGGCCGGAGTGCCTGACTCCGGCTTGAGATTTATGGCGAGCATTTCGCGGGCAAGCCCACTCCTCACAGAGATGGGCTTGCCCGCGAAAAGAGCGACTCGGTATTTGAATCAAACCCTGAACTGATTGATCAACCGCCGCTGCTGCTCGGCCAGCTTGGTCAGCTCGGCACTGGCCTGGCTCGATTCGTCAGCCCCGCCGGCCACTTCGCCGGCCACCTGGCCGATGTTGATGACGTTGCGGTTGATGTCCTCGGCCACCGCGCTCTGCTGTTCGGCGGCGCTGGCGATCTGGGTGTTCATGTCGTTGATCACCGACACGGCCTCGGTGATGCTCTCCAGCGCTTCGGCAGCACGGCTGGCCTGCTGCACGCTGTCGTCGGTCTTGCCCTGGCTGTCTTCCATCACCTTGACCACATCGCGGGTGCCCTGCTGCAACTGCTGGATCATCTGCTGGATTTCCTGGGTGGCCTGCTGGGTCTTCTGCGCCAGGTTGCGCACCTCGTCGGCGACCACGGCGAAGCCGCGGCCTTGCTCTCCGGCGCGGGCCGCCTCGATGGCAGCGTTGAGCGCCAGCAGGTTGGTCTGTTCGGCGATGGCGCGGATGGTCACCAGGATGGCATTGATGTTCTCGCTGTCGCGGGCCAAGGTCTGCACCACGGTCACTGCACGGCCGATCTCGCTGGCCAGGATGCTGATCGACTGCGAGGTGTCGCGCACGATCTGCATGCCCTGGTTGGCAGCCTGGTCGGCATTGCTGGCCGCGTGCGCGGCGTGGGTGGCATTGCGTGCCACGTCCTGGGCGGTAGCAGTCATCTCCTGCACGGCGGTGGCTACCTGGTCGATCTCGGCCATCTGCTTGTGCACGCCCTGGTTGGTGCGGATGGCGATGTCGGCGGTGTGCTCCGAGGAATCGCTGACTTTCTGCACCGAGGTCACCACCTGGCTGATCATCGCCTGCAGCTTGGCCAGGAAGGTGTTGAAGCCTTTGGCGATGGCGCCCAGCTCGTCGGCGCGATCACTCTGCAGGCGGCGGGTGAGGTCGCCTTCGCCCTGGGCGATGTCGTCGAGCATCGCCACCATCTGTTTCAGCGGACGGGCAATGCCATGGGCCAGCAGCCAGATCACCAGCAGGCCGAGGGCGGCGATGCCCAGGCCGACCAGGGTCATGCCGGCGATGTCGGTACGGCGCTGCTCGCCGAGGTCTTTCTGTAGCTGGTTGACGTCGGCCATGACCGTGCTCAGCGGCATTTCCAGCAGCAGGACCCAGCGCGCGTCGGTGCTGGCGACCTTGAACGGCAGGAACAGCTCGATACGGTCCTTGGCGGTGTCGACTTTATAGTGCAGGTCTTCGCCGCTGATACTGGCCAGGGTTGCGGCTTCGGCCGGGTCCAGCACGTCGCTGGCCTTCTCGCCGAACTTGGAGGCGTCCTTGGTATAGGCGACCAGACGACCGTTGCTCGACACCAGTGCCAGTTCGCCGGCGCCGTTGTACAGCTGGCGGTCGGCAGCGTTGAGCAGGTCCTGGATGAAGTTCACCGACAGGTCGGCCCCGGCGATGCCCTGGAACTGACCGTTGACCATGATCGGCTCGACGAACGACGCGAGCATCACCATCTTGTCGCCAACCTTGTAGGGCGCCGGGTCGATCACGCAGGCCTTCTTGGTTTCCTTCGGGCACAGGTAGTACTCACTGGCGCGTACCCCGGTCGACAGCACGGTGTGGTCGTTCACGTCCACCAGGCGGTCCTGGCCGAGACTGCCGTCGGCGTTGCGGAACCACCAGGGCAGGTAGCGTTCGCCATTGATGTCGGCGTGATCCAGTGCGTTCGGTTCCCAGCCCAGATACGCGCCGAGCACCGTCGGGTTGACCTCCACGGTGCGCTTGAGCAGGTTGTTCAGGTAGGCGCGGTCGATCTGCATCAGCGGTTTGCCGTCGGCGTCCTGCATGCCGAGCATGGCGTTGACCGTGGCCAGGCTGCGGCTGATCAGCAGCGGCGCTTCCAGGCCGCGCTGGATCTCGCTCACCTGGGTGCGGGCCAGGGCCGACAGGCGCTGTTCGATCACGCTTTCGAACTGCTGCTGGGTGCGCTGCTGTACCAGGTCCTGGGTGCGGGCCCCGGAGTACACGGCGTACAGCACCAGCGCCGCGACAATGCTCAATACAATGGCACCGGCCAGGGCCGCCACGGAAAACTGGATCGACTTGAACTTCATTACTGGAAAGCTCCACGCAAGGAGGTCGTTTTCTTTTGTTATCGGCGTGGTCGAGGGAAAGCATGAGGGGAAGATGAGAGAAATCTTCCCTGCGGCTCTGGCAGGGTCAGGCGAGTGGGCCTAGGATACGCGGCATGTAAAAAGGGAGTGTTTTCATGCGTAAGTCTTTCGTGATCAGCCTGTTGAGCGCCAGCGTTCTGCTGGGTGGTTGCCAGGCGGTCAATACCACCAGCGGCGGAGCGGTTGGCGTCGAGCGCAAGCAGTACATGTTCAGCATGCTGTCGACCGATGAGGTCAACCAGATGTATGCGCAGTCGTACCAGCAGACGCTCGGTGAAGCGTCGAGCAAGGGCGTGCTGGACAAGAGCAGTGCCGATGCCAAGCGTGTGCAGGTCATTGCCGACCGCCTGATTGCCCAGGCCCCGCAATTCCGGCCGGATGCCGCGCAATGGAAGTGGGAGGTCAACGTGATCAAGAGCGATGAGCTCAACGCCAACTGCGGCCCGGGCGGCAAGATCATCGTCTACACCGGGCTGATCGATCAGCTCAAGCTCACCGACGCTGAGCTGGCTGCGGTCATGGGCCATGAAATCGCCCACGCCCTGCGTGAGCATGGTCGCGAGGCGATGTCCAAGGCCTACGGTATCGAGATGGCGCGCCAGGGCGCCGGTGCGATCTTCGGCCTTGGCCAGGACAGCATGGCGCTGGCCGACACCGTGGTGAACTACTCCATGACCCTGCCCAACAGCCGGGCCAACGAGAACGAGGCCGACCTGATCGGCCTGGAACTGTCGGCACGGGCCGGTTACGACCCGAATGCGGCGATCACCCTGTGGAACAAGATGAGCAAGGCGTCCGAAGGCGCACCGCCTGAGTTCATGAGCACTCACCCGGCTTCGGCCAGCCGCATCGCGTCGCTGCAGGCCGCGATTCCGAAGGTGATGCCGCTGTACCAGGCGGCGAAGAAGTAACCCGCTCTGCGCTGTGGGGTAGTTGTCTGGTTCAACTATCCCGCGGCTGGAGCAATTTCTGTGGGAGCGGGCTGGTCCCGCGATCACCGGCAAAGCCGGTGCCAGGTGCTGCGGTGTCTGGCACCGGCTTTGCCGGTGATCGCGGGACGAGCCCGCTCCCACAGTCAGGACCGCTCTCACGGTCCTGTCCTGTCTTCGGTGCCTTAGCCAATCCACCCACTGGTCTTCATCGCCGAATACACCGCGACCGCTGCCAGCACGAAGAACGCTGCCGCCGCCAGTCGACGGATCAACGCCAGCGGCAGTTTGTCGGCCGCGAAGTTGCCCGCCAGTACCACCGGTACGTTGGCGATCAACATGCCCAGCGTAGTGCCGATGATGACCATGATCAGGTGCGGGTACTGCGCGGCCAGCATCACTGTGGCGACCTGGGTCTTGTCACCGATCTCCGCCAGGAAGAACGCGATCAACGTGGTCAGGAACGGGCCGAAGCGGCGTGCATTGCTGGTTTCGTCATCGTCCATCTTGTCCGGGACCAGGGTCCACAGGGCGGTGGCGGTGAAGCTCGCAGCCAGGATCCAGTGCAGCACGCTTTCGGTGAAGAACCCGCTGACCCAGGCTCCCACGGCGCCGGCGGCCGCATGGTTGGCGAGGGTGGCGGCGACGATGCCGGCGATGATCGGCCAAGGCTTGCGAAAGCGCGCCGCGAGAATGAGCGCGAGCAATTGCGTCTTGTCGCCTATTTCGGCGAGCGCAACGATGGCGGTGGGAACGAGCAGGGATTCGAGCATCAGGCTTCCTACGGGGCGGGTCGACACGGCTATGACACGTACAGCCTCCCCGCCCCGGGTAAGGTGTGCGTGTCATAGGTCTTGTCAAACCCCGGGCTCATCTGTGTGAGCCGTGAGGTCGCACGCGCCATGGCCTGTGGGCCAAGTGTGTTGACGCGTACCGGGCAAGCAGAGGGTGCTTGCGGGAGACTACTCCCCTAGGACGGAGCGGATTCTGCCTAGCCGAAACGGTTTGGGCAAGCGTTAATTTTTTAACCGCGTGTTGCCCTGTAGATCCGGAAGCCGTCTGCTTCGGCGCGGATTTCGCAGTTGCCCAAGGCCTCCTGGAGCAGGGGTTGATAGCGCAGGAAACTATTGGCAACCAAGCGTATTTCGCCGCCTTTTTGCAGAATTTTGCTGCTTTTTCTCAGCAGGTTTTCCGCCGCCTGATAGTCGGTGTGCACCCCGGTATGGAACGGGGGATTGCTCAGGATAACGGTGAGATTATCGGGTGCTGCATCAATGCCATCACCGCTGATCACCTCGCCTTGCAGACCATTTGCAGCCAGGGTCAGTCGACTGGCGGCCACGGCGAAGGCATCGACATCGAGCAGGGTGACATCGCTTTGTGGATAACGTCGCTTGATGGTCGCGCCGAGTACGCCCGCGCCACAGCCAAAGTCCAGCACATGGCCGATCGGCAGTTGCTCCAGATGCTGCAGCAGCAGTGCGGTGCCGCGATCCAGGCGGCCATGGCTGAACACACCCGGGAGGCTGACCACCTGCAGCGGGCCATCCTCGAGCGCCAGCTCGAAGCGCTCCGCGAGGCTCTCCAGAGGCTTGGCCTCGGGCGCATTGTCCACGGTCACCTGCCATAGTTGGCAATGCCGGGCGCTGTCGAGCTTGCGCGGTTTGCCGAAGGCCTGCAGTTGCTTGGCCGCGCCCTCGATTCCGCCACGTTTCTCGCCGACCAGATACAGCTCGCGCCCGCCCAGGCGCGAGGCCAGGGCATTGAGCAGGTAGGCAGCAAGGTCGCGGGACTTGGGCAGGAACAGTACCGCCGCGTCGAACTGAACCTGTGGCACCTCCACGCCGTAGTGGCTGCGGCCAGTGAAACGCTGCTCCAGCAGCGCCTGATCACCGGCGTGCCAGGTCCAGGCGTGCGCTTGCGGCAGTTGCCCGAGCAGGCCATCGGCGGCGGCGCCGGCGATCAGCAGCGGGCCCTGGAACAGGTCCGCCTGGCGGAGCAACACTTCACTGCGCGGGTCCATCGGCGGACGCCTCCTGAAAAAGCGCGAAGTGTATCACTTGGCGTACCGGGACGCGGCGTGGTCGCTGCAGGAGCAACTGTCTTGTTCAAGATCTAAAGGCCAGCCCAATCCCCCGTGGGAGCCACTGTCTTGCTCAAAATCTGTGGGAGCGGCGGTTCGCCGCTGCGACTTGCCCGCGAACACGGGCGTAGCCCGTGCCAGGCAGCGCAGTACCTTTTTCGCGGGCAAGCCCGCTCCTACAGGTACCGCACCCGTGCTGAGGGCCGTGCACGGGCTGGCAGTGGCGACCGAGCGGGTCTGCGCTTCAGGCCACCACCCGCCGTGGCTGACCGGCGAAGAACGCCTGGGCGTTTTCGGCCAGTTGCCCGACGATACGCTGGCGCGACTCCACCGCACCCCAGGCACTGTGCGGGGTGATGATCAGGCGCGGGATGTCTGCCGCCAGCAGCGGATTGCCGTTTACCGGCGGCTCGACGCTCAGCACATCGGTCGCCGCACCGCCCAGGTGACCGCTGCGCAAGGCATCGGCCAGCGCCTGTTCATCGATCAGGCCGCCGCGGGCGGTGTTCACCACCAGGGCACCCGGCTTGAGCAAGGCCAGTTCACGGGCGCCGATCATGTGGCGGGTCTGCTCGTTCAGCGGGCAGTGCAGGGTCAGGGCATCGACTTGCGGCAGCAGTTCATCCAGCGCCAGGCGGTCGGCGCGCGCCGGTCGTCCAGGGATCTGCCCGCTCAGCACACGCATGCCGAACGCCTCGGCCAGGCGCGCCACCGCGCCGCCCAGCTCGCCGTGCCCCAACAGGCCCAGGGTCTTGCCTTCCAGCTCGACGATGGGGAAGTCCAGCAGGCAGAACTGGCTAGCCTTGGCCCATGCGCCGTCCTTTACCGCTTGCTGGTAGTCGCATAGCCGGGTGGCCAGGGCCAGCAGCAGCGCCAGTGTGTGCTGCGCCACCGAAGGTGTGCCGTAGCCCTGGCAGTTGCACACGGTGATGCCTTGGGCGCGGGCGGCGGCGAGGTCGACGTTGTTGGTGCCGGTGGCGGCCACCAGGATCAGTTTCACTTGTGGATTGGCCGCGAGCGCCGCAGCATCGAGCATCACCTTGTTGCTGATCACCACGCTGGCACCCTGCAGGCGTTCGCTGACCTGTTCCGCTGCGCTGGCGGCATGCAGTTGCAGGCTGTCGAACTGCTGTTCGAGCGCAGAAAGGTCGAGATCTCCCAGGTCAAGGGAGTGGTGGTCGAGAAAAACTGCATGACGCGACATTGGCGGCTCCGTCGGCAAAGGCCAGAGGTGGGGAGCGCATCGGCTCCGGATTCTGCGGCGCTGTAACGCCCTGTTCGCACATTGCCACTCATACTTTGCGACGCCAAATCATTCCTTCGGCTGATTTGACCGTCGCGTCACCGATCTACAGTAAATCCTTGAATATCCGGCACGCTTTTCAGAAAAGGGATACCCATGCTGCAGACCCGCCTCCTCAAGCCCGCCGACGGCGCCTACACCTACCCGCTGCTGATCAAACGCCTGCTGATGTCTGGCAGCCGCTACGAAAAGACCCGTGAAATCGTCTACCGCGACAAGGTGCGGCTGACCTATCCCGAACTCGGCGAGCGCATCGCCAGGCTGGCCAACGTGCTCACCGAAGCCGGGGTCAAGGCCGGTGACACGGTGGCGGTGATGGACTGGGACAGTCACCGCTATCTGGAATGCATGTTCGCCATCCCGATGATCGGCGCGGTGGTGCACACCATCAACGTGCGCCTGTCTCCCGAGCAGATCCTCTACACCATGAACCACGCCGAAGATCGCTTCGTGCTGGTCAACAGCGATTTCGTCGGCCTCTACCAGGCCATCGCCGGGCAACTGACCACGGTCGACAAGACCCTGCTGATCACTGACGGCCCGGACAAGACCGCCGAGCTGCCGAACCTGGTCGGTGAGTACGAGCAACTGCTCGCCGCCGCCAGCCCGCATTACGACTTCCCCGACTTCGACGAGAACTCGGTGGCCACCACCTTCTACACCACCGGTACCACCGGCAACCCCAAGGGCGTGTACTTCACCCACCGTCAACTGGTGCTGCACACCCTGGCCGAAACCTCGGTGCTCGGCAGTCTCGACAGCGTGCGCCTGCTCAGCACCAACGACGTCTACATGCCGATCACGCCGATGTTCCACGTGCATGCCTGGGGCATCCCCTACGCGGCGACCATGATGGGCATCAAGCAGGTGTATCCGGGGCGCTATGAGCCAGACATGCTGATCAAGCTGTGGCGCGAGGAAAAGGTCACCTTCTCCCACTGCGTGCCGACCATCCTGCAGATGCTGCTCAACTGCCCTTCAGCCAAGGGCCAGGACTTCGGTGGCTGGAAGGTGATCATCGGCGGCAGCGCGCTCAACCGGGCGCTGTACGAGGCTGCCCTGGCGCGGGGCATCCAGCTCACTGCGGCCTATGGCATGTCGGAAACCTGCCCGCTGATCTCCTGCGCGCACCTGAACGAAGAACTGCTGGCCGGTGGTGAAGACGAGCGCGTCAGCTACCGCATCAAGGCTGGCGTACCCGTACCCTTGGTGGAGGCGGCCATCGTCGACGACCACGGCAACTTCCTGCCCGCCGACGGCGAGGCCCAGGGCGAGCTGGTGTTGCGCGCCCCCTGGCTGACCATGGGCTATTTCAACGAACCGGAAAAGAGCAACGAGCTGTGGGCTGGCGGCTGGTTGCACACCGGCGATGTCGCCACGCTCGATGGCATGGGCTACATCGACATCCGCGACCGCATCAAGGATGTGATCAAGACCGGTGGCGAGTGGATTTCGTCCCTCGACCTTGAAGACCTGATCAGCCGTCACGGGGCCGTGCGCGAGGTGGCGGTGGTCGGCGTGCCCGATCCGCAGTGGGGCGAGCGGCCATTCGCGCTGCTGGTCGTGCACGAAGGCCAGCAGCTGGACGCCAAGGTGCTCAAGGAGCATCTCAAGCCGTTCGTCGAGTTGGGGCACATCAACAAGTGGGCGATTCCGAGCCAGATCGCCGTTGTTACTGAAATTCCCAAGACCAGCGTGGGCAAGCTCGACAAGAAGCGTATCCGCGTGGACGTCACCCAGTGGCAGGCCAGTAACAGTACTTTCCTCTCGACCCTGTAACACTTGCCCGGGTCACGCCTGTTCTGGCGTGACCCGCGTGTTAGAGGTATCGCGCCTTGTCAAACGACGAAATTGAGCCATGCTTCTGCACTGCCAGCGATCGAAGTGGCCATTTGCGATGCCTCTGCTTGCGAGACGCAAATCACACTTTAGAGGGATCAAGCGCGTGTGGCCGCTGGCTATAGTCGGGTCAGGGGATTTTCAGAAATGGGGGAGGGCGCACGCGCATGCCGTGCTGCCTCTGGCAGGAGCCTGCTCGCAGCGCTCGGGGCCGTTTCTGAAAGGACTCACTGCCATAACAAAAAAGTACATGGAGTAGCGTCGATGACATCTGCAAACCCGTTCTGGCGCCGGGCCAAGCTGCCCTTGGCCGTCAGCCTCGCTTCCACGCTCGCAAGTCCCGCATTCGGTGTGAGTTTCAACATCGGGGAAATCGAAGGTCAGTTCGACTCATCGCTCTCCATCGGGGCCAGCTGGTCGACTGCCAACCCCAACAAGAACCTGATCGGCGTCAACAACGGTGGCAAGGGCCTGTCCCAGACCTCCGACGATGGCCACCTGAACTTCAAGAAAGGCGAGACCTTCTCCAAGATCTTCAAGGGTATCCACGATCTCGAACTCAAGTACGGCGACACCGGCGTCTTCGTCCGTGGCAAGTACTGGTACGACTTCGAGCTCAAGGACGAAGGCCGCGAGTTCAAGGATATCAGCGACTCGGGGCGCAAGTCGGGGGCCAAGTCCTCGGGCGCGCAACTGCTCGACGCGTTCATCTACCACAACTACGCCATCGCCGACATGCCGGGTTCGGTGCGCTTCGGCAAGCAGGTGGTGAGCTGGGGTGAAAGTACCTTCATCGGGGGCGGCATCAACTCGATCAACCCGATCGACGTCGCTGCCTTCCGCCGCCCAGGCGCCGAGATCAAGGAAGGCCTGATCCCGGTCAACATGTTCTACATCTCCCAGAGCCTGACCGACAACCTGTCGGCCGAAGCCTTCTACCAGCTCGAATGGGACCAGACCGTCACCGACAACTGCGGCACCTTCTTCTCCCAGCCCGACATCATCTCCGACGGCTGCACCGACAACCTGCGCGTGCTCAACAGCAGCCGCACGGTGCCAGGCGCAGCGCAGCAGTTCCTCGCCACCCGTGGCGTGAACATCAACGAAGAAGGCGTGATGGTGCGCCGTGGTCCGGACCGCGACGCGCGTGACAGCGGCCAGTTCGGCGTGGCGCTGCGCTACATGTTCGAACCGCTGGACACCGAGTTCGGTGCCTACTTCATGAACTACCACAGCCGTGCGCCGATCTTCAGCGCCACCGGCGCCTCGCCTGCGGTGTTCGCTGGCATTCCGTCGCTGCCAGCCAACTTGCGTCCGCTGGCGCCGCTGATCGTCGCGGGCAACTCGCAGTACTTCGTCGAGTACCCTGAAGACATCCGCCTGTACGGTCTGAGCTTCTCCACCACCCTGCCCACCGGCACGGCGTGGAGCGGTGAAATCAGCTACCGTCCCAACGCTCCTGTGCAGTTGAATACCACCGACATCCTGTTCGCCGGTGTGCGTCCACTGGGC
The DNA here is from genome assembly GCF_016624805.1 of Pseudomonas sp. S44. Classification (NCBI taxonomy): domain Bacteria; kingdom Pseudomonadati; phylum Pseudomonadota; class Gammaproteobacteria; order Pseudomonadales; family Pseudomonadaceae; genus Pseudomonas; species Pseudomonas sp. S44. The sequence goes on from NZ_JACVTY010000002.1 coordinate 128,307, forward strand.
GGCGCCCTGGCCAACGCTTCGCTGCTCAACGGTACCCCGGGTCAGGACCTGCACGGCTATCGCCGCAAGGAAATCACCCAGTTCCAGACCACCCTGACGCACTTCTTCGACCAGGTGATGGGCGCCAGCCGCATGACCGTGGTGGGCGAACTGGGCGTCACCCATGTGGGCGGCCTGGAGAGCGCACACGACACCCGTTACGGCCGTGACCCGGTGTTCGGCCCAGGCCCGCTGCCGGCCACCGGCGGCGCCAACACCTGCCAGGCACTCAATGCCAGCACCATCGCTGGTGCCGGTGCAGGCGCCTCGACCACCAACCTCAATCGCAAGTGCGAGAACGACGGCTATACCACCAGCACCTCCTGGGGGTATCGCGCCCGGGTGATCTGGGACTACAACGACGTCTTCGCCGGGGTCAACCTCAAGCCCAACGTGGCTTGGTCCCACGACGTGTCCGGCTACTCGCCGGGCCCTGGTGGCAACTTCGAGGAAGGCCGCAAGGCGATCAGCCTGGGCCTGGACGCGGAGTACCAGAACACCTACACGGCGAGCCTGTCGTACACCAACTTCTTCGATGGCAAGTACAGCACCGTGGATGACCGCGACTTCGTCGCCCTCAGCTTCGGCGTGAACTTCTAAGAACTCTGATCCAGGACGACAACGATGAAGATGACCACAAGTCTGCTGAAAGCCGGTGTGCTGGGCATGTCCCTGCTGGCGACCAGCGTCATGGCTGCGGTTTCCGCCGATGAGGCGGCCAAACTCGGTACCACGCTCACGCCGATGGGCGCGGAGAAGGCCGGTAACGCCGATGGCTCGATCGGCCCGTGGGAGCCGCTGGCCAAGACCGCCGGCAGTGTCGATGCCAGGGGCTTCCTGTCCGACCCGTACGGCAGCGAAAAGCCACTGTTCACCATCACCGCCGCGAACGCCGACCAGTACAAGGACAAGCTGGCCCCTGGCCAACTGGCGATGCTCAAGCGCTATCCGGACACCTACAAGCTGCCGGTGTACAAGACCCACCGCGGCGCCACCGTGCCGGATGCCGTGTACGCCGACATCAAGTCCAACGCCACCCAGACCACCCTGGTCGAAGGCGGCAACGGCCTGAACAACTTCCGTGGCGCGATCCCGTTCCCGATTCCCAAGAGCGGTGTCGAGGTGATCTGGAACCACATCACCCGTTATCGCGGTGGCAGTGTGTCGCGTCTGGTCACCCAGGCCACGCCGCAGCAGAACGGTTCCTACAGCCTGGTGTATTTCAACGACCAGTTCGTGTTCCGCGACAAGATGAAGGACTACGACCCGAACAACCCGGGCAACGTGCTGTTCTACTTCAAGCAGGAAGTGACTGCGCCGGCGCGTCTGGCCGGGACCGTGCTGCTGGTGCACGAGACCCTCGATCAGGTCAAGGAACCGCGCAAGGCCTGGATCTACAATGCCGGCCAGCGCCGTGTGCGCCAGGCGCCGCAGGTTTCCTACGACGGCCCGGGTACCGCCGCCGACGGCCTGCGCACCTCCGACAACCTGGACATGTACAACGGCGCGCCGGACCGCTACGACTGGAAGCTCGAAGGCAAGAAGGAGATGTATATCGCCTCCAACGCCTACAAGCTCGACGATCCGAAGCTCAAGTACGCCGACATCATCAAGGCCGGCCACATCAACCAGGACCTGGCCCGCTACGAGCTGCGCCGTGTGTGGCATGTGGTCGCGACCCTGAAGCCAGGCCAGCGCCACATCTACGCCAAGCGTGACTTCTACATCGACGAAGATACCTGGCAGGCCGCGGTGATCGACCAGTACGACGGGCGCAACCAGCTGTGGCGCGTGTCCGAGGCGCATGCCCAGCCGTACTACAACAACCAGGTGCCGTGGTACACCCTCGAAGCGATCTATGACCTGCAGTCGGGCCGTTACCTGGCACTGGGCATGAAGAACGAGGAGAAAAAATCCTACGACTTCACCTTCAGCGCCAACAAGGCTGACTTCCAGCCTGCGGCCCTGCGTCAGAGTGGTGTGCGTTAAGCGTTCAAAAACCAACTCCGTGTCATCTCCCAGAACGCCCCGGCTTGCCGGGGCGTTTCTGTTTCGGTCGGTTCATCAGGCTGACCTCGGTCAACCCCGCTAAGCTTGAATCTTCCAGAATCAGCCTTATCTATTGGTCATCTCAGGCAGGTTCTTCATTACAGGTGCTGTCCATCGCTCCGCCTGCCCTTTAAAGGAAGGTATCCCCATGCGAATAGACCGACTGACAAGCAAGCTGCAACTGGCATTATCCGATTCCCAATCCCTGGCCGTTGGCATGGACCACCCGGCCATCGAACCTGTGCATCTGCTGCAGGCTCTGATCGAGCAGCAGGGCGGTTCGATCAAGCCCCTGCTGATGCAGGTAGGCTTCGACATCAGCAGCCTGCGCAAGGCGCTGACCAAAGAGCTCGACCAGCTGCCGAAAATCCAGAACCCCACGGGCGACGTGAACATGTCCCAGGACCTGGCGCGCCTGCTCAACCAGGCTGACCGCCTGGCCCAGCAGAAGGGCGACCAGTTCATTTCCAGCGAGCTGGTGCTGCTCGCCGCCATGGACGAGAACAGCAAGGTTGGCAAGCTGCTGCTTGGCCAGGGCGTGAGCAAGAAGGCTCTGGAAAACGCCATCAACAACCTGCGCGGCGGCGAGGCGGTCAATGATGCCAACGCCGAGGAATCGCGCCAGGCGCTGGACAAGTACACCGTCGACCTGACCAAGCGTGCCGAAGAAGGCAAGCTCGATCCGGTGATCGGCCGTGACGACGAAATTCGCCGCACCGTGCAGGTATTGCAGCGCCGCACCAAGAACAACCCCGTGCTGATCGGCGAGCCCGGCGTCGGCAAGACCGCTATCGCCGAAGGCCTGGCCCAGCGCATCATCAATGGTGAAGTGCCCGATGGCCTCAAGGGCAAGCGCCTGCTCGCCCTGGACATGGGTGCGCTGATCGCTGGCGCCAAGTATCGCGGCGAGTTCGAAGAGCGCCTCAAAGGCCTGCTCAACGAGCTGTCCAAGCAGGAAGGCCAGATCATCCTGTTCATCGACGAGCTGCACACCATGGTCGGCGCCGGCAAGGGCGAGGGCGCGATGGACGCCGGCAACATGCTCAAGCCGGCCCTGGCCCGTGGCGAGCTGCACTGCGTTGGCGCCACCACGCTCAACGAGTACCGCCAGTTCATCGAGAAGGACGCAGCGCTCGAGCGGCGTTTCCAGAAGGTGCTGGTCGAGGAGCCGAGCGAGGAAGACACCATTGCCATCCTTCGCGGCCTGAAAGAGCGTTATGAAGTGCACCACAAGGTGGCCATCACCGACGGTGCGATCATCGCTGCGGCCAAGCTCAGCCACCGCTACATCACCGACCGCCAGTTGCCGGACAAGGCCATCGACCTGATCGACGAAGCCGCCAGCCGCATCCGCATGGAAATCGACTCCAAGCCAGAGGTGCTCGACCGTCTTGACCGTCGCCTGATCCAACTGAAGGTGGAGTCCCAGGCCCTGAAGAAGGAAGAGGACGAAGCGGCGAAGAAGCGCCTGGAAAAACTCACCGAGGAAATCGAGCGCCTTGAGCGCGAGTATTCCGATCTCGAGGAAATCTGGGCATCGGAAAAAGCCGAGGTACAGGGTTCGGCGCAGATCCAGCAAAAGATCGAACAGGCTCGCCAGGAACTCGAGGCCGCCCGCCGCAAAGGCGACCTGAGTCGCATGGCCGAGTTGCAGTACGGGGTGATCCCCGACCTGGAGCGCAGCCTGCAGATGGTCGATCAGCACGGCAAGACCGAGAACCAGTTGCTGCGCAACAAGGTCACCGAGGAAGAGATCGCCGAGGTCGTCTCCAAGTGGACCGGCATCCCGGTGTCGAAGATGCTCGAAGGCGAGCGCGAGAAGCTGCTGAAGATGGAAGGCCTGCTGCACGAGCGGGTGATCGGTCAGGACGAGGCGGTCACTGCCGTGGCCAACGCCGTGCGCCGGTCGCGTGCCGGGTTGTCCGACCCGAATCGCCCGAGCGGCTCGTTCCTGTTCCTCGGCCCGACCGGCGTGGGCAAGACCGAGCTGTGCAAGGCGCTCGCCGAATTCCTCTTCGACACCGAGGAGGCCATGGTGCGCATCGATATGTCCGAGTTCATGGAGAAGCACTCTGTCGCTCGCCTGATCGGTGCACCGCCAGGCTATGTGGGTTACGAGGAGGGCGGCTACCTGACCGAAGCGGTGCGTCGCAAGCCCTACTCGGTGGTGTTGCTCGACGAGGTGGAAAAGGCGCACCCGGATGTGTTCAACGTGCTCCTGCAGGTACTGGAGGATGGCCGCCTGACCGACAGCCACGGGCGTACCGTTGATTTCCGCAACACGGTCATCGTCATGACCTCCAACCTGGGTTCGGCGCAGATTCAGGAACTGGTCGGCGACCGTGAGGCGCAACGTGCGGCGGTGATGGATGCGGTGGGTTCGCACTTCCGTCCGGAGTTCATCAACCGGATCGACGAAGTGGTGGTGTTCGAACCGCTGGGCCGCGAACAGATCGCCGGTATCACCGAGATCCAGCTGGGCCGCCTGCGCGGTCGTCTGGCCGAGCGCGAGCTGTCGCTGAGCCTGAGCCCGGAGGCCCTCGACAAGCTGATTGCCGTTGGCTACGACCCTGTGTACGGCGCACGGCCGCTCAAGCGTGCGATCCAGCGCTGGATCGAAAACCCGCTGGCGCAGCTGATCCTCGGTGGCCAGTTCGTGCCGGGTGCCGCGATCACGGCGAAGGTGGAGGGCGACGAGATCGTCTTCGCCTGACGGTGTTGCCATCGCGGGCTTGCCCCGCGATGGCACCTGCGCAACCCCGCAAACCCCTGATTTTTCGGCGCTGGATCTAACTCGCTGAAAATTTTGAAAAAAATGCTTGCACAAAAAAACGAGTGCCCCTAATATTCGCCCCGCTGTCAGGCACTACGCAGATCACCGGCGGTAAAGATGATCTGAAAACAACTTACAAATCAGTAAGTTGGGTAAAAAAAAGTGGTTGACAAGCAAAACGAAGAATGTAGAATAGCCGACCTCAGCAGCGACAACGCTAAAGAGATTGAAGCTAACACAAGCTTCGAAGCTGTAAGAGTTGTACGAAGTTCAGTTCCGCGATAGCTCAGTCGGTAGAGCAAATGACTGTTAATCATTGGGTCCCTGGTTCGAGTCCAGGTCGCGGAGCCAATTTCGGGGTGTAGCGCAGTCCGGTAGCGCGCCTGCTTTGGGAGCAGGATGTCAGGAGTTCGAATCCCCTCACCCCGACCATTTTCCGGGTCGTTAGCTCAGTTGGTAGAGCAGTTGGCTTTTAACCAATTGGTCGTAGGTTCGAATCCTACACGACCCACCATGTAAAAAGGGCATCTCGAATGAGATGCCCTTTTTCTTTTGTCTCAAGAAAATCATTTCGTAACTCGCGGCTGTTTTCCTGGGTAGCAACTGTCCTGTTCAAAATCTGAAGGCCAGCCACAATCTCTGTGGCAGCGGCCGACTTGGCGCGCTAGGGGCTGCTGGATATCCTCCCAGCGATTATCATTCGACCAGCCTGCTGCCGTGTTCATTCTCGGCACAGCCGAGCAAAGCGGCATCGGTTTGCCCCGTATTGTGCCAAAGGGTCAGTGCTGTGAGGGTTGCATGACCGTGGCGATATCCGCGTCGGTGCGGCAGGTATGGCGAGAAGCGAAGAGGGTGTACTGATGGCAGGCAGGTTGATTTACCTGATCGGGCCGTCCGGATCCGGCAAGGACAGCCTGCTGGACGCCGCCCGCGAACAACTGACAGCGCGTGGCTATCGCATTGCCCGGCGGGTCATCACCCGGTCTGCCGAAGCGATGGGCGAAGCCGCCCTGGCGGTGAGCGCCGCACAGTTCGAGCAGATGCGCGGGGACGGCGCCTTTGCCCTGCACTGGCAGGCCAATGGCCTGCATTACGGCATTCCACGGGGCATCGACCAGTGGCTGGGGGAAGGGCACGACGTGCTGGTGAACGGCTCGCGTGGCTACCTGAACACGGCGCGGCAGCGTTATCCGAATTTGCAGGTGGTACTGCTCAGTGTCGAACAGGACATCCTGCGCCAGCGCCTGCTGGCGCGGGGACGTGAGTCGCAGGAGGAAGTGGAGGCGCGCCTGGCGCGTAATGCCCGCTTTGCCAGCGAAGCGCGCGAGGCCGACCCCGGCTTGCTGGTGCTCGACAACTCCGGGCCACTGGCCGACACCGTCTCGCGTCTGCTCGCGCACCTTGAGCGGCCATGCAACTGACCCTGCCTGGCCTCTGCCCTGCCGATCACGCCAGAGCTTGCGGCACCTGCGCGGCGACGTGCTCGCAAAAAGGGCCGCAAAGCGGCCCTCGTGATCTCAGCTGATCAGTGCAGCTTCAGGCGCGGCTCGGTGCCGCGGCCGATCTTGCTGCCGATCATCAACATCGCCGTGCGGAACACCCCATACAGCGCCATCTGGTGCATGCGGTACAGTGACACATAGAACATCCGCGCCAGCCAACCCTCCAGCATCACGCTGCCGGTCAGGTTGCCCATCAAGTTGCCTACCGCCGAGAACCGCGACAGCGACACCAGCGAGCCGTAGTCCTTGTACGCGTAGGTCGGCAATGGCTTGTTCTCCAGCCGCGCCTTCAGGCTCTTGGCCAGCATCGAAGCCTGCTGGTGCGCCGCCTGCGCCCGTGGCGGCACATTGCGGTCGCTGCCTGGTTGCGGGCAGGCGGCGCAGTCGCCGAAGGCGAAGATGTCGTCATCCCGCGTGGTCTGCAGCGTAGGACGCACCACCAGCTGGTTGATCCGGTTGGTCTCCAGGCCGTCGATATCCTTGAGGAAGCCTGGCGCACGAATACCTGCCGCCCACACCTTCAGGCTCGCCTGGATCACTTCGCCGGTCGCGGTTTTCAGGCCTTCCTCGGTCACTTCGCTGACCGCAGCGTTGGTCATCACCGTCACCCCGAGTTTCTCCAGGGTCTTGTGCACCGGCACGCTGATGCGCTCCGGCAGCGCTGGCAGCACGCGCGGGCCAGCCTCGATCAGGGTGATGTGCATGTCCTTGGGCTGGATGCGGTCCAGGCCGTAGGCCGCCAGCTCGTGGGCTGCGTTGTGCAGCTCCGCCGCCAGTTCCACACCGGTCGCACCGGCGCCGACGATGGCCACGCTGATCTGCTCGCTGGCCTGATCGCCCGCGTGGGCGCGCAGGTAGTGGTTGAGCAGTTGCTGGTGGAAGCGCTCGGCCTGCTTGCGGCTGTCGAGGAACAGGCAGTGCTGCGCCGCGCCCAGGGTGCCGAAGTCGTTGGTGTTGCTGCCTACGGCGATCACCAGCGTGTCGTAGCCCAGGGTGCGCGCCGGCAGCAGCTCGCGGCCTTCTTCGTCGAGGGTCGCGGCCAGCTGGATCTGCTTGCCTTCACGGTCCAGGCCGCTCATGCGCCCCAGCTGGAAGTTGAAGTGGTTCCACTTGGCCTGGGCCACGTAGTTCAGCTCGTCTTCCGAGGAGTTCAGCGAACCGGCAGCCACTTCGTGCAGCAGCGGTTTCCAGATGTGCGTCAGGTTGGCGTCGACCAGAGTGATCTCGGCGCGCTTGCGCTTGCCGAGGCTCTTACCCAGGCGGGTCGCCAGTTCCACGCCGCCGGCGCCGCCGCCGACAATCACGATGCGATGAGTCATGGGGATATCTCACAAGTTTTACGGAATTCCTGGACACAAGGTCCGGCCGCTGCGTGCAAGAGAGGAGGGCGAGCGCAAGGCAGCTCATAGCACCAGTCCACTCAGCAAGCGGCTCAACAGGCCCAGACCAATGGTCACGATCACCACCAGGGCAAGGAGCAGCCAGGGCCTGAAAGGCTTGCGCTCGACTTGATGCTGGGGGGCTCGCAGATACTCATCGACGCGACGCTGATCTTCCGGATTCAGGCGGCTGGTCATGGTGGGCCTCGTGGGTAGACGCTTGGGATGACGAGAACGCTACAACCTTTCCTGCAGCGTTATCGCAAGCACGTGAAACAAATGATAATACCTTTCATCTCCGCCGCCGAGTGTACGCCATCGCAAAGACACCCGGCACGCGATCAAAGACTGATACCGACATCGAACAGAATACTGCGCCCCAGGTTGCCGCGCAGGAAATCCGGCGCGTCTGGGTGGGCGAACAGCACCCGGGCGAAGGTCGGCCCTACCAGCGACAACGAGCGCCAGCCCTGGCGCAGGTATTCGGTGGGCGGTGGGAAATGGCTGTTGAGGTCGAGCACCTCGCGCTTGAGGCTGGCGAAGGCGATGATGTCCAGCTCGCCCAAGTCCAGCCCGCGCTCGCGATAGTTGTGCGCCTTCTTGCGCAGGGTCGGGGCCAGGCGCGCGAGCAGCTCCTGTGCGCTGATTCGCCGGGGGCGCGCCTCGCGGCGCACCAGTTGGGCCAGGGAGAAGGCACTGCGCCGACGCTGCAGCTCCTCGCGCCATTCGTCGTTGAGCCGACGCCCTTCGTCGAGGACGAAGAACACCTCGAACGCCGCATCGCGAAACAGCACGTCAGGCGGCTCCTGGCCGGCCGGGGTGAAGTCCTCGCTGCGGTAGGGAATGTTCAACCCTTGCAGCAGGCGCTGGCAGACCCAACGCTCACGCTCCCATTTGCGGGCATTGGACAGGAACGCGTTGGCTTGTTCGGCCTGGATGGTAAGCAGGCGCAGGTAGTCTGAGTCATCCATGGGAACAAGCTTAGCCTGCAATTGTGAAGGATAAGGGCTTGTTTGTTCGTGGGAATCGTCATCAGGGAATGGGTGTAGACTCGAAAGCATCCGGCATGCACGCGAGGTCGCGGTGATCAGCGCACAGGTCCTGTCCTCCACCAGTCTCACGCTTGGCTGGCTGGCCTATGTTCCCCTGTTGATCTGGGCGGCCAGCCGCACCCGTTGGGTCGAGCTGTTCAGCGACCCGCGCCGCCAGCACCTGCTGTTCGGCACCGTATTCGGCCTGTTCGCGCTGTGGCTGGTGCGGCGCGATTTCGACACCGGCGTGTCCTACCACTTCATCGGCATGACCGCCGTGACCCTCCTGCTGGACTGGCCGCTGGCCATACTCGGCGGTTTTCTTGCCCAGCTCGGCCTGCTCGCCCTCGGCCGCCAGGACCTGGCAGCGCTGGGCGTCAACGGCCTGTTGATCATCGGCTTGCCGGTGCTGGTCACCGAGATGTGCGCGATCCTGGTCGAACGCGCCCAGCCGCGTAACCTGTTCGTCTATATCTTCTGTTCGGGATTCTTCGCGGCCGCCCTGGCGACCCTGCTGTGCCTGATGGCCGCGTTGGGTGTGCTATGGCTGGACGGGCTGTTCGCCATGCCCGAGTGGCTCAGCGATTTCGTCGGCTACCTGTGGCTGATGATATTCCCCGAGGCCTTCATCAACGGCACCGTGATCAGCGCCCTGGTGGTGTTCTGCCCCGAGTGGCTGGAAACCTTCAACCGCACCCGCTATCTGCAGGCCCCGTGGAAGGATGAAGAGGGCGAGGGGAAGGACTGAATCGCCTCTAAAACCCCAGTGGAACCCTTTCTAAAAATCCCTGTGGAAATGATCTGTGGGAGCAACTGGCTTGCTCAAAATAAAGACCAGCCCAATCCCTGTGGGGGCGGCGGTTCGGCGCTCCGACTTGTCCCGCGATCACCGGCAAAGCCGGTGCCATCCCCACCCCCTCATCAAATCAATGCCGAGGCTCAAGATCCCCCGAATACAGCTCATCCTCCGACTCCGGCGCCGCTGGAATCTTGTGCTCCTCGGCCGCCCAGGCCCCCAGGTCGATCAGCTTGCAGCGATCGGAGCAGAACGGCCGGTTCGGGCTCTTCTCGCTCCATTCCACAGGTGCGCCACAGGTCGGGCAATCGACGGTCATTGGCTGGCTCAAGGCTGGCCTCCTCGCAAAGTCAGGTAAAAGGCATGCAACTGGTCGATCTGCTCATGCAGCCACGGCAGGTCGCGGTCATTGACCACCACATCGTCGGCATGGCGCAGGCGCTCTTCCCGCGCCAACTGCGCCTTGAGAATCGCCTGCACCTGCTCCTCGCTGGTGTTGTCACGCTGCAGCGTGCGCGCGATCTGCAGCGCTTGCGGCACATCGATCACCAGGATGCGCTGGGTCTTCTGGTACTGCCCCGACTCGATCAGCAGCGGCGACACATACACCGCATAGGGCGACTCGGCCTTGGCCAGGTAGCTGAAGATCTCCTGCCCGATCAGCGGGTGCAGCAGTTGCTCGAGCCAGCGCCGCTGCGCAGGGTCGGCAAAGATCTGCTGGCGCAGGGCCGAGCGATCAAGGGTGCCGTCATCCAGCAGCACGCCCGCACCAAAGCGCTCGACGATGCTCGCCAGCGCCGGCCGACCCGGCTCGACCACCCAGCGCGCCGCCTGGTCGGCATCCACCAGGTGCACGCCAAGCTCGACGAAACGCTCGGCGGCAGCGCTCTTGCCGCTGCCGATGCCGCCGGTCAGTCCGAGAATCCAGGGGGTAAATGCAGCAGTGGTCATCAGTATCCGAGCAGTTGCATGTAGGAAGCGTATATTTCATCACCCCAGAGCCATGCGATCCAGCCCGCAATTGCCAGATAGGGCCCAAAAGGCATCGTCGTCCCCAGCGAAGCCTTGCGCAGCCGCAGCAGGCACAGCCCGATCACCGCCCCCACCACCGACGACAGCAACAGCGTCAGCGGCAGCACCTGCCAGCCGCCCCATGCGCCCAGCAGCGCCAGCAGCTTGAAGTCGCCATAGCCCAGGCCCTCCTTGCCGGTGACCAACCGAAACAGCCAATACACCGACCACAGGCTCAGGTAACCGACCACCGCACCCCACAGCGCATCGGCCAACGGCACGAATACCCCGAAGGCATTGACCACCAGCCCCAGCCACAACGTCGGCAGCACCAGCACATCCGGCAGCAATTGATGCTCCGCATCGATCAGGCTCAGGGCCAGCAGGCACCACGTCAGCACCATCGCGAACAGCGCCTGCACGCTCACCCCGAAATGCCAGGCCACCACCAGCGACAGCCCCGCGCAGGCCAGCTCCACCAGCGGATAACGCAGGCTGATCCGCCCCTTGCACGCCGAGCAGCGCCCACGCAGGGCCAGGTAACTCACCACCGGAATGTTTTCCCACGCCCGAATCCGATGCCCGCAGCCCGGACAGTGCGAGGCCGGCAGGTACAGGTCGAAACGCTCATGCGCCTCCACCGGCATCCCCAGCACCTCACGCGCCTCGTTCTGCCACTGGCGTTCGAGCATCAGCGGCAACCGATGCACCAGCACATTCAGAAAGCTGCCCACCAGCAGCCCGAGCACGGCTGCACTCACCAGGAAGAACCCTGGCTGGTCGGCAAGAAAAGTCCACAGATTCATGTCAGATCAGGCTACCCAACTGGAAGATCGGCAAGTACATGGCCACCACCAGGCCACCCACCACAACACCGAGGACCAGCACGATGGCTGGCTCCAGCAGGCTGGTCAACTGCTCCAGCGCCTGCCCGACCTGTTCCTCGTAATGACAGGCCGCCTTGTTCAGCATCGCTTCCAGCGTGCCGCTCGACTCACCGATCGCCGTCAACTGCACCAGCAGTGGCGCGAACAACGGCTCCAGCGCCATCGCCTGATGCAGTCCCAAGCCATTGGCCATGCCCTGACGCAACTGGCGGATCGCCCGCTCGTGCAAGGCATCGCCGCTCGCCGCCGCCACGGTTTCCAGCGCATCGAGCAACGCCACCCCCGAACCATAGGCTGTCCCAAGGCTGCGTGCGAAGCGCGCCAACGCCGCATGGCTCAACAAGCGCCCGAACACCGGCACCCGCAGCGCCTGGCGAATCATCCACAAGCGCCCCGGCAAGTGCTCCCGATACAGCTTGCGCACCGCCAGCCCCGCCACACCGAATATCCCCAGCACACCGAGCAGATGCCGCCCCAGCGCGTCAGACAATTCGATAACCCACCGTGTAAAGACCGGCAATTCCTTGCCCACCCCCGCAAACATCCCCTCGAAGCGTGGCACCACCTCCAGCAACAGCAACGCCGACACCCCAAGCCCCGTCAGCAGCAAAATCAGCGGATACAGCATCGCCTTGCGCACCCTGCGCCGCAGCGCCTGACGCCGTTCCAGCAGGTCTGCCAACTGCTCCAGTTGCCGATCCAGCGTCCCCGACTGCTCCCCGACCCGCACCAGGTTGCAGTACAACGCATCGAACCAACACGGGTGCCGCTGCAGCGCATCCGCCAGCCCCAACCCTGCAGAAACATCCTGCTGCAAGCGCCCCAGCAACCGCACCATCCCAGCGTCTGCACCACTGCGCCCCATCACCTCGAACGCCTGCAACAGCGGTACCCCCGCTTTCAACAGCGTCGCCAACTGACGCGAAAACCCCGGCGCATCCACCTTCTCCCGCCGCAGCGGCAGCTTCCAACCTCGCCCACCCGCTGGCCACACCCGCGCGCCCTTGATTCCCTGGCGCAACAACCCCGCCTGCACGAATGCCGGGCTACGCCCCTGCATCTGCCCACTGACCCGCGCCCCCTGCGCATCTACGCCTCGCCACGCATACAACCGAGTCGAATCCTTCATTCGCCAGCTCCTTGCCACACCCGACAAGCCCCGTAACAGCTTGCCGCGCCCATCCCAGGGCAGAAATTCCAGACGCTCACTAGAGTAGTTGAGCGGACACGACGTCCAGCCACGCAGGGGTGACAAAAGGTGTCCATTGGGCTCTACTGCGCCCCAGCCGACCCCGGCCCGCCCAGCGGCTCGAGGCCTGACCGAATCGACAAGGAACCTGTTATGAAAGGGCAACGCGGTATCACCCTCATCGAACTGATGATCGTCGTCGCGATCATCGGCATCCTCGCGACCATCGCGATCCCCATGTACACCAACCACCAGGCCCGCACCAAAGCAGCGGCCGGCCTGCTGGAAATCTCCGCGCTCAAGACCCCAATGGACCTGCGCCTGAACGAAGGCAAGGACGTCGCCGACGTTACCGCGCTAGGCGGGCAACCCACGACCAACCACTGCGCCATCGTTGCCAGCGGCAATGCCGCCGCAGGCACCGGTAGCATCGTCTGCACCCTAGCGGATGCGCCTGCGAACGTGGTGGGCAAGCGCCTGACACTGACCCGCGCGGCGACCGGGTGGACGTGCAGCACCGACATCGAAGAGGATCTTGCGCCCAGCGGCTGTGCAGGTTCGGCGGGGCAGGGTGGGGCGCAGGGTAATAAGTGAAGGGAAACAGGGGTTTGCGTATGGATGGCGGCGGTGGTAGCTTTGCGGACACGCCGGTGTAGCTCAGTCGGTAGAGCAGCGCACTCGTAACGCGAAGGTCGCAGGTTCGATTCCTGTCTCCGGCACCAGTAAATTCGGGCCCTACGAAGTCCTTTTTTCAGTGATCTAACTGACCGTCACACCAGCCTGACAGCAAAAAGCCCCGCGCAGTTTTTACTGGTGGAGCTTTTTTCATTATTAGATTCAACGATACCAAAGTGAATCCGGGATGAGAAATCCTTATGCCTTTGGCTTTTGGTGCCTAGCCGCTACGCTTTTGCTGCTCACTGCAGCAATTGGCGTCAGCCGCGATTAGCGCTGCCGAGATGAAGGACATAATTGCGGCTGGTGGGCGCCTGGTCCACCGCGGCACAAGCCGTCACCTCTCTAGCGCTAGTCATTTTTGCTGTGCTGGGCTTCAACACCTGGAAGCGCCAAGTACGAAAAGGGATGAACGTGGTTTGGACTGTGATGGCTGCGCTTCACAGGGGCGACGTTAGCTTTCAGCGCGTGGCTACCGAGCTACTCGTGTCAGGCACCCCTGTTGACTTCGACGTCGTAAGGTATCGAAACGACCGGGCGCTGGGAGGGTATCTCAAGGAGCTTGAGGAGCAATGCGTTTTCGAGCCAGTTACGCATATCTGGACACGGCGCAAGCAGTCATGGCTGGTGCTGCCAGGGACTATCGCGCAATGGCAGGAGAGCCCGACGCCAGTAGCATTCGCCGCAGCACTAGGGCAAATGAGTCTGCTCTTTCATGAGTGAATGTGGCTCGCCGAACGGCAAATAGTCAGGTACGACTACGTCCGCTATGGGTCGAAAGCAGCCGGTCACTACTGACCGCGATCGACCCATGGATACCTTTTTCTCGACCGCGCGTAGCGCTGGCTCGGGGCGGGAGGGCTACCTAACCACTCACTCTCTTCTTATCCAGATTGATCAGGCTGGTGCCATTAATTAGCTGCTTAGCAGAGTCAGCAATCATCAACACACTACCTGCCAGCATCAACACATCCTTCAAGACCAAGCGTCCAGCTCCAGAAAGGTACGGGAAGCCGAATTGAGCATCTCCTAGATTCGCTACCCACGCTTCAGGCGTTGTGATCAGGAACGACAGCGTCACGATGGGTGTGAGGAAAGCGAGCACAGCTCCCGCGAGCCCCAGCTTCGGTGAGACAAGGTAAGCCAATACCAAAAACCCTATGCTGATCTCGACCACGCCCAGTCCATTTGAGAAGGCATAGGTATGGTTGGCAACTTGCCAAGCACGCTGCGCTAGGTCGAGCTGGCCTTCATGCGTGAAGTGCTCCCGATAGGCCTCTGGGTGTGCATAGAGGAACGAGAAGAATGGGCTGTTTGCCACAAATGGAGTGATGCTGTCAGCCTCGTAGGGCACGAATTTCAACGCACCAATCCACAGGAAAACAATGGCCACGCCAAAGCGAACGAGATGAATTCCAAGCTTATCCAGGCGGCTTGCAATGACCAGCAGTTGAAAGGGACTCATGGTGTGATTCCTTGTGGTTTCAAGATGAGTCCATCCTAAGAAGATTCCGCTTCGCGATTTTGCCGGATGCGCTCCGCCTTTTTGCCAATCGTCTCACTCATCGCCTTTGGCGACTGCGCTTTCCCCTGGGTTGGTTTAAATTGCGCCCGGATAGCCTTCTGAAGAGATGACCATGACGACGTTAGACAAACTCATCACGCTTGCTGATGTGCGCGGCAGCATGGATCTGCGTTGCCATTTTGCGGGGCGTTGGTCGATTGGCCATCAGCCGGATGAGCTCGGTACTGCGCGTTACCACATCGTCCTCTCAGGCCGCTGCCAATTACGCTTGCCTGACCACAGCCTTATAGAACTCAACGCGGGCGACATCCTGTTGCTCCCACACGGCACCGACCACTGG
Organism: Pseudomonas sp. S44; assembly: GCF_016624805.1. Lineage (NCBI taxonomy): Bacteria > Pseudomonadati > Pseudomonadota > Gammaproteobacteria > Pseudomonadales > Pseudomonadaceae > Pseudomonas > Pseudomonas sp. S44. The sequence goes on from NZ_JACVTY010000002.1 coordinate 143,503, forward strand.
CTTCAAAGTGATTCGGATGTTGATCAGCCAAATCGTCCGGTGGTCGTTCGCGAGGGGCTTTTACCCTTGCATCGGTTAAAAGGCGAAGGTGAGCCCTTGGATCTGCTATGTGGGAGGTTTATTTACCAGCCAGGCTCATCACTTTTCGAGGCGCTGCCTGAGTACATCCATGTCAGCTTGAGTTCAACACAGTCCGCTTCTGCGCTCTCTGCAATCACTGGACTGATTCGTAGCGAAGCCGAAGTCAACCACCATGGAGCTCGGTCTATAGTTGATGCCCTGACTACCGCGCTGTTCACAATGGTTCTGCGGTCATGGCTGGATACCAGCCCACCTGTTGAAAGTAGCATCTGTCTTCTGGCCGACCGGCGTCTATCCAAGGTATGGCATGCGTTGTTAGAGGATCCCTCAGATGCCTGGACCGTTGAGCGCATGGCAGAAATGGCCAACATGTCGCGCGCCAGCTTTATTAGGGCCTTTACGCGCATAGCAGGTTGTCCTCCGGGAACCTTGCTGGTTCGAATCAGGATGGAAATCGCATGCTTGCTGTTGGCAAAGACGGACTCTGGTTTGAGTGATATCGCTTTGGAGGTGGGTTACCAAACGCAGGCGTCATTCAGCAAAGTCTTCAAGGATGTGCTGGGGCAGACCCCTGGACAATATCGGCGAGAGCGAAAGCTGGGTGAATTGGAGGCTAGGCTCGCTAAGGATGCGGATTGACTTCGCGGTGGGCCCGGCGCATTGCGACGGGCCAATCACCAAATCGTATATCAGCTGTCTTGGTGAGTTTCAGCGACGCGTTTGTAGTAAAGGTCGTGCTCTACCCCCGCGTGATCACGGTACACCAGCTTCACCGTTTCCAGCGCCTGTGAAGTTTCGGACTGATCCACAACGTCTTGCGAGACTACTTTATCCACGTCAATCACGTCACCGTAGCGGTACTGGTGAGCGTCTGTGTCCGGATTGTTGCCTTGTGCTACCGCGAAAGCGGCCGGGGTCATTAAGGCGAGTGCAACAATGAATTTTTTCATGATCATCTCCAATTTGTTTGCATGAGCGGCGTGTCGCTCGTTTGTTGGCGGGATCTATTCGACTCCCTTGATGACCATGCTATTGGCGAAGCTGCACGAGCTCTTTCGCTTTCGGCTCAGGTTCTTGTCCAATCATCTCAGGTAGCTCAGCGCACCGTTTTGCCGATAGATCCGACCTTCCGGAGTGCGATGCTTGCCAGAGCAGACGTTAGGAGTAAGGCTGCTCCTACCCTTGAACGCGCGGGCTACATCCAGGAGCAACAAAGGGACTTTCGTCAATTTGTTGAAACTGTTTCGCTACCCTTTGGGTTTCACGTGCTAGTGGAAGTGATCAAGCTAAGGTATCAACAAACTGGGTGCTCGGCATGACTAGTACGATTACCGTTGTAGCGCATATCCCCGCAGATCCATCATCAGTAGCTGAGGTTCACAGCGCTCTGCTAATAGCTGTCGAAGCGACGCAGTCAGAGCACGGGTGTCTTCATTATCGTCTTTTTGAAAACATGGACACTCAAGGCCACTGGACCATGCTTGAGCTTTGGCAAAATGATGATGCGCTGACTCAACATACACTCGGTGAGGCGTTTAAAAATTTAAGCGCGGCTATCGACGGCAAAGCGAGTGTCCAGGTTTTTCGCTTGGCTCCAGCTGCTTCTGCTGTACAGGTGGAGACTGTTGTAAACCCAAACTTCTGGCTTGGAAACGGTTTGCCATGAGCTCTAAGCTAACGTAGCGTCTCAGTTTGGTTTCGGACTTTTCAGGTTCTCAGGTGAGACATAAGTTAGTGGAGGCCAGAACTTTTAAGTGTTCTTGGCGGTGGCTGAAGCCAGTCATTTTACTAGCGCCACATTTTCCCTAAATATTGCCGTCCCAACGCTGAGTCGATGGATCAAGGAAATGGAGGAAGAGTTCACTCCTCGGTTGAGGAGCGAAAGATAGAACGAACGTTAGTTATTGCTCGCTGAAGTGCGCCCTCTCAAGTGATTCGTGGGCAGTGCAGTCGTATATTTAACTTGGCTAAGTGCGAAACTCGATTTGATGCTTGCCACAACGGGTATGGTCGTCAAACAGTCAAGCAGTAGCGTCTGATACTTTGTCAGGTCTTCGCTTACCACCCTCAGCATAAAGTCCGCCTCGCCGCTCATCAAATAGCACTCCATCACCTCTGGGCGCTCCCTGATCGCGTTCGTAAATACTTCTAGAGACTGCTTGTCCTGGAGTTTGAGCGACACGTGTACGAATACATTTATTGCAAGGCCGAGCGCTGCAGGATCAACTAGTGTAACGGCGCCTCGCAAGACCCCACTTACCTTCATCTCTGAGACACGTCGCCAGCACGGCGAAGTTGAAAGCCCTACCATTTCAGCGAGTTCGGCATTGCTTAACTCCGCGTTTTCTTGGAGTGCATCAAGGATACGCAGGCTAGCGTCATCGAGCTTTGAGCGGCTCATGGTGAATTTTTCCTCTGCATGAGAGCTTTCCAATGAAATGTACCGGTATTTCTACTTTTGAGGAAGAGATAGGTACGTTTTTTCGCGTGCTCAAAAATATCATGGTGCTACGTAACTAGATTGCAACGAGGTGGCACCATGCGCGCTTCAACCCAGCAAGTGTTTAAGACTCGCTCCAAGAATTTCGGGATATCTTCAACTTACGTTTGGCTTGGTGTCATGGTGCTTCTGTGGGGAAGTAGCTGGCCGGTTACTAAGCTTGCATTGCATGACGTACCTCCGCTCTGGCTGGCTACCATTCGTTTCGCCAGTGCCGCGGTTTGTCTTGTTGCTTATCTGGTCGCGAGAGGACAGCTCAAGCTTCCCGTTAGAGGGGATATGCCAATCATCGCAAGCGTGGGTTTGTTGCAGATGATGGCTTTCACAGGTCTGGGTATGGTGGCGATGGTTCATGTCGATACTAGCCGCGCTGTGCTCTTGGCATACACAACGCCACTGTGGTGTGTGGTTGTCGCCTGGGTCATGTTCAGTGAAATGCCCTCTCGGTTGCAGATTGCAGGGCTTGTCATAGGGATGTCAGGGATCGCGGCTGTGTGCTCCCCAGGAGAGCTCGAATGGACAAACGGGGAAACAGTGTTGGGGGCAATATTCCTGCTTCTTGCAGCGGTCAGTTGGGCAATTGTCATCCTTCACGTGAAACGTCATCGGTGGGTGACCCCGCCTCTGGCGCTTGCCCCGTGGCAGATGCTCTTGGCTACCATACCGTTGGCGATTGCAGCATATGTCAGCGAAGGCCCACCGACATCCCTTGTCTTGGATAGGAAACTGGCTGAGGAATTGTTTTTCATTGGTCCGATTGCGACATCGGCGTGCTTTGTGATCTCTGCGGAGTACGGACGGCGAATTTCGACGTTTGGCATGTCAAATTTCACCCTTGGGGTACCCCTGATTGGAACAGTGTTCTCTTGCTTGGCTTTTGGTGCGACCGTTTCCACCATGTTCCTTGCCGGGCTCGGCCTGGTGGTTTTGGGGGTCGTGGTTTCTGCATTAGCTTCGCGCTCCCGCCGGACCTAAACCATAAAGGTTGGCGGAGGCTTTTCGATAAACCCGTTTCAGAGCTCGCAATGCACAAGGCATCGGCTCTGAAACGGGTGCAGTGAGGTTACTTAGGGTCTATACGATAGACGCTCAGTGGTCGCTCGACCTTCGATGCGCCATTGTTGAACAAGCCTACTCGATCAACTTGTGCTGCCGGCAAGTACAATCTGCCCTGGTTGTCGAACGCCGGTGCATCGACCCAGTGCAGGCGACTGTCCAGTGCAATGGTCTGAATGGTGCCGTCAGTGGCGATTCGCTTGACGCTATCCTCAGCCAGGTCACTGAAGTAGAAATTGCCCTTGCTGTCCATGACTGTTCCACCGACCGGCGGCAGGTCTCGCCAGAACTCGACATGTTTGATGAGCTCAGCCTCAGGCAGGTTGGCGTCATCCAGCCAGCGCGTTTCAATCTTGTGCCAAGGGCCTTCCAACGGTGCAAAGTAGAGCCATTTTCCGTCCGGGGATACTTCAAGGGGATCGGAGTGCACCCTCAATGCTGTCCCATCTGGCGCTCTGACTACTTTGCCGCTCAGGATAATGTCGCGGTTCTTGGGTGCGCGTACAGCAGGACTGGTCGTTAAGACGCGCCGGGCTTTGTTGGTTTCGAAGTCCAAGACAACGATGCCAGGAACGCCAGCGTCCGTCAGGTAGGCATGCTTGCCATTGAGGCGGATATCGTCGATGTAGCTATGTTCTTGAGCGATGCTGCTGTCGAATGGGATGACCTTGATCACTTCGCCGCTTTTTAGGTCAACGACCACGACCTTTGCACCACCTGGAATGACTTTACCGCCGAAGTCAGTTACGCCTGCATCGACAATCCACAGCCGGCTATTGTCATCAACACGCATTGCATTGACATTGACGAAGCGCTGTTCGGCCGGAATGGTTGCGTCATTGCTATTCCAGCGCTCATTTGGAAAGGGATGGGGCTGGCCTGCTGGGTCTAGCTTCGATACGGATGGCCCCGCTGAGCCAGTCCATTTTGGGCCCGATACGTATAGGCTTCCGGCGCTGTCCACAGCCACCGCATTCCATACGGCATTTGCCGATTGGGCTACCACGTGAAGGGTTGGCGGCACTTCGGCGTGGGCTACACCGATCAAGCCTGCCATCACAGCTGTTAGTACAAATCGTTTAGAGAAGGTCATTGCAAGTTCCTGTTTGAAGGGCTGGGCAATGATCATTTTTCCCATTACGCTGAAAAACCTCGCCATCACGTAAAGAATTTCGTCAAAGTGAAGAAAATCATACGAATCGATGATCTGCAGGTCTTCGTATCGACGGCTGCTGCGGGTAGTTTCTCCGCCGCGGCGCGGTTGCTTGACATCTCGCCCGCCTTGGCGAGCGGTGCCATTCAGCGTCTGGAAAGCAACTTGGGCGCGAGATTGTTTGTTCGCTCGACGCGTCGGTTGAGATTATCCGATGATGGCGAACGCTACTTGCCGCACGCGCGGCAAGCCTTGGAAGCACTTGATAATGGTGAGGTAGCGTTGACCCAGGGCCGTGACGAGATCGCTGGCACTATTCGTTTGTCGATGCCATCTGATCTCGGCAGGAACGTGTTGCTCCCATGGCTAGATGAGTTTCAGCAAACGCACCCCATGGTACGTCTGCAATTGCGGGTTAGTGATCAGGTGGCCGATCTGGTGGGGGAACATCTGGACGCTAGTATCAGGTATGGACAGTTGAGTGACTCGGGCCTGGTGTCCTTAGCGCTCGCACCGATGAACCGCAGAACAGTCTGCGCCTCGCCGGCGTATCTCGCGCGTCATGGTATGCCGGAATCTCCTGAGGCGTTGAGCGGGCATAATTGCCTGAGATATGTAATGGGCGAGCAAACTTACGAGCGTTGGAGCTTCAATTTTCCACAGGGAGTGCGGACGGTTCAGGTGACGGGTGATCGAATCAGCGATGATGCCGACATTGTTCGACGTTGGGCTGTCGCCGGATTGGGGATCGTTTACAAGTCCAGGCTCGATGTTGCTGAGGATCTTCGTAGCGGCCGTCTGGTTGAGCTATTCCCGGAAAGCTATGGGCAGCCGGCGCCGCTTCAGCTGGTATGTGCCCATCGCACATCGCTCACGCCGGCCATCCAATCGCTTAGAGCCTTTCTAGCAAAACGTTTCGAAAGCTAGTCGGGGCTCAGTGGCGGGGCACGGGGCCCTGCTACTGATTCAAGCTCCCGCCGGTGCCGACTGACGTGCGAGCCAGATGTCTGCAGCTTCCAAGGCTGAAAGCTTTTTGTGACGGATAAGAAAATCAAGCTCACTGACCGCGGCATTGCCAGGTTGTAGCGAGATTAGGTCCTCAATCAGCTCTTTCGGCATTTCTTGCACAACGTCACTGGCGGCAATGAGCGTTGCTTGATCTTCACCACCCAACAGCCCGAGCGGTTCATCTAGGGCTCGGATTTGATAGGCATGGTGCAAATATTGAGGATGCCACAGCGGCACGACAAACCATTCCCGCTCGGCATAGGATTGCTCATAACGATTGAAGCAATCAGCCTCGGTGCCTTGCGCAAAAAAGTAGCCTTCAGCATCCAACGCGTATTGCGTCACCATGGCTTTGGAAAAGCGACTGATACCAGCACCAGGGTTTATGCCTTGGATGCGGCGGCTCATCCGCTGGGCAACATCCGGCCTCAGCAGGTCTGCAATCGTAGCGACCTGATCCTCCGGTACATAATCAGGTACACCCCAAATGCAGAATGGGTTGTATAGAACTCCAAGGGAAGTGCTCGGTTTCTTGCAAGCTGCCAGGTAGGCACCGTGGCTGGCTGGCAGCCAGGCTGATACGAGCATCTCTACCTGTCCTTCGCTGTACAACCGGAACATTTCCTCATGAGGCGCTGTGCTGACGTCCACCAGATAACCATGTCGCTCTAGCGTACGCTGCACAAGCGCTGCGCTAGCGGCATGGAAGCTGAGGTCGATGTAGCCCAAGCGAATGTGCTTTTGCATGTCATTTCCTTATCAATGCGTTTGCGCAGGCTTGGCGTCGATCTTGACGCGCATCAGGCTGTAAGGTTTCACCCGTTTGTCTTGGCCATCGTTGAAGCCAGGTGAGCGGTGCAGCTGGTTGGCAGTGAAGTACAGATATCCGTCTGGGCCGATCGACAACGTATCCGGCCAAAGGACTCGCGAATCCTCAACCACGGTTTGCCAAGTGCCATCGGCAAGGCGTTTGCGGATGGAGTTGTGCTCATAATCCCCCGCATAGACTGCACCGTTAGCATCAGCCTCAAGACCGTCGGAGGCGCCTTTTTCACCAAGGTCAACAACTGCTTGTTCAAGTTCGGCTTCGCTTACATTGGGGTCTCGCAACAAAGCCGTTGGAACCGAATACAGGTGTCGACTCGAAAGCGGACAGAAATACAGCGTCTTACCATCGCTCGACAGGGCGATGCCGTCCGAGGCTACGGTCAGCAATCCTGATTTACCCTGCGCGTCGCGTGTGATGAGTGCTGGTTTCCCTTCGATGACAGGTCGGAACTCAGGGTCTACGGAAGTCGATTTGGCCCCGCTGAGGCGGCGGGTTGCCGTACCGCTGGCCAGGTCCAGCACGATGATTCCACCTGGCCCTTTTACCGACGAATCGGTGACGTAAGCGGTACCTTCCTTACCTACGCGAAAATCAAAACGTACGTCATTCACATAGGTAGTTGGCAGAATCACTTCACGCGGGAACACAACTGTTTTCACGATCTTGTTGGTGTTCAAGTCGATTGCGATCAGCTTGGCTCCACCTGCCTTGGGCTCGGAGAAGGCGGGAGCGGCTGTATCCAATACCCAGACACGCCCTTGACCGTCAGCTACGACGCTCTGCACGCTGATGAACCCGGCGGCCGGATCCTTGGCGTTTTCCACATTCGTTTTCAGGTCCGGGTAAGGAACCAGATGGCCCTGTTTAATCTCCGCCACGGTGTAGGGTACTTCATCTCCCCAACGAGGGAAGTTGATGAAGATCCGACCCGTTTCGGTGACGGTCACGCCTGTAGGCATGGCGCCATTGAAAGCGAAAACACGTTCGGGGTTGGTGCCTGTGCCCGAGGCGGTATCGGCCATGGCCATTGCACTGAGCGAGACCGCGACAGCCACGCCAGTGGCTTGGAAGAAAGCTTTCATATGCTTGTCCTTGAGCGTATCTGCGGGTTAGAAACCTTCGAGAACGATCTTGCCTTTGGCTTTACCGCTCTCGATCAGAGCATGGGCGCGCTTCAGGTTATCTGAGCCGATTTTGCCGAAGTGTTCCCCAATGGTGGTCTGGATGACGCCGTTATCGACCAGCTCGGAAATTCTGTTCAGCAATTCATGCTGTTTGATCATGTCTGCGGTTTGATACAGAGAGCGCGTGAACATGAGTTCCCAATGCAGCGAAAGCGATTTGCGCTTGAGTGGCATGACGTCCAGTTGTGCTGGGTCATCAATCAGCGCCAGTTTGCCTTGCGGGCGAAGCACCTCAACGATCTGGTGCAGGTAGGTTTCGGTGTGGGTCAGGCTGATAACGTAGTCGACCGGGTTGAGTTTCAGGTTTTCAAGCTGCAGCGGGATCGAGGCGGAGTGATCAATCACATGGTGGGCGCCCAGTTCTTGTACCCAAGACTGGGTCTCTGGCCGCGACGCTGTACCGATGACGGTGAGTTGGGTAAGTTTGCGGGCCAGCTGGACCAGGATCGAGCCAACCCCGCCACCGGCGCCGATGACCAGCAGGCTTTGTCCTTTACCACCGTTCTCCTGAACGCCCAGTCGATCGAACAACAGCTCCCAGGCAGTAATGGAGGTCAGCGGCAAGGCTGCGGCACTGGCATTGTCCAGGCTACGTGGTTTTTGGCCGACGATGCGCTCATCCACCAAGTGAAATTCGCTGTAGCTACCAGGACGATCGATCGCGCCGGCGTAAAAAACTTCGTCGCCAACTTTGAACAGTGAAACGTCGCTGCCTACTTCACGGACGACACCAACGGTATCCCAACCCAGCACTTGGACCTCTTGGCTGGTACTGCGGGCTCGCACCTTCGTATCTACCGGGTTCACCGCAATCGCCTTCACTTCGACAAGCAGATCTCGAGCACCTGGGGTGGGCTTCGGCAGGTCCGTTTCGAACAGGGAACGAGCGTTTTGGATCGGCAAACCAGCTTCTTGGAAAACTACGGCTTTCATATGAGGTTGTCCTTTACAGGTCAGAGAGTGATGTCAGGCTAACTCCCTTCGTAAGCCTCAAAAACTAGCTAACCCGAGGAAGACTTTCGCCGTTTCGCTGAAGGTTGAGGCGATCAGCCATTCACGGAATGGCTGATCGTTTTAGGAGGCGCGCACACGTCGCTTAAGTTAGGCGTCCGATCAGATCGCTTTCGGTGGGAAATCGATATCTGTTTTCGCCACGTTGTTCAGGTAGTTCGTCAAGGTCAGCAGCGAGACCTGCGCGATGACATCAACGATTTTTGCATCGCTGTTCAGGCGACAGGGATAGGGTTTGCGGCCAGTGCCTCGTTGAACTGGTTGATCAGTTCATGCTCGTTTGGCCCTTGGTTGGCTCGTATTGGTACGACGCGGTCAACCAGGACTTCGGTTGTCGCTGTCTCCAGTTTTTCCAGGGTCTCTTGGATGAATTCGTCCAGCGGCATGGCGCGTTCATCACCACTTTTGTGAATCAGATCGGTGTCGACCCATGGCGGTGCGATTTCCAGAACCTTGACGCTGGTATCGCGCAGGGCAAAACGTTGCGATAGCGAGTAGGAGTGAATCGCCGCTTTGGTCGCTGAATAGAGGGCTGTCGCGGCCAGTGGCAGATAGGCCAGTACCGAGCTGTTGTTGATGATGTAGGCATCGGGTTGGCGCTTGAGATGTTCTACAAACGCTGCGCTAACACGCACCGGGCCCAGCAGGTTGGTTTGCAGCAGCCCTACCGCCTGCTCATCGTCATAATCGCCAGAGCCTGGGTTGTCGAAAGGCATGATGCCGGCATTGTTGATGATGACGTTCAGCGAGGGATGGCGACGGATAACCTCTTGTGCGACATCCTTGATCTGCTGGGGATCATTGATATCAAGCTGAACGGTGTCGATGCCGGGATTGGAGCTGGCGATTTCATCCAGCAGCGATTGGCGTCGGCCCGCGATGATGACTTTGTTTCCACGCTGGTGGAACGCTTCGGCCAGAGCGCGGCCGATGCCCGAGGTGCCGCCAGTAATGAAGATGGTGTTCGCGCTAGTTTTCATGATTTGTATCCCTTCAATTGATTGATTAAACGTCGTAACGCGGAGCGAGTTTGTTGCTGGAGAGATGTCCGAACAGCGCCTTGCGGCTGCTTTCGTACAGCTCGAAATGCTGTATGTCCTGCATGGAGGGGATGGAGATCAGGACACCGTTGTCGAAGTCTTGAAGGGCGCCATCCACCAGATCGGTTGCTGACATCACGATGTTGGGATCAAGGTTCTCGACGGGCAGTCCCCCGATTTCCCAGAAATCGGTAGCCGTAGCTCCTGGCAGTACCGCCTGAATCTTGATGCCCTGTTCTGTCAGCTCCTTGTGCAGCGACTGAGTGAAGGCCGTGACGTAGGCTTTGCTTGCGCCATACACGCCATTCAGAATTTCCGGTGCCAGGCTGACGATTGATGAGATATTGATGATTGCGCCCTGTTGGCGAGCGATGAAGCCCGGAACTGCGGCGTAGGTCAGTCGAGTGAGTGCCGTGACGTTGAGGCTGATCATCTCGGCCATTCGCTCCACATCGCTGTCCAGCAAACGGGTGTGAGTACCGATGCCTGCGTTGTTAACCAACAGATTGATGCTGGCGTCTTCGCGCAATTTGCGTTCCACTCGCGCCAGGTCCGCTGCGTTGGCCAGGTCTGCGGGGAAGACTTCAACGCTCTGCTGAGTCTCGTTGGTGATGCGGCTCGCAAGAGCGTTCAGGCGATCACGATTGCGGGCGACCAGAATCAGGTCATAACCACGTTGAGCCAGGCGGTCTGCGAAAATTGCGCCGATGCCGGTGGATGCGCCTGTGATCAGGGCGGTGCCTTTGTATTCCTGAGTCATGGTCCAGCTCCGTTGTTTGGGTGTGGAGCCATGATGCAAAAAAATAGATTTGTCTTAAACGACGCATATGGTCATGTTTTAGGACGTCGCAATCGGAGCACGGTTATGCATCGAATCGGCTACTTGGTCACGGATGGATTTCAGGTGATGTCTCTGGCCACCCAGGCGGTTTTTGAATTCGCGAACATGGTCGCGGGCGAGCCTGTGTACCGGATTCAGAACTACTCGGTGTCAGGAGGGACCATTCGATCATCCTTGGGTATGCACATCGATACGCTGGCTTTGGATGATCCAGGGCTTGCAGATAGCTGGATGATCACAGGTACACTCACTCCGCTTACGCCTCCCGCTGCAGAGGTTCTGTCCAGCGTGCAGGGATTTGCCCAGGGCTCCAGGCGCATCGCGGGCATCTGCACAGGAGCGTTCGTCTTAGCTCAAGCGGGTGTCCTCGATAACCGACGTGCGACTACTCATTGGGCATATGCCAAGACTCTTCAAAGCATGCACCCGAGCATTGAGGTGGAAGAGGATCGAATCTTCATTGTGGACGGCCCTGTTTGGACCTCTGCAGGAATGACCGCGGGCCTCGACATGGCATTGGGGATGGTGGAGAAGGATTTGGGAACGGAGCTTGCGAAATCGGTGGCCCATAAGCTCGTAATGCACCAACGCCGATCAGGAGGGCAGTCTCAGCACTCTGAATTGCTTGCTCTGGCGCCCAAGTCTGATCGCATTCAGAGCGCTTTGGATTATGCACGTAAGCATTTGAACAGGGCACTGAGTGTTGAAGAGCTCGCGGAAGTTGTTCATCTGAGCCCAAGGCAATTCACGCGCGTCTTCACTGCCGAAACTGGTCAATCACCTGCGAAAGCGGTGGAGAGTCTACGACTAGAGGCAGCTCGGCTAATGATCGAGCAGAGTCGCCATAGCCTGGACACGGTAGCAAGGGAAACCGGGTTCAGGGATCGTCGACACATGCGCGAGGTCTTCATCCGAGGTTTTGGGGTTCCCCCGCAAGCCGTTCGCCGCGATGCTAGGCGAGTCGGATAGAAATCGCTTTCCTATCCAACCGAACGGTTCGATACTGGGATCATGTCGACCGTTTAGGTACCGAAAATGGGACGCCCTCGAAAATTCAATCGTGAGACGGTTCTGGAGAAGGCACTGCCCGTGTTCTGGCAGTACGGCTACTCCGGCACCTCTCTTCATCATCTTGAGCAGGCTACGGGCGTGAATAAGTCAGGCCTGTATTCAGAATTCAAGGATAAGGATGATCTGTTTCTGAGCGCTTTGGCGTATTACTACGCAAACCGCGGAGCACCAGAAATCCTGACTGCTCAGCCGCAAGGATGGGCAAATATCGAGCGTTTTCTTCGGCTTGGCGACCCTCAAGCTAACGGGTGTATGGGCTGCTTTTCGGTCAATGCGCTACGTGAGTTTCCCGTGCTTTCCGATCAGGTCCGTCAACTGCTCGTGGATTGTCATCGTCGCCTGCTCCCGCAAATCGCTGACAACGTAAGGGCTGAGAAGACCCGACTGGCTCCAGAGATTGTTGCGGACATCATCATGGTGTTTTTCTCTGGGGTGTGCGTTGAAAGCTGCTTGCCTGCTGATGGGACTGGCGATCGGGTCAGCCACTTCATGGAAGCGTTGCGGGCTCTCTGAGCAAGACCTATCACCTTTTTGAACCGAATGGTTTTTTCTCTTGCGCCTGAGTTTGGGTCGCCCTATATTGAACCGATCGGTTCTTAACGGGGCAGTGCAAGACGGTCTTACCCGTCCTGACGGTCTGTCTTAACCCAAGCGTCGCCTGCAAGGAGAATCACCATGGCACTGAAGATCCATCCTATTAACCTCGGAAACATGCAGATGGATTCGAGCGGTCTGGTCATGTTCCGGAACCCCGGCGAGCACGTCACCATCCCGGTTCTGGGTTTTCTTATTACTGGAGGGGAGGAACCGATCCTGGTCGATACGGGGTCACGCAATGCCCAGCAGTATGAAGAATATGGACTGACGTACGAAGTGACGCCGCAAATGACGCTTGAATACCATCTGGCCCAGCATGGGTTGCGGATGAAAGACATCCGGCACATCGTCCACACGCATGCTCATATCGATCATGTCGGCATGACTGATCTCTTCCCGATGGCGACTACTGTCGGCATCTCCCGTCGTGAGCTGGAGTTCGCTGCATCCGGCATCATGGGACCGCTCATGTACACCGCGGCTGATACCAAGCATTTGATTGATCGTCTCCACACTCGAGGCGCAATTCGCCTGTTCGATGTCGACGGCACGTTCGAAGAAGAGGTTATCCCTGGCGTAGCAGTTCGACTGTCAGGGGGACACACGCCAGGCTCGATATCGGTCCTGGTCGAAACTGACGAAGGAATGGCGAATATCTGCGGCGACATCGCCTATGACATCCACGACCAATTGATTGAGCCCATTCTCGATCAAGCGTCCCATGAGCCGACGATTACAGCGAATCGTGCCATGTCCACACTGGATGAAAAGAGAGCTCTCAAGAGGGCGCTTGCAGACAGCAAATTCCTGCTTCCAAGTCACGACGCCCCTGCCTTGATCAAGGGCGGAAAAGTCGTAGGGCGTATGCTCGATGCGATTTCTAATCCACAAGCTGACGCTACAAAAGCGATCAACTATTCGCTTTTGGCTTCAGTGTGACGCATGGCTTTCATCACCTTTGCACGCGCTCGCCCTTGGCGAGCCGTGCGCTTCGGGACGGGAACACTGGTATTTGCGATGGGCGTATGCCTGTTGATCAACCGCTTACTGTGAGCACAAGTCATGGACCAGATTCTGATAACCCCTGGAATAAGCATTGCCAATGACGACAAGCAGCGTCTTGGCCCGCGGACTCGTTTTGGGCTGCTTGCTTCCATCACAGTGACTTTCCTGGCTGGATCCAGCGTACCTACGCCGTTGTATCCGATCTATCAGGACCAGTGGCATTTCACTGCGATGGGCATCAGCTTTATCTTCAGTATTTATGCCATATCAGTACTCGCCGGACTGCTAGTGTTTGGACGGCTGTCCGACTATGTCGGTCGTCGATCAGTACTGTTGTGGACGACTGTTTTGCAATTGGTGGCCATGTACATGCTGGGTGTAGCTGATGGCTTCACGGATCTAGTGCTTGGCAGGCTGATTCAAGGCGTGTCGACAGGAGCTGCTGTTCCAGCGGTAGGCGCAGCCTTGATTGACCTCAACCACAAGCGCGGCGCGGTCGTGAATGCCCTCACTCCTGCCATCGGCAGCGCTGTTGGCGCTCTGATGGGTAGCGTATTCGCACAGGCATTACCGTACCCCACTCATACCGTGTTCGCGGCGCTAGCTTTTATTTTGGCCATTCAGGGCGTTGGTCTACTCATCATGAGGGATGTCCGCGCAAGAATACCTGGGGCTGCCCGGTCACTGATGCCTCAATTCAGCATACCCGTGCATGTGCGCGGACCAATGATCATTGCATCGTCGCTGTTCGTTGCTGGCTGGGCTGTCGCCGGTTTTTTTGCTTCGATGGGGCCACGGCTAATTGAGCAGCTCTTTGCGCTACCCGCGTCATGGGCAGGAGGATTGGTGTTGGCGGCTTTCGCTGGAAGTGGGGTAGCTGCTATCGGGACATTCGTTAATCGGTCAATGCATACCCTCTCCTGGATTGGTGCACTGGGGCTGCTGACCGGTATGGCTATGGTCTTGGCCTCATTGATCACCGGTTCGCTCACACCCTTTATCTTTGGCGTTGTGATTTCCGGAGCTGGCTTTGGTGCTGGTTTTCAAGGTGGCATCAGACTGGTTTTATCCAAGTCACGTGCCGAGGAGGTTGCGGGTGTATTGTCCGTTGTCTTCCTCTGTTGCTACCTCGGTATGGGTGTTCCGGCGATGATCGCTGGGTACGCGGTAGCTAGCGGATACGGCATCTTCGATACCGCAATAGTCTTCGCCATTCTGGTAATGAGTCTTTCATTCGTAGCGGTTTTCAGGATGATGAATGGTGGCGGTAAGGTATGACGCTAGTAGAAAAGTAGAAAAGGCCACATTAAGTGGCCTTTTCTATGTGCAGCTTCTGGTCAGCGACTCCGCGACGAATGCCCCGATGTGCCTGGCAGTGGCGATGGGGTATTGCATGTGGGGGCCGTGCCCGGCATCCGGCAAGCTGAGTTGGGTCAGCGCCTGCTAGGCTCTGCACGAAAAGCCTTGATACTCGGTGATGCTGCGTTGAAAACAGCCTGGTGCGCCAGCCCGGTCGAAATGCTCATTTACAACCCGTAAAGTCGAGCGCGACTCCGACCGTTCCTCGGCTGTTTTCGCCTTGCCTGACCTTCGTCTCATAACTTTTCATACAGACCCTAGTTCTCTGCAGGGAATACGATATCGTGATCACCGCCTATGTGAAGTACTGGGATGTCGGTGGTCTTGAGGACCTGCATTACCGCTTCTACGGGAAATACCGGGTTCTCCGGAGCGTCGCCGAGTTGCTCTGCGGCCCAGGCAGTTGGCACCTGCGGACGAATTCAGTCCCTTTCGTGTTGGTACGACTCCTGGCTCCCGCACCAGGCCCACCCTTTCACCCTCCCAGGCGCATCTCCGAACTTCCTCACCTTCTGTTAGCGCTTATCTCCCTTGAAGGTTTGCGCGAGCCCACTGCTCGGCGGTCGTGACGTGAATCGCCTGCTGTTCATTAAAGGTGCCCGCTTTCGGCCAGGCCACGCCTCGGCCCTGGGCAAACACGGCCCGGTACTTCTTGATGTGATGAGTCGGGTCTTTTTCCAGTTCGTCCATCAGATACGGAACCGTCCATTCGTTACGTTTGAAAGGTCGTCCAAGGACACGTTCGAGCAGCCCAGCAACTTCATCGTAAGTAACCGTATCGCCCGAGAGGTACACGATTTCGTTGCGCAAGCGGGGCTCGAAGAAAACGATTTCTGCTGTCAGCGCTCCGATGTCATCGGGTGTGGTCAGGGTGACGCTGTTATCCAGGCCGCCCAGCGCGTTCACCGTGTCATTCTCGAAGTCCACCACTTCGAAAATGGGCTCAAACATGAAGCTGGTGAACATCCCCGTCGAGATGATGACCCACTCAGTCTTGTCTTGAGCCCTCAGCAACTCGCGGACGTCAAGCTGGGCATCGAAAAGGTCCTGCGGGCTTCCGCGTCCAATCACCTCAAAATCCACGCCGAACTGCCACGGGAAATAGCGCTTGACGCCGGATTTCAGAGCCGCAGTGGCAAGCTTCATCGGAGTTTCTCGGCCTGCAACCATCCCTGCGCAGCCAATGACGGTATCGAATTGAGCGAATACCGCCGCCAGCTGGTCGATGGAGTCGCTCACCAGATCGGCAGCGACCATCTGAATGCCGAGGCTACGAAGTTCATCGATTTCGGCCTTTTTCGCCGGGACTTGGGTGTTGATGGTGGATTCGCGCAGCAGCACGCTGACCGTTGAGCCTGGGGCTCGTTCTGCAACCCGAGCAAGGTTGCGAAGCACGGGCAGCCCAAGCTCTCCTGCGCCTAATACGAGGATCGATTGAGGGGTTGGCTGGGTGGGATGGGTCATGATTTGTCCTGGTTAAAGTTGCCTGTAAGATGGACAAATGCTTGCACGACTATGCAGCGCTCGTAAGAAGGCACACGCGTGATACCAGGGGGAAGCATGGCCGATCATGAAGCTTTGAGGCAGGCGCAAGCCATCTGCCAGACGCTTAGAGAGGATGACGATGGGGTCAGGCGTGAGGTACTTGCACATGCGGGCAGTCGCTGGTCTCTGGGCATTCTGCATGCGCTAGGTGTCTACGGCACGATGCGCCACGCCGATATCAAACGGCAGTTGCGTGGCATTACACAGCGCATGCTGACCAAGACACTGCGATCACTTGAGCGGGATGGCTTGGTCAGCCGACACGAGTTCCAAGAGATTCCGCCCCGTGTTGAATATGACCTGACTGCACTAGGGATGCAGCTGCTTGTCCGCATGTCGCCTATTTGGACGTGGGTGGTTGAAAACGTGGAGCAGATCCGCGAGGCCCGCCACAGGTTCGACAGTCAGGACGGAAAGACACCGTTCTGGCAAGAGCCCGTTCCGATGCCTGCAAGTTCGGTTACTGGCTATGACAGCCCGCTGATAGAGCAGGCTATAACAGCGAAGAGAGACAAATGATTGTTGCGGACACATCGAGAGTTCACCTCGAAAGTGTCTGGTCCGCGATACCCTCATGGCCGCTAACGCTTCCGCTTTACAACGCCTACAGCCACGTCCTGTCCACATGGCGGGGCTTAGCGCTGAACCTCTAGATCGGATCTGTGCTCGATCAGCAAGCAGGTCGAGCATTTGAAACTGGCCTACATCTGAGCCCGCCCGTCCCGAAATCTGCTCGAACGGCGCCTCGCTCAATAATCCGCGGGCTATGTCCAGGCTTATCGCGTATGGTGCCCACGTGTGCCTGTGCTGGCACAACAGTCACGTTCAACCGCTGCGCAAACCATAGTCGTACCCCGCTTGTCCCATGACTCACCTAATCTTTCGGTAGATTGGGGCGGTCAGTCGCTGCTAATAGCCAATTACCCCAGGATTTTTATGACCCTGCAGAAGCGTAACAACGTGCATATTGCTGGGGACGGAGGGGCAACCTTGATCCTGGCGCATGGGTTTGGCTGTGACCAGAGCATGTGGCGGTTGCTGGTGCCACATTTCGCCAAGAGCTTTCGCGTTGTCACCTACGATCTGACCGGCGCCGGGCAGTCTGACCTGGGAGCTTACGATCATGGCAGGCACGCGTCGCTGTGGGGGCACGCAGCGGATCTTAACGAGATCATCAACGAATTTGCGAAAGGCCCTGTGATCCTGGTCGGGCACTCGGTCAGCGCGATGATCTGTGCCTTGGCCACTGTGCAGTCGCCAGAGCGGATTGCTGCACTGGTGATGATCGGCGGTTCGCCTTGCTACGTAGACAAGGGTGACTACACCGGCGGATTCTCGCCGGATGAAGTGCTGCAAATGCTGGCCACCATCGACGACAATTATCTCGGCTGGGCCGGGACC
The DNA here is from genome assembly GCF_016624805.1 of Pseudomonas sp. S44. Taxonomy (NCBI): domain Bacteria; kingdom Pseudomonadati; phylum Pseudomonadota; class Gammaproteobacteria; order Pseudomonadales; family Pseudomonadaceae; genus Pseudomonas; species Pseudomonas sp. S44. The sequence continues at coordinate 161,184 of NZ_JACVTY010000002.1, forward strand.
ATGGCGCCTGTCTTGATGGGGGCACCGGGGCAGCCGGGGCTTCACGAAGAGCTGCTGGAAAACTTTGCCCGCACCAACGCCTTTATCGCCAGGCATTTTGCCCGTGTGATTTTCCTGTCCGATCACCGGCAGGACATTTGCGGGCTGTCGACACCCACGTTGATCCTGCAATGTCCCGGCGACGTGGTCGTGCCAATGGGGGTTGGCGATTATCTGCACCGCGTGCTGCCCAACAGTCAGTTGAGCATCATCAACAACATCGGCCATTACCCGCAGTTGAGCGCACCCAGTGCATGCACGGCTGCAATGGATGCTTTCTTCGTAGAACGTGGGTTCAGTGATGGATGACGCCGTGCAGTTGTTCACAGCATCGTATTTCGAGAATGCCCCGTGCGGACTGGTTGTCATGGCCGCGGATGGCGCCATCATCCGCGCCAACCAGACGTTCTGCGATTGGCTGGGATACGACTCGACGCGGATGCACGCGTGCAGTTTCGACCAGTTGCTGACGGTGGCTGGGCGTGTGTTCCAAAGCACACACTGGAAGCCATTGATGGACATGCAGGGCTCTGTTGCGGAGGTTAAGGTCGATCTGCAACACCGCAATGGAACAGCTGTTGCCATGTTGCTGAATGGTGTACGGCAGGCAAGTGAAGACGGTGTCGTCTACCAGTTGGCGTTGTTCGGCATTAGCCAGCGAGACCGCAATGAGCGGGGGATATTCTTGGCAATGCAGCGCGCCGAGGAACTGCTGGCGCAGAAGGCGGCTGCCGAATCGGCTTTGCAACGTGCCCAAGTCGAGTTGGCCGCAGCCTATGAGGATGTGCAACATCGGGCACTGCTGGCTGAACGAATGGTCGCTGTGGCTAGCCATGACCTGAAGAATCCGATGACGGCCATCAAGATGGCTACAGAGTTGCTTGCACGCGATGTCCAATCCGACCGGGGGCGTCGACTGCTGGACAGCATTAGCACTTCTGCTGAGCGAGCTCAGCGGATGATCGTCGATCTTCTGGATTTTGCGTCGATCAAACTCGGTCAAGGCATCGGCATCCGGCGCCAACAAGTTGATCTTCTGAAGGCCATGGATCAATCCGTGAGTGAGCTCAGGATTGTTTTTGGCAATGCAAGCATTCGTCATCTATCTCGTGGGCAAGGGACATTCGAGGTGGACCAGGACAGGTTGCAGCAGATGATCGGTAACCTGGTCGCCAACAGTGCGGTATATGGCGACCTTCGCTATCCCATCACGCTCACTACCGAGTTCTGCGCCAAAGGTGTGGTTTTGGGCGTTCACAACCACGGCCCTGCCATCGCCGAGGAACTGTTGCCGAAGTTATTCGAGCCGATGACGCGTGGTAGCGACCGGCAAGATGCGCTGCGTTCGCTCGGGCTTGGTTTGTTCATTGTCAAGCAGATCGCCGAAGCCCATGGTGGCCGGGTTACCGTGACGTCCAACCCAATCTATGGCACCACTTTCATCATCCACTTGCCCTATTGATCTGTCGGCACTGCGGCACATTCCTTCACGGATTCAGAAACACTCCAAAGTCTCAGTCGTCAGTCAAACCTTTCCCCATCGCTGTGTATTCAAGCGTATGCCGCTGGCCTTTGGAGTCTTCGTAGATCATGCGCGCGGGCACCAATTCGCGCACGTCGGGCACTTCGCTCACGGAGATCACTCGGGCAATGTCCAAGTGCTGCGAGTAGTTGTACCGCTCAACCGGCGGCTGCTTGAAAGCCTGCGTCACTTCATTGGCCATTGCCGTGCTGCAAAGGCCGCCAAACACCAATGCCACTAATGCTTTCATTTTGGAGTTACCTGTCTGTCGTGAGGGGGCTTGCGGCGCCGCGAGCGCCGAGTTGCACCCAGTGTTCTACAGGCGGATTAGTTGAGGGTTAACAGACCAGGGGCGACCTCTCAACGCGTATGTCGGACTGTTCCCAAAATTCGGTTCACGGCTTCTTCTGGCTTCGCCGCGCCTTGCACTGATGCCCCGTTAGGCATAAATTCCCCCAGTCGCGGCAACCTCCGCGACCGGGTTTGGCGACCCGGGAAAACTTGGCGCAAAGCGCCCCACACGATTGCAGGCGCTTTTTTTGCGTCCGCAGCCTCGTGCCATGGCGGCTGTGCGTGGGAGACCTTCGGGTCTGCCGGGTTCCAAGTTCCCGGTTCGCCAACCTGCGTACAGCTGCCACCCAATTGTTTGGCGACGATGCGTGGCAGCTCCAACCTAACTTGGAGTTTCATGCATGTTTATCGCTATCCCTTACAGGATCCTCGCATCCGCTCTCCGCCGCTGCTCATCGGCTCCGGTATCTCGACCCCATCGCTTTTTCCCTATCCACAGTCAGTCCACCCGCGAACTGAGACAGGTGTCCCATGACTGACCACGAGCGCCTTTCCACAATCCAGTCCTATGCCTGGACCCTCGAACTCCTGGGCGAGGCACTGGCTCAATACGACGAACTGCTTGAGTGTGAGCACAACCCGCAGTTGAGCGGTCGAGGTGCGGCGGGGATTCATCAGGCCATCCGCATCATCGGTCGGATGACGGCGGAGGAGTGTGGGAGGTTGATTGATTTGGCGGGGGAGGCTGTGTAGCTGTTGGAGGTGTTGTTGGCCCTCGACTGCAGGGGCCGCTTTGCGGCCCTTTCGCGGCACGAGGCCGCTCCCACACGGATTGGGTTTGAACTACCGACGGAGCTTTTCATAGGCGATCCATTCCTCACGCATTCGCCGGATCACTTGAAGTCTTTTACACATTTGGCGGTAGCGGCGGCTGTTGTAGCAGGCGAGGGCCGAGGCGGCTGAGAGCATGCCCACCAACGAAAACAACTCTAATCCAGGCTTGAAGTAGCTTATGCAGTTGGCTGCAAGGCATATCACCAATACCCCTACAATCCACCATGTGAATTTTCCTCTGCCACGGATTACCGAGTACTGAGCGCACCCCAGCACGGTCGTGCCCAACATCAGCAGAGTAAAGGAGTACTCAAGGTAGTTTGGATGCTTGCGAAAGTAGACATCTGCTATGGCGCCTGCTCCCGTAGAGATGGCGATAATTGCCAGCAACATTGCCAGCGCAAGGATCGGGAAAAATCGTTTGAGGAAAGTCCTCACACAAAAGGTAAGGAACATCATTCACCGACATCCTCGATCAACGTTACTGCAAGATTTTCGATCATCCCGTTTCCTATGATGCCGACTCCGCTGTTGAAGGACTCACCAATCATTGCTGAGTCGCACTACGTGGCTGGGTTGAAGAATTGGCTATCTCTCACGATCAGCGACGGATTGCCTGCTCTATGGCTTTGATCGTTTCGGGTCTGATGCCCTGGGGGGCGGTGACTTCGATTCTCGGTGGACTTCGCGGTGGTGCTACCGGTGTCACTTGGGCCGCCTTGGCTTTGGCTGCTGCGCGGGCTTGTAATTCGGCCCGATGGAGAAAGCTCTGGTAGCCGGCCCAAGCTTTTACTACTAGTAGGATTGCCACAAGTAAGAATGTCCAGACATTGCTTCTGCGAACTTGGCGTAGCCAATTCCGGATGCCACTGGCCTGCATCGTGACTACCTCCGAGAGCCTTTTTAGCTGCTTTGGAATTGCCGGAGCCGCTTTGCGACCCTTTCGCGGCACGAGGCCACTCCTATACGGATTGGGTTTGAGCTACCGACGGAGCTTTTCATAGGCGATCCATTCCTCGCGCATTCGCCGGATCACTTGAAGTCTTTTACACATTTGGCGGTAGCGGCGGCTGTTGTAGCAGGCGAGAGCCAAGGCGGCGAAGAGCATGCCAGTCAGCGATATCAACTTCATGCCAGGTTCGAAATATCCTCTACCGCTGGCAATAAGACATATGGCTAGCATCCCCACGATCCACCATGTCGCTCCTGTTCTACCGCGAATAACGGAGTACTGAGCACTGCCCTGCACAACGCCACACAGTCCAAGCATGGCGACCATGTACTCAAGGTAGTGGGGGTGCTTGTGAAAATAGATATCGGTAATCAGTCCGCATGCTATCGGGACAGTTACCATAGTCAGGAGCATGCCTAGAGCTTTGATTGGAAAAAAGCGTTTGAAAAATTTGCTCCAAGGAAATGTGAGGAACATCATTCTGCTAACTCCTCAAGCAAAATTACTGCAAGATTTTGGATTATTTCACTGCTGGCAATACCGATGCCGCTGAGAATGGACTCAATAATAAGTGCTTTTGTCGTGTTCCTGACTTGTGTAGGTGTAAACCGTTTGGGGAAAATGCCAAGGCGCTGCTTGAGCTTAAGTTGCTTGGCTGTTAGCGATGGGTGCCGGATGGAAAGTATTTCTGTCATCAGCTTGCTGCGTTGCTGACGCGTCAGCTCTCTGCTCGATCCGAACCATCCCAAGCCTGTGGTTCGCTTAAGTATCTGGAGATATTTGATTGTATTAAGGGATGCGCTGGCGATGCCAAGGAGAGAGATTGTTTCCAGAAGCGGTGAGAGAATTTTAAACCAAGTTTCGTGGTCCAGTTCATCGTTTGCTTCCGGTCGCGTGAGTTCCAGATAAACACGCGTTCCACCCAGATAACACTGAACGGCGGAAGCTCCAAGTGCAGCATGACCAGCAGCGCTTATCACAAGTCCGATACCCCCTGTGAAAGCGGCTACAGTGCCGCCCGACCACATCAGTACCACTCCACCTATCAACCCTGCACACGCCAACCCCGCATCCCAAATATCCGAAATCAACCTGGACTGCCGCGGATCCTTCACCTGTTGCTCAAGATACTGCTCAGCCGTAACCGCCCTAGGCAGCTCCTGCAACACCACCCTCTTCGGCAGCACACTGCAAACAGGCTGAAACGCCCGCAAGGTAATCGCGTTGTAATGAACATCGACATAAACCACCCCCGCCCCAACGATGGCGGGATCGCGGTCGATTGCGGCATACAGTTTGGAAAGATCGATCGAGCTTTCGATCCGCTCTCGGGCGAAAGGCTTGAACGGGTTGCCACCTAGTTCCGTGATGGGCGGGCGAGGCATGACGGGTCCTGAGCAGGGCGTCAGGAGAGACCGTTGGGTCAGCCGCTAGCCCGCGATTGAGGGACTCGCGAGCATAAGAAGGTGGCATTGGGGAGTATGTCAGACTGTTCCGGGATGGTGGTCGGAGGAGGCTTGGCAGGTCATGGATAGATGAAATTGTCCTTTTACCGCCAGGCATAACAAAGATTATCGGCAGTTTCAGCCACCATTACCGCGCCCGAGGCGTATGCCCGCCACTCCGAGCGCGCATGCCGCTGTGAGGTTCGACGGTGGAGGTCGCCGGGGCGGATTTCGGCTCGATCGAGGACGTGGGCGGTGCTGGGTGATGCTGGCTTAGATACGCGATCGGCCTTATGATGGCCGACCTTTCCGCAACACAAAGAGATGCGGAGAACATAGACTTCATAATTGAGAGTGGTGAGATGGAAGCGGCGCGTATTGAAGGATTCAGAGGTTTTTTTTCAAGAAATGTTCAGCCCATATGTTTTCTCGTAGCCTACTTTATTCTGGTTGTTCTCGGTAACTTGATCTATGCATCACCTTGGGGTTATGAGGCGATTGCGATCACTGAATATCCTACCGCCGTCTTGCAGCTCAATCATATCTTCAGTACCGGCTTCTGGGTGCTGCTGCTCATGCCGTTCGTGGTCACGCCGGCCGTAGTCTATGCGGTCAAGAGGCTGGCCGGAGACAAGGTGGACGCTGTCAGTCGAAGATTTCCCGAACTGACAGAGCGGTGGTTCGTCATCTTGTTTACCCTGGCGTGTACCTACGTGCTGTTCAGCTTCTATCGGCACGGCGTGGCGGAGCTGTTCATGTCGGGCCGTGACTCGATTTCGTCAGTAGTTGCCCGATTCGAAATTCGTGAGCGCCTGAGCTTCGTGGTCTTTATCGTGCTGCAAGCCGTTGTGCCTTATTTGTCATACGCGGCGATCATCAATGCATCGAAGCGGCCGGGCTGGTTCTGGAAAGTGGCCGCAATCATTTCAATCGTCATGGCCTCGCTGTTCTTTATCATGATCAACATGAAATGGCCGGTCGTTCTTTACTATGCAGGTGCAGTGCTCGCCATTTTCATGCATACCGAACGGCACGCTTACGCTAAAGCGATTGTGGGTGGCGTGCTGGTTGTCGCGACTTACTTGTTGATCTCCACCGTGGTGTTTCGTTTCGGGCAGTCGAGCGAGCCACCGGTGGCGCAAGCGTTCATCGGTTCGGTGCAAGTGATCGAGGACGCCGAGCTTTCCGCGCAAGGTAACGAGTCGGCGATTGTCGCTGCCGCTGAAGTGGCTGCCGTTTCGCCGGTAGTTGCTCAAGAACCTGCAGTGGCGGTGGTAGAAACTGCACCTTCGCCGCAGCCACCGATGGTTCCCGAGAGTCGCAAGAGTGCCTCCATCGCCGAGCGTGCTGCGCAGTTGTCCGAAGTGGCGATGGGCGCAGCGCCAAGCCTGATGATGCATCTGGTCAACCGCATGTCGATCCCGTATCCCTATTACTATCAAGAGTTCACTGATCATCCATCTGCATGTGGCGGGATTCTCGCCCAGGCGCGGCCTGGTCCGAAGTGCCGGCCTTCCACCTACATCTACGACAAGATGTTCGCAGGCCGGGCCGATCAGTTCCTCGGCAAAGGCACTGCACCGGCGGCGGTACATATCTCAGGCTACGCCGTTGGCGGCTGGCCTGTGGCAGTCATTTCCCTGCTATGCGCCAGCATCATCATGGGCATCATGGCCAGCATGCCGCTGAACGCCAGCTCTACCATCTCGGCATTCGGCATCATGGGCGCCCTGGCGGGCTATCACTTCTCCCAGGTGCCAGGAGAGGGTGTCATCTTCTACGAGCACGGTTTGTTCTGGACGTTCTCGGTGATGATTGGCTACTGCATACTCGTCTACTGTTTCGGACGCCAGCCTGGTTCGCAGGGGCCTGTCCAGGCCTGATAGCTGATGATCGACGGCGCCTTCACGGCGCCGTTTTTGCACCCACCGTTGACGCTCCTGTCGCGATTGTATCGCCCTGTATCTCATCCCTGATCCTGCGTACTTGCATACAAATCCCTCCCTCTCCGGATACGCCCCCGATACACGCTGACGTTCAAATGGCTCCACCCGAACGAACGGGGCCAGGCGCCCGGTTCATCGGCTCTCTCGCCCTAGGGGCAATGAACCCAGCGGTACGACCGCACTGACATCCGGAGAAATGCCATGTCCCATACCCCGATTTCCACCAAGGCTCGCATCGGCCTGTTCGCCATCGCCCTGGCAGGCGGTATCAACGTCACCAGTTCCGCTTTCGCTGTTGAAGCACTGCCGCAGGGCTACCAGCTTGCGGCCAACGAGAAGGCCCCGGAAGGCAAGTGCGGGGAGGGCAAGTGTGGTGCCCAGGGCAAGGCCACCCAGGCCGAAGGCAAGTGTGGCGAAGGCAAGTGCGGTGGCCAGGCGAAAGCCACTGGAGCCGAGGGCAAGTGTGGTGAAGGCAAGTGCGGCGATGCCTCCTTCGCCCGCACCGACACCGACCACGATGGCCGCGTTTCGCGTGCCGAGCTGCTGGCCGTGGCGCCGAAGGCCAACGCCGAATTCGATGCGATCGATGCCAACCACGATGGCTACCTGTCCGAGGCGGAGGTGTATCAGTTCCGCAAGCATCAGTTCGACGCCAACGGCAAGCCGTTCCCATCCGACCTTTACAGCCGCCTGAGCCAGGCCAAGCAGTAACGGCCATTCGCGCCCTTCCCGCACCCTTGGTCGGGGAGGGCCGTGCGCAACGTCCTGATCGCCCAGAAGGAGATGCACCGTGATTACCCCTCTGACAACCACGCTCTACACCGCCCGTACTCACACCAGCGGCGGCCGCGACGGCCGCGGTCGCTCCAGTGATGGTGCGCTGGACCTGCCGCTGAGCCCGCCCGGCTCCGGACGTCCAGGCACCAACCCTGAGCAATTGTTTGCCATCGGCTGGTCGGCCTGCTTCATCGGCGCATTGCGTCGTGCGGGGCAGAAGTTCGACATCCGCCTGCCCGAGGGCGTGGCGGTGGAGGCTGATGTGTCGCTGGGCAATACCGCCGATGGCGGCTTTGCATTGGCCGCTCAGTTGACGGTGCACTTGCCCGGGCTTGCCCAGGAGGACAAGCAGAAGATGGTGGCCGAGGCGCACCAGATCTGCCCATACTCCAAGGCGACGCGGGGCAATATCGAAGTGGGTTTCGTGATTGTGTGAGGTGGTTGGAGCCCGTCAGGTTCGTACCACTGTCGGCACCATCCGCACGTAGATCAGTTCGCTCACCAGTTCTACCAGTGTCTGGGTAATCACCGCCGCTGCCGCCAGCACCCGCAAGTCTTCCGGCAAGGCCAGCGCCAGCGGCAGTACCACCAGCGAATTGCGGGTCGCGGCGCTGAACGTCACCGCTCGTGCTTCGCGCGCCTGCAGCCGCAACAGCCGCGCCGAGAGCAGCCCCAGCAGCGGTGCCAGCAGCGCGAACCCGACATACACCGGAATCACCGGCAACAGGCGCTGGAAGTCGCCCAGTACTACGGCGATCTGCGAGCCGATCACGGCAATCAGCACCAGGGCCATGGCTGGCACCGGCATCCACGCCCAGGCGTCGTTCCAGCGAGCGATGGCCTGCGAGCGGCGCGCGCCAGCGCTGGTGAGCACGGCCAGCAGCATCGGCAGCGCGATCAGCAGCACGAAGGCCTCCACGAACGGCGCGATGGAGAGTGCCACAGGGTTGTGCGTGCCGAGTATCAGGGCCAGGTACAGCGGCAGCAGGGCCAGTTGCACCAGCAACAGCACTGGCGTGGCGGCGAGGATCAGGCGTGAATCGCCTTTGCCGATGTGGGTGAACACCACCACATAGTCGATGCAGGGCGTGAGCAGTACCAGCAGCGCACCGATCAGGATCGCCGGATGCTCGACCAGGCCGCGCGTGACCGCCCACACCAGCAGCGGTACCAGCACGAAGTTGGCAAGCAACAGTGCGCCCATGAAGCGGCGGTTGCCCAGCCCCTGGCGCAGGTCGAGAAAGGGGATCTGCAGGAACATCGCGTACATCAGCACGGCAATCGCCGGGATCACCAGCGCTTGCAGGTGGCTGGCGGTGTCGGGGGCGAGCAGGCCTGCGGCGATGGCCAGGACCACGGCAGCGAAGTAGAGGGGGATCTGCTGGGTTTCAAGTTGCTCTCGGGTCACGCGGCGGTCCTGTGGGCGAGTGTGGGGCGATGGCCGCTCAGGATAGAGGCTGCCGGGCCCCCTGTGCCAGGGCTTGCCGGGTCGCGCCTACAGGTCCGCGATCTCGGGTTGTGGGCGCTTGGCACGCGCTGCGGGTTGCACTGGGGTGGGCTCGGCGAACCAGCGCGGCCAGGAGCTTTGCTGGCGCCCACCGACCTCGACGCAGGGGATCAGCTTGTCGCTGAGCACGTGCGTCTGCCCGACCGACACTGCCGTGCGGTATTTGCGGCTGTGGATGCATTCGCGGTCGCCGAACTCGCAGCGGTTCAGTTGCGTGCCGCCGCAGGGCCCGTTGGCCAGGCCCTTGGGGCAGGTTTCCGGGCAGATGTACAAGGTGTCTTCGAGCCGGCATTGCCCGCAGGTGTCGCAACCGACCAGCGGCCGCTTGAGGCTGCGCTCCACGCCGTGCAGCACGCGCGCCGCTGCCGGTGTCGACCACAGCGTGCGGCGCACGCTCCAGCCGAATGCCTTGCTCAACAGCGTCTCGCGGCTGAACAGTTGATGGTGCATGGCCGACAGCAAATGGTAGCGAGCCTTTTCCGTAAACGACGCCTGGACCTGGCGCTGGCCCTGCTGCCAGTGATGCCCGGGCGGGTGGAAAGTGACCGGTGCCACGTCGGGCATCTGCCAGGCGGCGTCCCAGGCGCTGCGCCATTGCTCGAGGCTGTTGATGCGTGGCAGCCAGTCCTCCAGGGCTTGTTCCAGTTCGAGAAACTGTTCGAGTTCGTGCACGCCGGAGAGGTTGATCCCGGCGTAACCCAGCAGGCGCAGGCCGATGATCTGCAGGGCTAGGCGCTCGGTGGCGCGCTGCCGGGCGTGGGCCTTGGACACCGCTGCCTCGGCGGCGAGCAGCGCGCGCATCGCGGGGCTTACGGTGACACCCGCCACATGCTCGAGCATCCCGGCACGGCCATCGGTCAGCCCCATGATGCAGGCGAGCATAGGCCGAGGCGTGGGCTGGCGCTGCATCCAGTGCATGGCCTCGCGGTATTTCTGGAAGTCGAAGCCCAGTTGCAGGATGAAGAAGTCGACGCCGGCTGCGAGCTTCTTTTCGGCCTTGAAGTACTGCGCGCCGCCTTCTTCCTCGCGGTATTTGAAGGGGTTCAGTGCTGCACCGAGCAGCCAGTCGGGGCGCGCCTGGCGAACGATCTGCAGGGCTGCGACGGATTCGAGGTAACGCACCGGACGCTGGCCCGGCGTGTGGCCGGGCAGGCGGTCGCCGGTCAGCAGCAAAAGCTGGTCCAGGCCAGCGGCGTCCATCCGCGGTAACTGGGCGAGCAGGTCCTGGCGCTCGCGATCCTTGCCGGAGAAATGCAGCAGGGTCGGGACCGGTGTATCGAAGCTGCGGCAGGCGTCGAGCGGCGACATGTCGAGCGCACTGCCGACCCGGTCGGCGATGGACACCGCCAATGGCCAACCACACAACTGCGCACGCGCCATGATGCTCTCCAGCGCCGCGAAGCGCTGGGCAGAAGGCTTGGGGACGAACTCCATGATGCAGACGAAGGATTGGTCGTTCAGGGCTTGTCTGAGCAGGCTCATGGCGGGTACCGGGTGCGGGCAGGATGGCAGTGTGGCTGGATGGGGGCGCAGTGGGTTGTCTGCAAGCGTACGGCATTGATCTGAAACAGACACGCGGCGCGGTTTACATCTGGATACAAGCCGGGCTTTGTCATCGAGCTGGTGGGCTGCTTGGATGCTGCGCTCTGTGGAGCGAATCTGGTTTTGGCGGGGACCTTTTCGCGGGCAAGCCCGCTGCCACAGGCCCCGCGGCTCTGAAGACTGTGGAGTACCTGTGGGAGCGGGCTTGCCCGCGAAAAGGTCACCGCTGTCCCGGCCTCTTTCCCCAAACCTCGATAAATGGAGTTATTGATGAAGACCCTGGTAATCGGCGCCAGCAAAGGGCTGGGCAAGGCCCTGATGCAAGGCCTGGGCAACCCCGGTGACACCCTGATCGGCGTCGCCCGCGCCATCCCCCCGCATGTCCCCGTCATCGCGGGTATCGACACCCGCTGGATCGAAGCCGACCTCGCTCACCCCGCAGCCGCCGTCGCCACCATCACCGAGGCGGTGGCTGATCAAGGCATCGACACGCTGATCTACAACCTTGGCATCTGGGAGCCCCTGGCCTTCGACCCCGCCTACGATTTTCTCGACGACCAGGACGCCCAGATTGAAACCATGGTCGGTTGCAACATCACCGCGACCATCCTGCTGATCAAACGTCTGCTGCCCCTGTTGCTGCAAAGCCAGCACCCACGCATCCTGCTGACGGGCTCGACTTCGGGCCTGCCGCGCAGCGGGCGTCCGGAGGTGACGTTCGGTGCCAGCAAGTTCGCCCTGCAAGGCATCGCCGACGCCCTGCGTGAGGGCTACCGCGATCGGCGTCTTGGGGTGACCTGCCTGAACCTCGGCTATCTCAATACCGAGGATGGCCTGGAGGTGCCGGTTGCAGACGCTGCGCAGCGTGGCGAAGGGGCACTGATACCGGTGCACGATGTGGTGCAGGTGGTCAGGATGGTCCTGTCACTGTCGCCGGCCAGCTTTGTCAGGGAGCTGAGCTTGCCGGCGATTCTGGATGACAGATTCTGAGATTGATGGTGAGTTCTCTGCGGGCTTGCCTGCGAGGAACTCACCCCAGACTCATCGCTCGATCGTCAACGCGACCCCTTGGCCGCCACCGATGCACAGCGTCGCCAGGCCCTTCTTCGCATCGCGCTTGATCATCTCGTGCAGCAGGGTCACCAGCACCCGGCAACCCGAGGCGCCGATCGGGTGGCCAAGGGCGATGGCGCCGCCGTTGACGTTGACCTTCGCCGCATCCCACGCCAGCTCCTTGCCCACAGCCAGGGCCTGTGCAGCGAAGGCCTCGTTGGCCTCGATCAGGTCCAGGTCGGCCAGCTGCCAGCCAGCCTTCTGCAGGCAGCGCTGGGTCGCCGAGACCGGGCCGATGCCCATGATCGCCGGATCCACACCGGCACTGGCGTAGCCGGTGATCTTGGCCAGCACTGGCAGGCCCAGGGCCTTGGCCTTGTCGACGCTCATCAGCAGCACGGCAGCGGCGCCGTCGTTGAGGCTCGAGGCGTTGCCGGCGGTGACGCTGCCGTCTTTCTTGAAAGCCGCGCGCAGCTTGCCCAGCGATTCGGCGCTGGTGCCCGGGCGAGGTTGCTCGTCGGTGTCGAACACCAGTGCATCGCCTTTTTTCTGCGGGATGTGAATCGGGGTGATCTCATCCTTGAACCGACCGCCTTCGATAGCGGCCACCGCCTTGCGCTGGGACTCGGCGGCAAAGGCATCCTGCTGTTCGCGGGTGATGGCGTACTTGTCCACCAGGTTCTCGGCGGTGATGCCCATGTGGTAGTCGTTGAAGGCGTCCCACAGGCCGTCGGTGATCATGGTATCGACCAGTTGGCCGTGGCCCATGCGCTGGCCAGTGCGGGCCGACGGCAGCACGTAGGGCGCCAGGCTCATGCTCTCCTGGCCGCCGGCGATCACCACCTCGGCGTCGCCGCAGCGGATTGCCTGGGCCGCCAGATGCAGGGCCTTGAGGCCCGAGCCGCAGACCTTGTTCAGGGTCAGCGCCGGCACCGCGTGGGGCAGGCCGGCCTTGACCGCAGCCTGGCGGGCGGGGTTCTGGCCGGCGCCTGCGGTCAGCACCTGGCCGAGGATCACCTCGTCGACTTGCGCAGGGTCGAGGCCGGTCTGCTCCAGCAGGCGCTTGATCACCGCAGCGCCGAGGTCGATGGCCGAGACATTGGCCAGGGAGCCCTGGAAACTGCCGATGGCAGTGCGGGTGGCGGCGACGATGGCGACTTCGTTCATTGTTGTTCTCCGGAAGGCGAAGTGGATCGCGACAGCATCACTGCCCGGGGCTCATTTGAGAAGTTTGTTTTTCTTTGTGATTGATCGGGTTTGCAAATGAATGGGGTGTCTGTGCCAGCCTCATTGCGGGGCAAGCCCGCTCCCACAAGTACGGCGCTGGACCCGAATATATCGGGGGCTGTGGGAGCGGGCTTGCCCCGCGATAGGGCCGGTACTCACACCGCTGGACAATGGCTCGTCACACAATGGATGCCGCCACCTCCCGCCGCAATGGCATCGATATCCAACTGCACCACGTCCCGATCCGGATACAACTCGGCCAACAACGCCCGGGCCTTTTCATCGGCCTCTCGGTCTCCGAACTGCGGGGCGATGACCGCGCCGTTGATCACGAAATAATTGATATACCCCGCCGCGAAATCCGGGTTGCCCTTGTTGAACGCGCTCTTGCGTGGTTTCAGCGGCGGCGACACGGTGTGCACCTGCAACGCCCGACCCTCGGCATCGGTGGCTTGCTTGAGGATCTCCAGATGCCGCAGCGTTACTGCCTGATCATACGAATCGGGGTCGGTGTCGAGGTTGGCCAGCACCACGCCGGGGCGTACGAAGCGCGCATAGAAGTCCACATGCGCGTCGGTGATGTCCTTGCCCTTGATGCCCGGAAGCCAGATGATCTTGCGCAGGCCCAGGCGCGCCTTGAGTTCCTGCTCGACCTCGGCCTTGCTCCAGCCGGGGTTGCGGTTGGCGTTGATCCAGCTGCTTTCGGTCATGATCCCGGTGCCATGGCCATCGACCTCGATGCCGCCGCCTTCGCCGACCAGCTCGCTGCGCTGGTAGGTCGCGTTCGCCCGCGTGGCCACCTGCCTGGCCAGCTTCGCGTCGTAGCGGTGCTGTTGCTTGTCGCCCCAACCGTTGAAGTTGAAGTCCACCGCGCCCAGTTCGCCGTCGTCGTCGACCACGAAGTTGGCGCCGATGTCGCGCATCCAGATGTCGTCCAGCTCGGTTTCGACATAGGTGACGTTGTGGCTGCCGCATTCTTCTTCGGCAATGTCACGCTCGCTGGCGCGGCAGAACACCGTCACCGGCTGGTAGACCGCAATGGCCCGGGCGATGCGACCCAGCGCAGCCTGCACGTCCTCGGTGAAGTCTTCCCAGATCGCGTCCTGGGCGCCGAAGGCTATGTAGGCGCGCTGCTGCGGCTCGCCCTCGTCGGGCATGAACCAGCGGCCCGTCTCGCTGGCGCGGGTGCTGCCCAGGGGCAGGCCGATGCTTGCGGCGGCGCCGAGGCCGGCGGCGATCGACAGGTGCTGGAGGAAGGTACGGCGGGTCGGCATGGGTCAGTCCTGGGCAGTCTTGAAACGGGTCCAGACACGCATGCGCGCGCGCATGTCGGCCTGGGGAATATCCTTGCCCGGAATCAGCCGGGCATAGGTGGCGGCATCGAGGTAGATGTCGGGGTTGTCGCGCATGCGCGCGTCCACCAGCGGGCGGGCCTTGACGCTGGCCGTGGGGTAGCCGGTGAAGGTGCTGATCGCGGCCATGTTTTCCGGGCGCATGACGAAGTTGATGAAACGATAGGCGTACTCCGGGTGACGCGCATCGGCGGGGATCGCCATGGTGTCCATCCACACCGTGGTGCCTTCGCGCGGCACGTGGTACTGGAAGTCGATGGCCTTGCCTGCGGCCTCGGCGGTGCGCTGGGCCTGGATCACGTCGCCGCTGTAGCCCAGCGACAGACAGGTGTTCTCGTTGACCAGCTCGGTCACCGGCTGCGACTGCAGCTTGCGCACGTAGGGGCGGATGCCTTTCAGCAGCTCGCTGGCGGCGGCCAGGTCTTCGCGCCTGGCACTGCGCGGCTCGCGGCCCAGGTAGTGGAGCACCACGGCGAGCACTTCGTCGGGTGAGTCGATCATCGAGATGCCGCAGTCGGCGAACTTGGCCGCCAGCTCCGGTTTGAACAGCAGGTCGAGGCTGTCCAGCGGGGCGTCGGGCATGCGCTCGCGGATCTTCGCCGCGTTGAAGGTCAGGCCGATGGTGCCCCAGGTATAGGGCACCGTCGCCTGGCTGGCCTTGGGGTAGCGCGCGTGCAGGGCGTGCAGGCCGGGGTCGATGTCGTCCAGCGCGGTCAGTTGCCGGCGGTCGAGCGGCTGCAGGCTGCCGGCGCGCATCAGGCGTTCGGCCACGGTGTCGCCGGGAAACACCAGGTCGTAGCCGCTGCGCCCGGACATCAGCTTGGCCTCGAGCACCTCGCTGCTGTCCATGACGTCGTAGATCACCGGGATGCCTGTTTCGGCGGTGAAGCGCTTGAGGGTGTCCTCGGCAAAATAGTCGGCCCAGTTGTACAGGCGCAGGGCCTCTTGCTGCGCCTGGGAGCCGGACGCGCAGCAGGCTAGGGCGAGGGCGGCGAACAGCGCTGATGGACGGCGTGACATGGCTCAGGCCCTCGTCGATTGTGGGGTGCGGCCGTCGAGGGTCATCAACGGTGCGTACATTTCGGGACGGCGGTCGCGGTAGATGCCCCAGCTCAGGCGGTCTTCACGCATGCGCGCAAGATCCAGGTCGTGCAGCCACACACCACTGCTGTCGCGATCGGCTGCGGCGAGCATCGCGCCCTTGTGGTCGCAGATGAACGAGGAGCCGTAGAAACGCATCGACAGCTGCTCGTCGCTGCGCGCCACTTCCTGGCCGACGCGGTTGGCGGCCACCACCGGCAGCAGGTTGGCTGCGGCGTGGCCGCGCATCGCCATCTGCCAGTGGTCACGTGAGTCCAGTTCGGCGGCGCCGGGCTCCGAGCCGATGGCGGTCGGGAATAACAGCACCTCGGCGCCCAGCAGCGCCAGGCAACGCGCGGTTTCCGGGAACCATTGGTCCCAGCAGATACCGATGCCCAGGCGGCCGAAGGCGGTGTCCCAGACCTTGAAGCCGGTGTCGCCGGGGCTGAAATATTCCTTTTCCTGGTAACCGATGGCGTTGGGGATGTGGGTCTTGCGGTAGACCCCGAGCAAACGGCCGTCGGCGTCGGCCACGGTCAGCGAATTGAAGAAGGCGTTGCCGGCGCGCTCGTACCAGCTCAGCGGCAGCACTACGCCCAGCTCTTTGGCCAGCGCGGCGAAGCGGCGCAGCAGCGGGCTGTCGTGGTAGTCCTGGGCCAGCGCCTGGTGGCTGTGGCACTGCTCGATGCAGAAGTACGGCGTGGCGAACAGCTCCTGCAGCAGGATCACCTGCGCGCCCTGGGCGGCGGCCTGGCGCACCAGTTGCTCGGCGCGGTCGAGGTTGGCGACAAGGTTCCAGTCGCAGCTCATCTGCGTGGTGGCGATGCGCAGCAGGCTCATGGACGGTCCTCCGCTACAGGCCAGGCCGGCTGTTGCTGGGTGATGCAGTGAATGCCACCGCCGCCGTGGGCGATGTGGTCGATACGCACCGGCACGATCTCGCGGTCGGGGAAGGCCTGGGCCAACTGACGAGCGGCGGCCTGGTCGGCGTCGATGCCATAGGCGGGCATGATCACTGCGCCGTTGGCCAGGTAGAAGTTGGTGTAGGAGGCGCAGAACACTTCGGCGTCTTTATCCACTGCGGCGCTGGCCTCGAACAGGTCGAGCAGCTCGAAGTGCCGACCTTGGGCATCGCTGGCCAGTTCCAGGGCGCGACGGTTTTCCCGGGCGACGTCGGCGTAGACCGAGCCCTGTTCGTGGGTGGCATCGACCAGCAGCACGCCGGGCCGGGCGAAGGCGCAGACGCCGTCGACGTGGCCATCGGTCATGTCACCGGTGACGTACTGCGGGTCGCCCGGTAGCCAGATGGTCTTGCGGATGCCCAGCAGGCGGGCGAAGCACTCCTCGAAGTCAGCCTTGCTCAGGCCGGGGTTGCGGTTGGGGTTGAGCAGCACCGACTCGGTGGTGATCAGGGTGCCTTCGCCGTCCACGTGAATGGCGCCGCCTTCGTTGCACAGCGGCGTGCTGAAGCCTTCCAGGCCCAGGTGGTCGAGGATGCGCCGACCGAGGCTGCGGTCCAGGCCGTGCTCGGACTTGCCACCCCAGGCGTTGAAGCGCCAGCTCAGGCCGGCCAGGCCGTGTTGCGGGTGAGTGATGAAGGTCGGCCCGCTGTCGCGGCACCAGCTGTCGTCCACGGCCAGTTCGATCAGCTCGATACCGGCGCCGCACAGCGCGCGGGCGCTGGCCATGGCGGACGGCGCGACGACCATCTTCACCGGCTCGAAACGGGCGATGGCGCTGGCGACCCGGGCGTAGTCACCCTGCACCTCGGCCAGGGTCACGCGCCAACCGGACTCCCACAAGCCTTGGTTGTGCGGCCAGATCATCCAGGTGGCGGCGTGGCGGGCCCATTCGGCGGGCATGCGCCAGCCGCTGGCGATGGACAGGTCCATGGTTAGCTCCAATGTATTAGTGATTTTTATCAACGAAGCCCGCCGTCGCGGGTGTTGGTGTCCATGATATGGCTATGAAGCAGCGTGGACTAACGATAGATTTAGCGTATTTCTGATTAGAAAGGCTTATCGATCATGCTCAAGCACTGGCCGCCCCTGAATGCCCTGCGTGGCTTTGAAGCCGCTGCCCGCCTGGGCAGTTTTCACAAGGCCGCCGAGGCCCTGAACCTCACCCAGTCGGCGATCAGCCAGCAGATCCGCAGCCTGGAAAGCTACCTGGAGCAACCGCTGTTCCACCGGACCGGGCGCAGTGTCAGCCTCACCGATGCGGGCCATGACCTGCTCAGCACCACGCAGGTCATGCTGCAACAACTGGCGGTGGGCATCCGCCGGCTGGACCAGTACCGCAAGCCCAACCAACTGGTGGTCAACACCACTCCGGCCTTCGCCCGGCACTGGCTGTTGCCGCGCCTGGCCGACTTCCATGCGCGCTGCCCGGAGGTAGACCTGTGGCTGTTCACCAGCTTCGATGCGCCGGACATGAGCAGCCAGACCATCGACCTGGCGATCCGCGACGACCTTGGCCCGCAGGCCGAGTGCAGTTTCAGCGTATTGCATCAGGACCGTCTGTATCCCGCCTGTCATCCCGCCTTGCCCGAGACCGGGCGCACCACCTTGCATGGCGAACGGGAAATGGACTGGAGCCACTGGCAACTGGAGGGCGGCGAAGCGGTGGGGCAGCAGGGCAAGGGGCTGAATTTTTCCGATCCGGGGCTGCTGCTGGATGCGGCGGGAGAGGGGCTGGGGATTGCATTGGTCAGCCAGTTACTGGCCCAGCGGCTGGTCGACGAAGGGCGCCTGCAAGCGTTGTCGGCGCAGCGCGTGCGCGGCCCGGCGTGGAGCTGCCTGGTGCACCGCGATAGCCAGGACGATCCGCTGGCGCGGCAGTTTCTGGCGTGGTTGCGCGCAGCCTTGGAGCCCCTGGCCCCACCCGTCCCTGTGTAGGAGCGGCCTTGTGCCGCGATCGGGCGCGAAGCGGCCGCAAGCCAGGCAGCCGAAATTTTCCTGATAGGTCTGAGGGCCTGGTTTCACGGCCGCTTCGCGCCCGATCGCGGCACAAGGCCGCTCCCACAGGGGATTGGGCTGGTCTTTAAATTTTGAGCAAGACAGTTGCTTCTACAGGTGCGATGGGCACCTGTAGAAGCGGTTCAGGGTGTTCCTTGGAGCAGCAAGACAGCGCCCGCCAGCTTGCGAAAACACCTTCACTCCTTCACCACCGCCAGCCCCGCCTCCTGGGGTGTTTCGGCCTCCAACTTCAAGCGGTCGGCCTTGCTGATGTACTTGGGCTTGTTGCTCTTGGGCGCCAGCTTGGCGTTGGCTTTCTTGGCGTGAGCCTTCAACAGCTGTTTGATCTTTTTCTGACGATTCATGTTTTTCGCGCCCCTTGAGCGCATCCACTGGCAAAACGCGGCGAGCTTAGCGCTGCCGATCCTGATGGACAAGGTTATCGATGTGCCGCCAACGAGAAGGGTGCATCGCTCTCGTGCGGCCGGCCTTGAAGGATCTGCTGGGTGATCATCTCGCCGCTGGCGCACGCAAGGGTGAAGCCCAGCGCGCCATGGCCAACGTTAAGCCACAGATTCTCCAGCCCCGGCGCCCGGTCGATGATCGGCTTGCCCAGCGCAGTGGCAGGACGCAGGCCCGCCCATGCCTGGGCCTGGCGCAGGTCCAGGGCGGGGAACAGTTCCGCCACCTGTGCCTTCAGGAGGTCGATGCGCCGCTTCGGGGCCTCGGCCGAACGCACGCCCATGTCCACCATCGCGGCGATCCGCAGGGTGCTGCCCAGCGGTGCGTAGACAATCTTGCGATTGGCGTCGGTGACGCTGAGCCGGGGCAGGGCGTTGGCATCGGCAGGCTGCACGCTGAGGCTGTAACCGCGCAGCCCATAGAGCGGCAGGCTGATCCCCAGCGGTTTGAGCAAGCCAACACTGGCGATGCCTGAGGCGATGATGAAGGCGTCAGCCTCAAGGGTTTCGTTACCCAGCTTCAGCGCAGTAATCCGCTTGCCCACCTTGGTGAAACCGCTCACGGCCTGGCCCAGCTTGAAGCGCACATTCGCCAGGCCATCCAGATGACGTTTGAGCCCCTCGCAGAACAACCGGCAGTCTGCGGTGGCTTCGCCGGGGGTGAAGATGCCGCCGGCAAGCTGCCCGACCACCCCTGACAGCGTGGGCTCAAGGTCGCTGCATTGGCTGGGCGTCAGCAGGCGTTGCTGCGACCCCGCCTGTTGCTGAAGTTCGGCCAGCCTGACTGCGGCGCTCAGCGAAGCTTGGCTGCGATGGATGATCAGCTTGCCGGTCTGGCGCAGGTTGAAATCGATCGGTGTCTGTTGCAGCAACTGCTCCAGCAACGCCTGGCTGCGTTGGGACAGCCTGAGCATCTCGCGTACCGTGCGCTCGACCCGGCTTGCCCGGCATGCCCGCAGGAAGGCCAGGCACCAGCGCCATTGCTGCAAATCCAGGCGCGGCTGCAGGCGCAGTGGCGAGTCGCTGGCGAGCAACCACCTGGGCAGGTTGGCGAACACCGACGGGTCGGCCAGGGGCGCCACGTAGTTGTAGCTCAGTTGCCCGCCATTGGCGAAGCTGGTCTCCAGGGCGATATCCTCGTTGCGTTCGACCAGCGTGACCTGAAGCCCTTCGCGCGCCAGGTACAGCGCACTCGCAAGGCCAATGACCCCACCCCCCACGACCACCACATGCATGTGCCTTCTCCTGAACTCGTGCCACTGCGCTCAGTATCCAGCCTTGCCGTTCACGTCCGCCAAGGCCTATAACTGCAGCTTCCATAACCTTGGGCTATGACCATGCGTATCCGTCACATCGAAGTGTTCCAGGCAATCCTGCGGACCGGTTCCCTGACGCGCGCAGCACAGGCGCTCAACATCACCCAGCCTGCGGCCAGCAAGCTGCTGGCCCATGCAGAGGCGAGCCTGGGTTTCGTCTTGTTCGAGCGGGTCAAGGGGCGTCTGCAGCTCACCCGCGAGGCCGAAATACTGATCCCGGCCATCGACAAGGTGTTCCGCGACCTGGACGATGTGCGGCGGCTGTCGCGCAGCCTCAGGCATCAGCCCAGGGGTGCGCTGCGCATCGGCTGCATTCCGTCACTGGGCTTGAAGGTGCTGCCTCACGCCCTGGCTGCAAGCCAGCGCGCCAATCCCGAGCTGTCCCTGGACCTGATCACCGCCCACAGCGATCAACTGGCGCAGGCGCTGCTGGCGCGCGAGATCTCGATTGCCTTCACCTTCAATGCCCAGCCACGACCCGGCTTGAAAGTCATTGACCTGCACGAAGTCGAGCTGGTCTGCCATGACGACACGCAAGACCAGGGGCCGGTGTCACTGGATGCCATCGACCCTGCGCGAATCATCGGCCTGCCGGCCTCGGACCCCCTCGGTGAGCTGGTCCGGCCATGGCTTGGCGGCGTGGACAGCCGCACCCAGGTCCAGACCTACTATGTGGCTTGCGCCCTGGCCCAGGCGGGGGCAGGTATCGCCTTGATCGATGAGTTCACCGCCGACGCCTTGCTCCCGCCAGGGCAACGCGCGCGACGGATCACGCCACGGCTGCCCGTGGTGCTGACAGCGGTGGTGCATGAGAATGCGGTGTTGTCGAAGCTTGAGAAAGACTTCATGGCCTCGGTCAGGCTCATGGCTGCCGGGGTAGCCATAACCTGAACTCATGCTTTGCTGCGTTTGCCTGCCTGGCGAACCAGGCGTTCAGCGCGTTGGACCAAGTTTTTTCTCGAAGTACACCCGGTTGAAGCCGTCTTCGCTGCGCCGTGCGACCTCGACATAGCCAAGCCTGGGGTAGAGGCCGAGGTTGTCGGTCATTCGCTCGTTGGTGTAGAGCTGCACTGCATTCAGCCCGAGTTGGCGCGCGCGGCTTTCGCACAGGTTGATCAGCGCCTTGCCGATACCACGTCCGGCGGCACTGGGCAGCACGGCCACGTTTTCCAGCAGCATGTGGTTGTCGTGGGGGTAGAACACGATGAAGCCCTGCAGGCTGGCCTGCTCGTCCAGGGCCACGTGGACCCAGCCAGTCGCGATCTGGCTGGCGTAGTCGGCCAGCATGGGGGCGGGCTTGCGGCCTATCAAAGGGATGTAGCGGGCATAAGCCTGTTCGGCGCAGGCCTGGATGGCGGATTGGTCGGCGGGGGTGGCGGGGCGGATCATCGTGCGCTCTCCTGTAGGCGGATGCGTGCTGAACCCGCGGGCGCGATCAGGCGCCCGCAGGCTTGCAACCTAGTGAAGATCCTTGAGCAAGGCAACGAGGCTGTGCATTTGCTCCACAGCTTCGGTTGCCGCCTTGGCCGGTGGCAGGCTTTCGCTGCGACGGATGGTGAAATAGCCGTCGTCTTGTGACGTTTTGCGAATGCCGCGCCGTGCCCGTTCGGTGTTGACAATCTCAATCAATGGCTGACGGTATGCGGTTACGACGCTGCTCAAGGAAATATACGATGTGATCACGAAATGGTCGCCTTCCTGGCGGACTTTGACTGCCGCTGGCCACATCCCTCCCAGGTCCGGGTCCAGGAAACGCCCGAACTCCACCAGACAGAAGAAAGTAACCACCCGCCGAGGCTCCGTGACGACATGACCAAAGGCCTCCTTCATTGCACTGTGGAACCTGGCGAACTTGCGTTCTTTCAGGCACCTGTCCCAAACCTGCGGTCGACGCGCATAGAGCTGGAACAAGCGCACATTGGCCTTTGCATCATTGCCCGTCGGCCCGTTGACCAGGGCTGCCAGGTCCTTGGCGCGCGAACTCGGTGCATTGGGGGTGAGGATCTTGTGCAGGGCGTCGAGTGCCTCCTGATGCTTGCTTGCCACCGTGGTGACCAGCTTGCCCAGGCCGTCGCCTTCGGCGATCTCCTCTTCTTCCTGGATGGCCTTGCGAAACTGCGCCAGGGTGGATTTCACGTGAGGCGCGGTCCACTCCAGTTGTTCGATCTGGGTGAGGAATTCGGTTAGCCAGGTGTAGCCGACCGGAATCCACTGGTCGTGCTCCGGGTCGTTCTCGTGGCCGTCGAGGAAGATATGGATGCCGCGGTAGTTCGGGTAGAGATTGTTCAGGGCTTCGTAGTAGGTCTTGGTCTGGTCTTCCCCCTCGTGATGACCAAACTTGTTCTCGATGGCGATGTAAATCTTGGCCGCGGGGTCCAGCGCGAGCACGTCGATATAGCGCTTCTGGTTGCGCAGTCCCAGTTCGGCCTCCGTCATCACCATGAGCGAGGAGAAGGCCAGGGTCTGTACGTTCGAGGCGGCCAGGAAGCGGCGGTCATTGAGGCTCAGGTTTTCGATATGGCTGGATTGCCCTGCCCGGGTCAGCAGCGACTTGATCGCCTGGTCACCCAGCCCGTGACCTTGGGTCGGATCGATCAGCCAGGCGAGGAAGCGGGAGACGTTCACTTCCTTGGGGAAGCAGATCTGAAGAGCGTCGCTGTGGGTGGAAAGTGCGAGCATCCGTTGCACATCCGAGTCGGCGTAAAGAGCGTCGACCAGATATTCCAAAGTCATACGAGTCCTGCAATGAAGGTGGGATGTTGGGAGGGTTTACGATCAGCAAGCCTCGATCGGGCTGCGCTGTTGCTTGAGGAAGTCCAGGCAGTTCTTGCCTGCCTGCACGTCGATGTCACCGCGCTCGATATCAACGCATACGGCTTTGAGTGTTCTGACCGGTTGTTGCATCGGCGGGTCCTGTATCCGATGGTGGAAAGGTGGATGGAGGCATTGTGCCACTAATTTTATATGCCGTGCCATTTTGGGCGGTTGCGCTGCCAGGACCTGTAGTTGCATCGATGATTGCGTGATACGTATCACGGTACGTTATATGGCTCGTGGGAGCGCTGGTGCGCCGTTGCGACTTGCCCGCAAAGCAGAGACCGCGGTGTATTTTTCGCGGGCGAGCCCGCTCCCACAAAGCGTCGGTGCTGGGCGGCTCAGTGAACGGCGCTGAATCCCGACTCCGGCACCTGTCGCAACGCTCCGACCAGCGCATCGGCCTGCCCGATCGCAACTTCAAGGCTGCGCATGCTGGCACTCATCAACTGGCGCACCTCGACGTCGGCACAGGTATCGTGGGCATGGTACGCATCGGTATAGGCGTGGAGCATGAAGTGGCAGGCGTTGGACAACACCTCCTCGATGGGGACCAGACCTTCGAGGATGGCGGTGGAGAGGGATTTGCCGGCGGGGACTGCGAATTTGCGGAGGAGATTTTCGGGTGGGTCGGGGACGATTTTTTTCATGACAGCTCCGTGTAGGTTGAACTGCATCCTTTCGTTTCCACACGTTAGGGTGGCAGCTGTTCACGGGGTGGAAAGCCGGGTACACGGAAAACCCCGGTAGGTCCGAAGACCTCCCGCGCACAGCTGCCATAAAGGGCTGCCGCTTTCCATGTATCCGGGTTTCCACACCCGGTCGCTGAACACCAGCGACCGGGGAAGCCTATGGGCCAGGCTTCCCCGGGACAATCAGACGGGAGTCGACAGGTTACGTAGGGTATTTCCCTGTGGCCATTGCTCTCTGTCAGACGCGGAGTAGTCCGCTGTAGGAATCAGCCCTTTATCGCGGTGCTTACGGCAAGTCCAGGCTGTGCTCAGCGGCCGCGCTCCAGCGCATCCGGATTGGCCACGTTCATCGGCGCACCCTCGAAAAACGCCAGCACATTGTCGAAAGCATCACCGAAGTACAGCTCGTAACCCGCCTTCTCCACGTACCCCAGGTGCGGCGTGCACAGTACGCGCGGGTGCTGGAGCAAGGGGTGGGCAGGGTCGAGCAGCGGTTCGCTCTCGTACACATCCAGAGCAGCAAAGCCCGGGCGTCCATTGTTCAGTGCCGCGAGCAGGGCACCCGGGGCGATCAGCTCGGCGCGGCTGACGTTCACCAGCAGGGCATCGGGCTTCATGTGTGCCAGGTCTTCGCCGGTCACGAGGTGGCGAGTGCTGTCGGACAGGCGCAGGTTGAGGCTGACAATGTCGGCTTCGGCGAAGAACGCCTCGCGCGAAGCTGCAGCCCGGTGGCCATCGGCCTGGGCAGCCGCGCGGCTGCTCTCGCTGCCCCACACCAGCACCGGCATGTCGAAGGCCTGGGCGTAACGCGCCAGGCGTTGGCCGATCTTGCCGTATCCCCAGATCCCCAAGGTCTGCCCCGCCAGGGCCTGCCCCAGGTTGACCTGCCAGCGCCCTTGCCTGAAGGCATCGATGGCCGGCACTAACTGACGGCGGGCGTTGAGGATCAGCGTCCAGACCAGCTCAGCCGGCGCTACCGGCGAGCCGCGGCCTTCGGTCACGACAACGCCGCGTGCGGTGCAGGCAGCCAGGTCCAGGTGGCTGGATACCTTGCCGGTCTGGCTGATCAGCTTGAGCTTGGGCAACCGGTCGAGCAGCGCCGCGTCGATGCGCGTGCGTTCGCGGGTGAGCACGAGCGCGTCGGCATCGGCGAAGCGCTCGACGAGCTGGTCCTCGGTGGCCGGTTGCAGTTGGTGGAGCACAGTGACCTTGTGCTTGCCCAGGCGGGCGAAGCAGTCGAGCGTGCTGATCACATTCTGGTAGTCGTCGGGGATGACAATGTGCATGTGCGGCGGTCCGAGCGGGTCTGGGGAGGTCAGACGATAGCCGAATTCGCCAGCGGTGCACGAGCCCTCTTCAGTGTGTATCGCCACCGCGCGACAGCGCCTGGAGGACCGCCATCGCCTGTGCGGCGTCGTCACTGGCGACAAAGATATGGTCGTGATAATAGGCGGCGATCACGTTGCAACTGATGCCCGCTTCCCCAAGTGCGCTGGCGAAGGCCGCAGTGAGGCCGACGGCATCGAGCGCGGAGTGAATGGTCAGGGTGATCCAGGCCGCGACGAAGCTGTATTCCAGGCCCAGCGCATCGGCGCGTGAACGGTCGAGTATCGCGGTCAGACCTTCCTGCTCGCGGAAGCTGCCGAGCACTTCGCTGCCCTGCAAAGCTGCGCTGTCGGCCACGGTGCAGAACACGTATTCGCCGGGGTTGAGTTTGGGGCTCATGCCGCGCAGCAGCGCGGTGATGGATTTTTCGCCTGACATGGGGGAGCTCTGTGTCTGAAAAGTTTGCCAGTGTGCCTGGCCCGCACTGATCAGTAGAGCGAATGTTGCTGATAGCCGATTAGCCTGGCTTATGTAAACAACCATGGACGCAGGGTTGCGGCCTGTGGAAGATTGATTCCCCTTTGGCGCCAGACTGTTCCCCCGCAAAGCGAGTCAAGCAATGGATCTGAAATTCAGTCATGTCGATGTACTGGTGAGCGACCTCGAGGCCGCGTGTGCGTATTACGCACGGATACTCGGTGCGCGGATCTCGAAAACCCAGGTCTGGGAGCGCGGCGGCCTGCATGTGCGCTACGCCGTGGTGCTGATGGGGGCGGAGCGTTTCATGCTGGTCCAGCCGCTGGCAGGCAATCTCAAGACGCTGCTCGAGACCCAGGGCGAGGGCACCATCTACCGCCATTGCTATTCGACCCCGGACATCGAGGTGGTGTACGACCAGCTGATGGCACAAGGTGTTCAGCCCGAGGACGAAAATGGCAACCCGCTGGCCCGAAATGACCTGCAAGCGCCGGGAGGCGGGCGGATCATCTGGCTACCCAAGCAGTTCGGACATTTTTCGATCGAGATCCTCGAGGCCGAGGGGCTGGAGCGCTTTATCGAAGAGGTGTTTGCCTGAGGCACTGTCGAACTCGGTCGTTCACCGCAAGATCAGTGGGCGATAGGCGAAGCGCCTCGTAACCTTGGCGGTGTCGATCGATAATTCACGCACTTGTGCCGACGACTGCCCTCCCATGAGAAACGACACCCGTCTGGCGCTGCCGCTCGAGCGCCTGGGGAGCGTGACCCAGGCGCAGTTGGCAGACGATTTCGAACGGCGTTACCCGGGCCGTGTGCCGTTGGCCGAAGCGTGATTTGCCGGTATCGATCGATACCGGCACCGGTCACCAAAGCACGATATCGTAGGTCAGGTAGAGCCGATTGCTATCGCGGCCACGGGCGAAATCCGAGCGGTACACGTAGTTGCGCAGTTTGGCACCCAGCCCCTTGAACGGTCCGGATTGCACAACGTAGGCCAGTTCCGCGTCGCGCTCCCATTCGCGCAACCCGTCTTCGCCTGAACGGTGGTTGTCGCCACTCAGGTAGCGGGTCATGAAGGTCAGTCCCGGCACCCCTGCGGCAGCGAAGTTGTAGGCATAGCTGGCCATCCAGGTCTTCTCGTCTTCCTCGATGAATTTTCCGATACCGACGTTGCTGAACGAATACACGGTCGCGCCGCTGATGTAGGGCAGGCCGGCGTCGCCGCGCAGCACCTGGTAGCCGGTGCCGAAGGCATGGCCGCTGTGGCTGTAGGTCAGTTGCCCGCTGAGCATGTGGTTGTCGATGCGTCCGGCCTGAGCCGCGCCCTCGTCGCGACTCCTGAAATAGCGCAGGTCGCTGGCAAGTGTGCCACCGGCCAGCGGTAGGTCATGCTGGATGCCGGCGAAGTCCTGGCGGTAGAAGTCGCTCAACTCACCGTGGAAATAACTCAGGCGCAGTTGCTTGCTGACCGCGTAGTCGGCGCCGCCGTAGCTGAAATCGCCGGATTCACGACCGCTGTAGCCGTCCACAAACAGCCCGGTGCTGTTCGATGAGTCGCGCTGCTTGAAGCGATCCAGATGCCCGAACGTGAGGGTGAGGTTGTCAAGGTCGTTGCTGACCAGTTGGCTGCCCTGGTAGGTCTGCGGCAGCAGGCGGGCGTCGTTGTAGACCAGTACGGGTGTCTTGGGCAGCAGTGTGCCGTGCTTGACGACTGTCTTGCCCAGGCGTGCCTTGGCAGTGACGCCGGCGCTGGCGAATTCTTCGGCGGCGTGGCCGTCGTCGTGTACCGGCAGCAAGCCGGTGCCACTGCGTCCGGGGCCTGAGTCCAGGCGCACGCCAACCAGGCCCGATGCGTCGATGCCAAGCCCCAGGACACCCGGGGTATAGCCGGATTGATAATCGAGCAGAAAGCCTTGCGCCCATTCCACTCGCTCGCTTTTGGCGTTGGCGGCGGCGCGGCTGCTCATGCCCTGTTCGTCACGGAAATTCTCGTTGAAGTAGACGTTGCGCAGTTGCAGCTTCAGTGTGCTGTCGTCGATGAAACCGGCAGCGTCGACAACAGGCATGCAACCGCAGAGCAGGGCACAGCCGGCCCCTCGCAGAACGATTCGAGACATGATCGGTACTCTAATGTGGGACGCGCAGAAGGCGGGCGCCAGTGGGCGCCGCGCAGCGGTTCAGACGAAGAACGACAGGGCGCCGGTGAGCAGCGCCAGTGCGGTGATCACCAGTGAGGTCAGCACGGCCCATTTCACCGTGGCCTTCTGGAAGTCGCCGATGTCGCGGTCGACCATGCCCACCAGCAGCAGGGTCGAAGCCACCAATGGGCTCATCAGGTGCACCGGTTGGCCGAGTACCGAGGCCCGGGCGATCTCCACCGGATCGATGCCGTAGGCTGCCGCAGCGTTGGCCAGGATCGGCACCACACCGAAGTAGTAGGCATCGTTGGAGAGCACGAAGGTCAGCGGCATGCTGGTCAGCGCCACCACCAGCGGGAACCAGTGGCTCCAGGCCTCCGGGATCCAGTCCACCAGCGTCTGGGCCAGCGCATCGACCATCTTGGTGCCGGAGAAGATGCCGGCGAAGATGCCCGCTGCGAACACCAGCAGCACCACGGTCATGGCGTTGCCGGAGTGAGCGAGGATGCGTGCTTTCTGCACCTCGAGCTGCGGGTAGTTGATCATCAGTGCGGCGACGAAGCCAATCATGAACAGGATCGCGGCGTGCATCAGGCCCATGACCAGGGCGCTCATCACGATGATGACCAGCACCAGGTTGACGTAGGCCAGGCGCGGGCGCTTGTGCGGGTTATCGCCGAGGATCTCCTTGATGTAGCAGTTGCCGCCCCCGGACTCCAGCGCCACGTTGCCGATGCGTCGGCGTTCGGCACGACCGAGCAGGAACGCGGTGAATACCACCCAGGCGGCACCTCCGATCACCGTCGGCAGCATCGGGATGAAGTATTCGGTCGCATCCAGGCCAAGTGCGGCGATGGCGCGGGTCGCCGGGCCGCCCCAGGGGCTCATGCCGCTCATGATGCTCAGCGACAGCATGGAAATGGTGGCGAGGATCATCGGGTTCATGCCGATGCGCTTGTACAGCGGCAGCATCGCCGCGCAGGTGATCATGTAGGTGGTGGTGCCGTCGCCGTCGAGGGCCACCAGCAACGACAGCAGCGCGGTGCCGATGGCGATCTTGATCGGGTCGCCATTGACCCGCTTGAGGATCTTGCGAATCAGCGGGTCGAACAGGCCGGCATCGATCATCAGGCCGAAGAACAGGATGGCGAACAGTAACAGGGCGGCCGATGGTGCGACCATTTTCAGGCCGTCGAGCATCATCTTGCCCAGGTCCGGGGCGAAGCCGCCGATGATGGCGAAGACGATCGGCACCACGGTGAGTGCGACGATCGGTGACAGGCGTTTGCTCATGATCAGGTAGGTGAAGGTCACCACCATGACCAGGCCAAGGAGTGCAAGCATGGGTCGTTTCTCTTGTTTTTATTGTCGTCATGGTCGCCTGGCGCGCAGGCGTCCGCCAGCCCCCGCCCGAGGCGGGGGATCAAGTGAGGTGAATGTCAGTGAGTACGATGGGGTGGGGTTGCAGCCTGGGTAGGCTGCCAGGCCTGCTCGGCCGGGGTGTCGGCTTTGCCGCTGGCCAGGGTGCGCATGAGCGTTTCACGGTCGCAGGCGTTCTCCGACAACGAAATGACCACGGTGGCCACCGCGTTGCTCGCCAGGCTGGTGAGGGCTCGCGCCTCGGACATGAAACGGTCGATACCGATCAGCAGTGCAAGGCCGGCCAGCGGGATGTCGTGGATGACCGTGAGGGTCGAAGCCAAGGCGACGAAGCCGCTGCCGGTAACACCTGCAGCCCCTTTGGACGACAGCAGCATGATCGCCAGCATGGTCAGGATCTGGCCGAGGCTCAGGTCGATGTTGCAGGCCTGGGCGATGAACACCGCGGCCAGCGACAGGTAGATCGCGGTGCCGTCGAGGTTGAACGAGTAGCCGGTCGGTAGCACCAGGCCCACCACGCCTTTCTTGCAGCCAAGAGCCTGGAGCTTTTCCAGCATGCGTGGCAGCACCGGCTCCGTGGACGAGGTCCCCAACACCACCAGGAACTCTTCGCGCAGGTAGCGCAGCAGCTTCCACAGGCTGAAGCCATGCGCCCGGCAGATGCCGCCCAGCACCACCATGACGAAGAAGGCGCAGGCGATGTACAAGGTGCCGATCAGCTTGGCCAAGGCACCGAGCGAGGTGATGCCGTACTGGCCGACGGTGAAGGCCAGTGCGCCGAAGGCACCAATCGGGGCGAAGCGCATCAGGTAGCCGAAGATGCGGAACACCATCTGCGACGCGGACTCCAGCACCTCCAGCACCGGCCTTGCGGATTCGCCCATGGCTGAGAGGGCGAAACCGCAGAGCACGGCGATGAACAGCACCGGCAGCACTTCGCCTTTGTCGAAGGCACCGATGAAGGTCTCGGGGATGATATGCATGAAGAAGTCCACCACGCCCAGTTTGGCGGCGGAGGTGGTGTATTGGCTCAGGCCCGCAGTACTGAGGGTCGCCGGGTCGATGTTCATGCCCACGCCTGGACGGAACAGGTACACCGCGACCAGGCCGATGATCAGGCTGACCACGGTCAACACCAGGAACAGTAACAAGGTCTTGCTCATCAACCGACCCAGCGAACGGCGGTCGGTCATGCCGGCGATGCCGGTGACGATAGTGCAGAACACCACGGGCGCGATCATCATCTTGATCAGCTTGATGAAGGCATCGCCCAGCGGCTTGAGCGCAACGGCCTGTTGCACCCAGAAGTGACCGACCACCACGCCTAGCAGGACGGCGCAGAGAATCTGAAAGTACAGCGATTTCATGAGTTTCATAAGGCATCACCCATTATTGAAGTTGTGCGGATGCGCTGGATGGAGCTGGATCGGGCTTAGCCCGCGAGTCGCCGCGTGGACGGTGCGTAGACGAACCCCGAGAACAATCGGCGTGCGGTGCGTACCACCGAGGCTTGCAGTGTCTGGCCATCGGCACCGGAACGCGACAGGGCGATGTCGATGGCGCCGCTTGGATGCTCCAGACGGACTTCACGCAGGGTCAGGGCCTGTTCACCGAGCAGGTCGCCGATCACTGTGCCGGGGCTGACACAGGCAGTGGCCAGTCCGATCGCACCGGTGATCGCCAGCGCGCGGTGGCAGCTGTGCGGCATGAAGTAGCGAACCTGCAGAGTGCCATCGAAGCGTGGTGCGGATACCACGACCGGCTTCGGGATCACCATGTTGCTTACATCTCCCAGACCCATGGCCCGGCCGGCCTTCAGCCGCAGGGATTCGAGGCGTTTGAGCAGCTTTGCATCGGCGTCCAGTCGAGGCGGGCTCTCGCTGCCCTCAAGCCCCAGGTGACGGGCGTCGACGATCATCATCGGCATGGCCATGTCGATACAGGTGACTGGTACGCCATCGATCACCTGCTGGGACTGGCCAGTGGGGAACAGGCTGCCGGTCTTGCTGCCGACGGCATCGAGGAATGTCAGGTGCACAGGGGCCGCGGTCCCAGGAACGCCGTCGATGGCGGTACGGCCCTCGTAGCGCACGATCCCGCCAGGCGTCTGTACCAGCGAGTTGACGAATGTGCCGGTATTGAGGTTGCGGATGCGGACCAGCGTCTGGCCGTCGTTGCCCTTGACCAGCCCTTGTTCGATGGCGAAGGGGCCGACCGCGCAAAGCATGTTGCCGCAGTTGGGCGCAGTATCGACACGGCGCTCGGCAACCATCACCTGCACGAACAGATAATCGACATCGGCATCGGGGTGCAGTGAGGGGCTGATGATCGCAACCTTGCTGGTCTGCGGGCTGCCGCCGCCAATGCCGTCGATTTCCAGTTCATGGCCCGAGCCCATCAGGGCGATCAGCATCTCGTCGCGCTCGACGATATTGGACGGCAAGTCCCAGGCATGGAAGAAGGGGCCCTTGGAGGTCCCGCCGCGCATCAGCACACAAGGAATTCGTTGCATGAAGTCTAGCTCTTGTTGATCAATGGACATCATTGATGTGTATGGGACAAGAGTGACAGGGGTGGATAAATCAATCCAATGCAAATATCGTCGCTATTATTGCGCTATACACATAAATTGTCGGCCAGTGTCTGAAAGAGAATCAGCATGGAATATGAGCTTCAAGACATACGATCTTTCGTGAAAATCGCCGAACTGGGTAGTTTTCACGAAGCAGCAGAGGTTTTGCACTTGTCGCAACCGGCCCTGAGCCGCCGCATCAAGAAGCTTGAGGACGGCCTTGGGACACCCCTGCTCGAACGCACCACGCGGCGCGTCGGACTGACCAGTGTCGGGCGTGACTTTCTACCCAAGGCCCGGCGCCTGCTGGACGATTTCGAGGATTCGATCCTGAGCATTCGCGAGCTGGCCGAGCGCCAGACCGGGCAGGTAACTTTGGCCTGCATCCCTACCGCAGCGTTCTACTTCCTGCCCTCGGTCATTCGCCTCTACAACGAACAGTACCCCAAGATTCGCATTCGCCTGCTCGACCTCAGTGCCAACGATGGCCTCGAGGCGGTGCTGCGTGGCGAGGCCGATTTCGGGATCAACATGATGAGCGGGCAGCACCCGGACATCGAGTTCGTTCCACTGGTGCAGGAGCAGTTCGTGCTGGCCTGTCGGCGCGACCATGTGCTGGCTGGGCGCGTGTCGGTGAGCTGGACGGAACTGGCCGAGCACCGGCTGATCGGGGTAGGGCGGCTCAGCGGCAACCGCATGCTGCTCGACCACGCGCTGTCGGGATTGGGGCTGCGGCCAAAGTGGTTCTACGAGGTACAGCATCTGTCGACCTCGCTGGGCATGGTCGAGGCCGGGTTGGGGGTGTCGGCGATGCCGAGCCTGGCGATGCCGGCGGCCGATCACCCGACCCTGGTCAGCGTGCCGCTGATCGAGCCCGAGGTGACCCGCACGCTGGGCCTTGTGTATCGCCGCGGCGCTTCATTGTCGCCAGCGGCGGAGAAATTCGTCTCGATCCTGCTGGAACAGTGGCCGAACGTGTGAGCCGCCCTGTAGACAGGGCGGGCTGCTGCGTCTCGGTCAGCGAATCGCCACCGGGTTGATGTTCACCTGGGTCGAACCTTTGTAGAGCGGCTGGCCAAGCACGAACATGAACTCGAAGGCCTTGTCCTTGACCAGCGCCCGAGTGTCGATCAGCTCGAGGTTGTAGATCCCGCGCTTGGCCAGCATGAACTGGTTGACCGGGAACTCTTCGCCCGTGGGGTTCGGATACACCTCCGAGGCCCAGGTATCACCGCCGAAGGCGACGATGCCCTGGTCGGCCAGCCATTGCGCAGCCGGCAGGTCGATGCCGGGCTCGGTGGCGAGAAACTGCGCGTTATCCTTGCCGATCAATTCCAGCCAGCCGGTGTTGAACAGCACCACATCGCCTTTGCGCAGGGTGATGTGCTGCTTTTTCAGCACGGCCTGGATGTCGGCGACGGTGAACGCGGTGCCGCCGGGAACGATGGCCTGGCCGTAGTGTGCGGTCATGTCCAGCACCACGCCGCGGGTCACCATCGGCGGTACCTTTTCGATCCCAAGCTTCGTCACGCCTTCGACCGTGACGAAATCGGCGGCCTTGTTGCCGTTGTAGTAGACGTTGTCGATGCCGATATGGCCGATGCCGTTGAGCTGGGTGCCGACGCCGGTCCAGCCGTTGACCAGTTCATCGTTGAAGGTGAACTTGTTGCGACCGAGGGTCTGGCCGGCCTGTTCGCCGGGCTGGATGTTGTAGAGGTGGAAGCTGCGGTGGCGGAAGGCTGGCAGGTCCTTGCTCACCGGCACGGCAAGGGGGTAGGTCTTGCCGGTCTTGATCAATTCGGCGGCCTGCTTGGCCACGTCGGGGGTGAGCAGGTTGGCCGCGCCGATTTCATCCTGCGCGCCATAAGGCGAGGCTTGCCAGTCGGCGGCCAGTGCACTGTGCGCAGTGGCGGCCAGTGCGGTGGCCAGGAGCAGGGGTTTGAACGCTTTCATGGAATCTCCGAGGTGTGAAATGCAGTCGGAAGATTCTCGGCAGCGGGCGGTCTGGGAAAAAGTAGCGGTCGGGACAATCACTTTTGCCTGTGGGTCAACAGGGTTGCCCATCGCGGGACAAGCCCGCTCCCACAGGAATTGAGCTGGCTTTTAGATTGATGGATGAGGCCGTTGCTCATGCCATCACGGTGTCCAGCTACCTGAGAACACTCGACAATCACACCTCCAGGCACCGCTGCAACGCGTCGATAAACACCCCCTCTGCCCGACTCAAGCGCTGCTCGCGGTTCCACAGCAGGTGGATATCCACATCGGCAATCCCTTCATGCGGCGCCAGCTTCCATAGCAGCCCGGCCTGCACATCGGCGGCCACCACATGCTCGGGCAGACATCCTATACCGAACCCTGCGATCACCAGCCGACGCACTTCTTCAAGGCTCGGGGAGGACGCGACGATCCTGCCGGAAAACCCTTGCTGGTCGCGGAAGATGGTCAATGGCGAGAGCATGCCGCCAATCTGGTCGCTGGTGAAACTGACGAAATTCTCCCGTTGCAGGTCGCCTTCCTGGGCGCCGAACAGCGCATGGTGCTTGCCGCAGAAGAAGGCATAGCGCTGGCGCAGGAACAGGCGTTGCTCCAGGCGCGGTTGAGCACGGCGGCTGAGGCTCAGGCCCGCGGTGGCGGTCTTTTCCTGCAGGGCGGCGACGATGTCGGAGCTGCGCATGACGTCGATTTCCAACTCCACCCGTGGGTGCTGGCGATGAAAGTCGGCGAGGAAGTCGTCGAAGCGCTCGCTGACGATACGGCTGATCATCAGCAGGCGCACCTTGCCCACCACTTCGTCAGCAGGCTGCTCCAGCAGCCCACCGATCTGCGACATCTGCCCATACACCTCGCCTGCGAGCTGGAACAGTTGCTCGCCCGTTTCGGTAAGCACGAAGCGTGGCCCACGGCGGGCGATGAGCTGGCGGCCGAGTTGTTCTTCCAGGCGCTTGAGCGCCTGGCTCACGGCAGGTTGCGTAAGGTGCAGGCGAGCGGCTGCGCGGCTGATGGAGAGTTCCTGGCCGATCACGCGGAAGGTGCGCAGCAGGTTCCAGTCGAGGCGGTCGTTGAGCAGGCGGTCGGACATGATGGGCTCGAATTATAAGTGCGTCTAATAGTTCGAATAATAAATAGAAAATTGACTAATCATAGCCCCGGGCCGATAAATCAAGGGCATGCAGGGGCCAGTGGGAGCGGGCTTGCCCGCGAAACGGCCACCCTTGCAGCAAGACCAAGCGCCAAAGAGCGCCACCGTGACCCTCAACTCCTGCCAGAACAACAAGCAAAGGAGCCACCCCCATGCAGCCTTCCGCTTCGCCCCAGCCACGCCGGGCCGCGGCCGCCGCGTTCATCGGCACCATGATCGAATGGTACGACTTCTACATCTACGCCACTGCCGCCGCCCTGGTGTTCGGTGCCTTGTTCTTTCCTTCCGACAACAGCCTGTTCAGCACCATGGCGGCCTTCGGCACGTTCGCCGTGGGCTTTTTCGCCCGGCCATTGGGCGGCATCGTGTTCGGCCATGTGGGTGACCGCATCGGGCGCAAGAAATCCCTGGTCATCACCCTGCTGATGATGGGCGTCGTCACCATCGGTATCGGCCTGCTGCCGACCTACGCACAGATCGGCGCCACCGCACCGGTGCTGCTGATCCTGCTGCGTATCGTCCAGGGCATCGCCGTGGGTGGCGAGTGGGGCGGGGCGGTGTTGATGGCGGGCGAGCATGCGCCCAAGGGCCGGCGTACCTTTTTCGCATCGTTCGCCCAGCTGGGCAGCCCGGCCGGCTTGATCCTCTCGCTGCTGGCCTTTGGCGCCGTCACCCGCCTTCCGGAAGAAGACCTGATGAGCTGGGGCTGGCGCCTGCCGTTCCTGGCCAGTGCGTTGCTGCTGCTGGTGGGCCTGGCGATTCGCCTGGGGGTCAACGAGTCGCCGGAATTCATCGCCAGCCGCGAGCAGGCGCTCAAGGCTCAGCGCAAGGAGCAGGCGCCGGTGCTGGAGGTGCTGCGTACCGCCTGGCGTCCGCTGTTGCTGTGCATCGGTGCCAATACGCTGGGCATCGCCGGCGTCTACTTCACCAACACCTTCATGATCAGCTACACCACCCAGCAACT
Source organism: Pseudomonas sp. S44 (assembly GCF_016624805.1). NCBI lineage: Bacteria > Pseudomonadati > Pseudomonadota > Gammaproteobacteria > Pseudomonadales > Pseudomonadaceae > Pseudomonas > Pseudomonas sp. S44. The sequence goes on from NZ_JACVTY010000002.1 coordinate 196,990, forward strand.
GCACCTGGAGCGCGCGCTGATCCTCGAATGCCTGTTCTTCGTGGCGATCATCCAGTTCTGTGTGCAGCCGGTTGCGGCCTGGCTGTCGGAGAAGCTCGGCGCCACCCGCTTCCTTGCCCTGATGGCGCTGCTGGCGATGGCTTCGCCCTACCCGATGTTCGTGCTGGTCAGCTCGGGGCAGGGGCCGCTGATCGTGCTCGGTATCGCCCTGGCGGCGGCTTGCATGGCGTCGTTCTACGCGGTGATTGCCGGCTTCGTCAGCGGCATGTTCCCGACACGGGTGCGCTACACCGCGATTTCCCTGGCCTACCAGGTGTGCGGCGCCATCGCTGGTGGCCTGACGCCGTTGATCGGCACCTGGCTTGCCCATCAGTTCAGCGGCCACTGGTGGCCGATGGCGCTGTTCTACACCTTGATCGCCAGCATTTCGCTGGTCTGTGTACTGGCCCTGGCCCGCCAGTATGCCCACAGCCAGCGCCTCGAGCTGGCCTGAAATCCCGATTCGACTGGAGTACCCATGATGTTGAAAAGCAATGGCGAGCGCCTGTGGGCGAGCCTGATGGCCATGGCCGAGGTCGGCGCTACCGCCCGTGGTGGCAGTTGCCGCCTGGCCTTGAGCGAGGACGACAAGGCCGGCCGCGAGCTGTTCGTCGGTTGGTGCCGCGAGGCTGGCTTGAGCCTGTCGGTGGATGCCATCGGCAATCTGTTCGCCCGGCGCCCCGGCCTCGACCCGCAGGCCGCGCCCGTGATGATGGGCAGCCACCTGGACACCCAGCCTGAAGGTGGACGCTTCGATGGTGTGTACGGCGTGCTGGCGGGCCTGGAGGTGGTGCGCCGCTTGAACGACGTCGGCATCCAGACCCGCAAACCCCTGGAAATCGCTGTGTGGACCAACGAGGAGGGCGCACGCTTCACCCCGGCGATGTTCGGCTCGGCGGTGTTCACTGGCGTGCTCGACCTGCAGCAGGCCCTGGCGATCCACGATGCCGATGGCATCAGCGTTGCCGAGGCGCTGGCGTCCACTGGCTATGCCGGTGAGCGGCCATTGGGCGGGCCGGTGGACGCCTATTTCGAGGCGCACATCGAGCAGGGGCCGATCCTGGAAGACAATGCCAAGAGCATTGGCGTGGTGACGGGCGGTCAGGCGATTCGCTGGCTCGACGTGACGGTCCAGGGCATGGCGGCACATGCGGGCACCACGCCGATGGCCCTGCGCAAGGATGCGTTGTATGGCGCTGCGCGAATGATCCAGGCGGTGGAGCAACTGGCGGTCGACTTCGCCCCCGAAGGGCTGACCACGGTGGGCGAACTGTCCATCGCCAAAGCGTCGCGCAACACGATCCCGGGCGTGGTGCGCTTTACCGTGGACCTGCGCCATCACCGCGACGAAGCCATCGAGGCCATGGAACGTGGCCTGGGTGAGTTGCTGCAGGCTGTCGCCGCCCAGCGCGGGCTGCAGGTGAGCGTCACGCGGCACTGGGTCAGCCCGGCCACCCCGTTCGACGCCGAGTGTGTGGCGACGGTGCAGCGCGCGGTCGATGCCCTCGGCCATACCCAGCAGCGGATCGTCAGTGGCGCCGGGCACGATGCGATTCTGCTGGCGCGCTACTGCCCGACAGCCATGATCTTCATCCCTTGCGTGGGCGGCCTGAGCCACAACGAAGCCGAAGACGTGCTGCCCGAGGACGCCCGTAACGGCGCCGATGTATTGCTCAACGCCGTGCTGGCCCGTGCCGGCCGTGTCGAACCAGGAGAGGCCTGATGCGCTGCTATTTCCACCCCGAACAACTGCTGCACCATCCGCGCAGCTACTACTCCCGTGGTGCCATGCGCACCCCCCAGGAAGTCCCTGAGCGCGCTCAGCGCCTGCTGCAAGCGGCCCGCGACCTGGACATGGACATCCGCCAACCGCAGGATGCCGGCCTGGCGCCGCTCGCTGCGGTGCATGGCGAGGCCTACCTGGCCTTCCTTCAGGAGGCTCACGCGCGCTGGAAAGAAGTGCCCGAGGATTGGGGCGATGAAGTGATGTCGAACATCTTCGTGCGCGAACCCAACGCCTTGCGCGGCATCCTGGCCCAGGCCGCGCGCTACCTGGCCGATGGCAGTTGCCCGGTGGGCGAGCAGACCTGGCGCTCGGCCTACTGGTCGGCGCAGAGTGCGGTTGCTGGGGCACGGGCGATTCTCGACGGTGAGCGTGCGGCCTACGCGCTGTGCCGACCGCCAGGGCACCACGCACGCTTCGAGGCTGCAGGCGGTTTCTGCTACCTCAACAATGCGGCCGTCGCCGCCCAGGTATTGCGCGAGCGCTACCACAAGGTCGCAGTGCTGGACACCGACATGCACCACGGCCAGGGCATCCAGGAGATCTTCTACGCGCGCAACGACGTGCTGTATGTCTCGGTGCACGGTGATCCCACCAACTTCTACCCGGGCGTGGCCGGCTTTGCCGACGAGCGCGGCACGGGCGAGGGCGAGGGTTACAACCTGAACTTGCCGATGGCCCATGGCGCGAGCGAAGGGGACTTTATGGCGCAACTGGGCATTGCCCTGGATGCGGTGAAGGATTTCGATGCCGAGGTGCTGGTGCTGTCGCTCGGCTTCGATATCTACGAACTCGACCCGCAGAGCAAGGTGGCGGTCACGACCCAGGGCTTCGCCACCCTCGGCGAGCGGATTCGCGAGCTGGGGCTGCCGTGCCTGATCGTGCAGGAGGGTGGCTATCACCTGCAGAGCCTGGAAGCGAATGCCCAGGCGTTCTTCGCTCAAACGAGTGACTGGCGCTGAGATTGACATCCAAATGGATTGTTTTGCCGCGTAAAGTCGCTTTTTTGCTCGCCAAAGCCGGGCAAGCTGCTGTGCAGCTCGCCCGATTGGCCGGTACCGCTCAGGCCGAGCGGCGTTGAGTCTCGGCCATGGTCGGGGCCATTTGCTCGGCCGATTCCAGAATCAGGTCTGCACCTTTCTCCGCCACCATCATCACTGCCGCGTTGGTATTGCCTGAGGTCACATTGGGGAATACCGAGGCATCGACGATGCGCAGCCCGTCCAGCCCATGCACCGCCAATCGCGCATCCACCACGCTGGTCGACGGGTCGTTGCCCATCGCGCAACTGCCGCACAGGTGATAGATCGATCCGCAGTTCTCGCGAAAGTACTGCAGCATGCTCGCGTCGTCGTCCACCGCCGGGCCCGGCAGCACTTCCTCGACCGTGATCGCGCGCAGCGCCGGGGCTTGCATGATCGAGCGCATCAGGCGGCTGCCCTGGATGGCCTCGTCGATGTCCTTCTGCGTGCTCAGGTAGTTCGGATCGATCAGCGCCGGCTCACGCGGATCGCGCGAGGCGATGCGGACTTCGCCGCGGCTGGTCGGTCGGCAGGGGTTGAAGCACAGCAGGAAGCCCGAGTAAGGCTCCGGCTGCAAACTGGCCTTGTTGTTCTTGGGAATCTGGTACGACAGCGGGTTGAAGTACAGCTGCAGGTTCGGGTGCGCCTGTTGGGCATCGCTGCGGAAGAACCCGCCGGACTGGTTGACGCTCAGTGCCAGCGGCCCCTTGCGGGTCAGCAGGTATTGCAGGCCGAGCTTGAGCTTGCCCAACAGCGAGCCGAACACATCGTTCAGGGTCGGGATATTAGCCTTGTAGTAGTAGCTCACGCACAGGTGGTCCTGCAGGTTCTTGCCCACGGCCGGCAGGTGGTGGCGGGTGTCGATGCCGTGCCGGTCGAGCAGGGCGCGGTCACCGATGCCGGACAGTTGCAGGATCTTGGGCGTGTCCACCGCACCTGCCGCCAGGATTACCTCGCGGCGGGCACGAAACTCGCGCGCTACACCGTTCTGCGAAATGCGGACGCCGACCGCGCGCTTGCCCTCGAGCAACACCTGTTCGACCAAGGCGTGATGCTCGATGTGCAGGTTCGGGCGCCCCAGCGCCGGGTGCAGGTAGGCGAAGCTGCTGGAGCTGCGTTGGCCGTCACGCACGTTGACGTCGTAGATGCCGGCGCCTTCGAAGTGCTTGCCGTTGAAGTCTTCGCTGCGCGGGTAGCCCAGTTGCTCGCAGCCTTCGAGAAACACATCGCAGATCGGATGGGCCTGGCCCTTCATCGGGGTGATGCCGATCGGCCCGCTGGCACCGTGGTATTCGCTGGCCCCAGCCGGGTGCGATTCGAGCTTGCGAAAATACGGCAGCACGTCCTTGAACGACCAGCCCTCGGCGCCATTGGCGGCCCAGTCATCGAAATCATGAGCCTGGCCGCGTACGTAGATCATCGCGTTGATCGAACCGGAACCCCCTTGCACCTTGCCGCGCGGCGCATACAGGTTGCGCCCGGCCAGATGGGCCTGGGGCTGGGTGTAGTACATCCAGTTGAAGGTGGGGTTGTAGTAGAGCTTGGCGAAGCCCACCGGCAGCTTGAACCATGGCGAGCTGTCCTTGCCGCCGGCTTCGAGCAGCAGCACGCTGTGGCGCCCCGACTCGCTCAGGCGCGCGGCGAGGATGCAGCCAGCCGAGCCTGCGCCGGCGATGATGTAGTCAAAATCGTTCATGTATCGCTAACCCTGTGAATAGAGGGCCGCCCCGAGGCCGGGGCGGCTTGACGCTCAACCTTTGGCCGGCGAGACGTCCTTGACGTCGACCGGATGCGGCGCCATCTGCAGGTGCAGGCGCTCGCCTTGGTAGCCCGAGTGACGGCGTACCACGTCCATGTCCAGCTCGACCCCGAGGCCCGGCTCACGGGAAGGGATGATGTAGCCGTCCTCCCATTGCAGGGGCTTCTTGAGGATTTCGGCATGGAAGCCATCCCAGGTGCCGATGCTTTCCTGGATCAGGAAATTCGGCGTGCAGGCCGCCAGCTGGAAGCTCGCCGCCGCGCCGATCGGGCCGTTGTAGAGGTGCGGGGCGATCTGCGCGTAGTAGGCCTCGGCCATGCTGGCGATCTTCTTGCCTTCGAGCAGGCCGCCGCAGCGTCCGACGTTCATTTGCAGGATCGACGCACCGCCCGCCTGCAGCAGCTTGAAGAACTCGTACTTGGTGGTCAGCCGCTCGCCGGTGGCAATCGGAATGCTGGTCTTGGCCGCGACCTGGGCCATGGCTTCTTCCTGGCCCGGTGGGATCGGCTCTTCGAACCACAGCGGATCGTATTTTTCCAGGCGCTTGGCCAGGCGGATCGCCGACGATGGCACCATCTGCCCGTGGGTGCCGAACAGCAGGTCGCAACGGTTGCCCACCGCTTCACGGATGCGCTTGCAGAAGGTTTCGCAGCGCTCCAGCACCTCCAGCGACAGCTGATGGCCGGAGAACGCGGTGTAGGGACCTGCAGGGTCGAATTTGAGCGCGGTGAAGCCCAGTTGCATGTTCTGCACGGCGCATTCGGCGGCCAGGTCTGGGTCGCTGTAGTCGTACTCGCCCTGGGCGTTGACTGGGTAGAGGTAGGTGTAGGAGCGCAGGCGCTCGTGCACCTGGCCGCCGAGCAGCTCGTAGACCGGCTTGTTCGCGGCCTTGCCGATGATGTCCCAGCAGGCCATTTCCAGGCCGCTGACCACGCCCATCATGGTCAGGTCCGGGCGCTGGGTGAAACCGCTGGAGTAGGCGCGGCGGAAGAAGCGCTCGATATGGTGCGGGTCCTGGTCGAGCAGGTAGCGCTCGAACACATCCTCGATGACCGGCACCATGGCGCGCGGATGGAAGGTCGCGGCGTAGATCTCGCCGACGCCCTCGATGCCGCAGTCGGTCTTGAGGGTGACGAACAGCCAGTACATGCCGCCGACATGCGGCGGTGGCACGGCCACCACGTGGGTTTGCAGGGATACGATCTTCATGCTTTGCCCGCCTTGGACTTGATGCGTTTGTTCAGGATGAGGGTGGCGACGACGCCGAGCAGGCCCATCACCACGACGTAGGAGAAGTAGATCTGGTAGCCGAGGAAGCCTGGGAAGTGATCGATGATCCAGCCGTTGAGCAGGGGCAGGAACACGTCAGGCGAATAGCCGACCAGGGAGATGATGCCGATCGCCAGGCCCGTGACCCGCAGCGGCACCTGGCAGTCGTCGAGGATGGCCCAGTACAGGCCGCGGATGGCGTAGGTCATCAGGCCGATGAAGATCACCAGGAACACCAGCACGCCCAGTACCCGCAGGCTCGGCAGCACGATCAGGCCGATCATGCCGACGGCGGCGAGGACCATGGCCCAGGCCAGCACACCGGTCTTGGAGAAGCGGTCACCCAACCAGCCGCCGCCGATGCCGCCCAGCGGTCGCATCCACAGCTTGATGGTGGTGATCAGGCCGGCGGCGGTGGCGCTGAGTCCGAAGCCACCCTCCTGCAGGTAGGCCGAGAAGCTGTAGGTGGCCCAGAAGAAGTGGTAGCCGCAGAACACGATGGCAGTGACCAGCCACAGTTCCGGGATCGCCATCAGGGTGCGCAGGTCGTGCAGCAGGTTGGCCTTTTCGCGGGCCTGCTGGGCGCTGCTCTTGACCTGCGGGTCGCGCACCAGCATCAGCGCCAGGCCCAGGATCACGCAGCAGGCGGCGTAGAAGTGGATGACCCGGGTCAGGCCCACGGCGCTGCCACCGGCATTGTCGGCAACCTGGGCGAACAGGGCGATGGCGATGGTCGCCAGCAGCGCCTCGACCAGGCCACGGCCGCCATCGAGCACACCGAAGAAGCGGCCTTGTTCGCTTTCACCCGCGATCATCTTGACCCGCTTGATCAGCGAGGCCCAGAAGGTCAGGCCGGTGGTGATGCCAAAGCCGCAGAAGATCGCCAGCAGCGCTTCGAAGCCTGGCAACTGGGCGTACCAGACGCCGAGCAGGCCGGTGCCGACCAGCGAAAAGCTGATCAGGAAGCGCGGTGAAATGCGGTCGGCGAGCCAGCCGCTGGGCAGGTAGCTGACCAGGAAGGCGGTGCCGAGGATCGAGTACAGGTAGCCCAGCTCGCTGTTGCTGATCGACAGCGCCTCGAGCATGGTGCTCTGGTACACCTGGCGCAGGTACAGCATCGGGTAGATGGCGCCAGCGGCCAGCACCAGCAGGGCCAGTTGCAGGTAGCGTGAGAAGTTGGCAGAAGTGCTGGGCACGCTGAGCGCCTCGGGGTTTATTGTTTTTTTCATTGTTGTTCTCGTGGGCGGATCTGTCGTCGGGGTTGTCGCAGGGCGGTGGAGCAGGGCACGCAGGCCGCGTGCCCTGCAGGGGTCAGTACTTGAGGACCACCAGGCGGGTCTGGGTGAATTCGAGCATGCCGTGCTTGCCGTCATCGCCGCCCAACCCCGAGCGTTTCCAGCCGGCGTGGTAGCCCTGGTACGGGTCGGCAGGCGTGCGGTTGACGTACAGCTCGCCAGCCTCGATGGCGTTGGCCAGCTTCATGGCGCTGCGGTAGTTCTCGCTGTAGAGCACCGACGACAGCCCGAACTGGTGGTCGTTGGCCATGGCCAGGGCGTCGTCGAGGGTGTCGTAGGCCAGTACCGGCAGCACCGGGCCGAAGGTCTCTTCCTGGACGATTTCCATGTCCTGGCGGCAAGCGCTGAGCAGGGTCGCGGGGTAGAAGTTGCCTGGGCCCTCGGGCAGGTAGCCGCCAGCTTCGATACGGGCGCCGGCCGCCACGGCGCGCTGCACCTTGGCGTGGATCTCATCGCGCGAGCCTGCGCTGATCAGCGGGCCCATGCAGGCGGCATCCTCGGCGCGGTTGCCGATGCGCACGGCGGCGAACTTGTCGCGCAGCAGGTCGAGGAAGCGCTGGTGCACGCTGGCCTGCACATAGACGCGTTCGATGGCGGTGCACAGCTGGCCGCAGTGGGTGGTCTTGGAGGCGACGATGGCGGCGGCTGCCGCTTCCAGGTCGGCATCGGCCTCGATGATGGCCGGGGTCTTGCCGCCCAGCTCCAGCGAGGGCTTGGCGATGTTGGCCTTGCAGTATTCGAGCACCGTGCGCCCGGCGCGCACGCTGCCGGTGAGGGTGATCATGCCGACCGCCGGCTGGGTGCAGAGGGTGGCGGCGACATCGTGCTGCATGGCCAGGATGTTGATTACCCCGTCGGGCAGTTGTGCCTGTTGCACGGCGCGGGCGATGGCGAAGGCCGACAGCGGGGTGTTGTTGCTTGGGCGCACGACGACGGTGTTGCCGGCGATCAGCGCCGGGGCAACCTTGCGCAGCAAGGTGTAGACCGGGTAGTTGAACGGGATCAGGCAGGCGACCACGCCGATGGCTTCGCGCTTGAGCAGGAGGGTTTCGTCGCGGGTGTCGCTGGGGATCACTTCGCCTTCGATGCGGCGTGCCCATTCGGCGTGGTAACGGGTGATCTCGGCGGCGTACAGCGCCTCGTTGCGGGCTTCGCCGGGGGCCTTGCCGGATTCGCAGGCCAGCGCTGCACCGATGTCGTCGGCGCAGGCTTCGAGGGCGTCGGCCAGGCGGCGCAGGTGCTGGGCACGCTCGATCGAGGGCAGGGCAGCCCAGCTGCGCTGGGCGCGGCTGGCGGCTTCGACGGCCTGGATCGCCTGGGCAGGGCTGGCGGCGCTGACGCTGCCGACCTGCACGTCGGTGGCCGGGTCGAACACGCTCAGGGCGGGTTGCTCGGGGGCGACGACGAAGCGACCGTCGATGAAGTTGTGCTCTGTACGCATGAAATTGTCCGCTTGCGGGGTGAACGGGCCCACAAGGGCTGGCGAGCGGGCACGGGGCGGCGCTGGCGCAGCGGTTTTTCTTGTGGGTTATGGCGAACAATTTGTCGCAGGCAGGGGCGGGGGAACAAACGATTAATGCGTGGGGGTAATGTGCTTAAAACGCATGTTACTTGAGCGGTAGTGGGGACTGCTTCGCGGGCAAGCGGGGCGCCGAACCGCCACTCCTACAGGTACCCCACCGACTCTGAAATCGGCGCGGTACCTGTGGGCACCTGTCTTGCTCAAAAATCCAAGGCCAGCCTAATCCCAGTGGGAGCGGGCTTGTCCCGCGATCACCGGCGTAGCCGGTGCCATGCTCCGCGGTGTTCTTTTCGCGGGTAAACCCGCTCCCACAGGGATTGGGCAGGCCTCAGATTTTTGAGCAAGACAATTGCTCAACAGGTAACTGAAGCAGTATTCAGAAGTTGCGGGGCTGTTGTAGGCGGTTCGGCGCCGCGACTTGCCCCGCGATGGCGGCGCCGCCTATTCGCAGCCTGCCACCTCGGAGGCGCCGCCCAGGTTGCGCTCGGCCAGCCACACCTCCTGCATCAGCCACTCGCGAAACTGCTCCACATGCGCGGGCAGTTGCTGGTCCGGTCGGGTCACGAACCAGTACGACTGGTGGCCGTCGACCTGCACGTCCAGCACCTGCACCAGTTGCCCGGCAGCCAGCTCCCTGGCGACCATCTGCCGGTCGGCGATGGTGATGCCGAGCCCGTCGATGGCGGCGCGGATGGCCATGTCGAGCAGGTCGAATTCATAGCCGCCACGCAGGTCCACGCCCTGGATCCTGGCGGCGTCCAGCCAGTGGCGCCAGGTCAGGAAGCGTTGGTCCTCGCGGGCCAGGACATGCAGCAAGGTCATGTGATGCAGGTCGACCCGGCGCTCCTCCTGCTGTGCCAGCAGCGAGGGCGAGCACACCGCGATGTGCCGTTCGTGCATCAGCAGCGAACTGTCCAGGCCGTCCCATTCGCCATTGCCGAAACGGATCGCGCAGTCGAGCGTGGCGATTTCTGCGAGGTTGTCCTGCAGCTGGGTCGTCAGCGTCACCTCCAGGCCCGGACACGCCTCACGCAGGCGCCCAAGGCGCGGCAGCAGCCAGCGGCTGGCAAAGGTTGGCGGGGCGTTGAGGCGGATGCGCGTGGGGTGCTGGCGTTGCTGGATGCCGCGTACGGTCAGCTCGATGCGGTCGAACGATTGCTGCAGTGCATTGAGCAGCGTACGCCCGGCGTCGGTGAGCTGCAGGTGATGGTGGCGGCGCTGCAACAGCGATTCGCCAAGCTGCTCTTCAAGCTGACGCACCTGGCGGCTGACCGCGCTCTGGGTGACATTGAGCAGTTCGGCGGCGCGGGTGAAGCTGCCGGTGCTGCCGGCCACCTCGAAGGCTTTGAGGGCGTTGAGTGCCGGGATCTTGCGTTTCACTCGCCGGGTCTCCTGGTGGGAGTGGGGCCGCACAGCGGCCCGGGGTTTCAGAAGTAATAGCCGATGTTCATGTACAGCTGGTTCTCCCAATGGTTGGTGCCGCCCTGGGCGAGGCTTTCGGTGTAGCTGCTGCCGCCGATGTACGGGTCGTTGCGTCCGTTGAGCCACTCCACCGCGATGTAGAAGCTGCGCACCGAGAACGAGGTGCCGAGGATGAAGCGTTCGGAGCTGTCGAAGCCGCTGGCGGACTTGTCGAAGCGGCTGTAGTTGCCATACAGCGTGACTCCGCTGACCCAGTCGCCGAGAAAGGTGCCGGGCACGCTGTAGCTGAGGTCGCCGACGTACAGGTTACCGCGACTGGCAACGTTGTAGGTGCCGTCGTAGCCACCGAAGGTCACTCGCTCGCTGTTGTCCGGGTTGCGTGGCGACATCTGCTGGCGCGCGGCAAGCATCTGCACGCCCCAGGGGCCGTTCTTGCCCAGGTAGTGCACGCCGATCACATTGCGCCGGCCGTCGTCGTGGGTGTCGCGGTTTTCCAGGCGCGAGGTCAGGCCCGAGATGCCGGCCTCCGATTGCCAGTCGCCGAGCTTGAACGAGCGCGCCAGGCGCGCCACGGCGATCTGGCGCTCCTGGTTGCGGCTGCCGTTGGCGACATAGTCGTCGGCCGAGGTCACCACGCTGGAGTAGGTGGTGCCGTTGCTGGTGCCGCGGCCAGGCCAGGCGGGGCGTCCGTAGAGACCCAGTTGCAGGTTCCAGTCGCCTTGCTGGTGGATGTACTTGGCGCCCACCGCCTCGACGTCCTCGAGCCCGATGACGTTGCCGAGGGTCTCGTAGAAGGTGCTGCCGAAGTACGGCTGCAGGCCGAAGGGGATCTTGTTCAGGCCGACTTGGACCTGGCGGTTCTCGTCGAACTTGTAGCCGACCCAGGCGTACTCGGCGAACTGGATGTCGCCGACCTTGTCGGTGTACTGGTAGGGGTAGGCCTTGCCATAGAAGCGGTAGCGCACGGCGCCGATCCAGCTGTCCGAATCGTAGTTGGCGCGCAGCATGATGGTGTCCAGGCCGGCCTTGTCGATCTTGCGGTCGGGGTCGTGGTCGAAGCGTGCGCGGATCGCACCGCCGACGTCGAGGTTCTCGGTGATCGGCACGGCGTGGGCGGCGGCGCTGAGGGTCAGCAGGGCGGGAAGCAGGGTGTGACGCAACGGAAGTGCGGGCATGGGTGGAGGCACCTTTGGTGGTTTCTTGTCGTTATTGGGGCCGCTGTGCAGCCCGATCGCGGGACAAGTCGCAGCGGCGAACCGCCCCTCCCACATTTACCGCGCCGTACATGAGCGCACCGCTGTATCTGTGGGGGCGGCGGTTCGCCGCTGCGACTTGTCCCGCGATTGGGGCGACCCTATCCAACGCCCGTGCCCCGGCACAAACGAGCATTACGCAGCGGTAACCCGAGAAAAACGCATGTTTGCAGGCAGTCGCACGCCTGTAGAATCGCCCTACAAAAACAACGATCAGCAGAGCCCCACCATGCGCACCCTGCCGCCTTTGAACATGCTCAAGGTCTTCGAGGAAGTTGCCCGCCACCGCAGCTTCAATCGCGCCGCCGATGCGTTGAACGTCACCCAGGGCGCCATCAGCCGACAGATCAAGCAGCTGGAGGATTACCTGGGCGTTGTGCTGTTCGTTCGGGGGCCGCGCGGTTTGACCCTGACCGACGCCGGCAACGCCCTGGCCCCACACCTAGGCGAGGCCTTCGATCGCATCGAGCGGGCGCTGGAGGCGGTGCGCGTGCCCAATCTGCGCCAGCGTCTGCGCATCCTCGCGCCACCGACCTGGGCCACCCGCTGGCTGTCGCCACGCCTGCGCGGTTTCATGCAGCGCTATCCGGACATCAGCCTCAGCGTCACCAGCCAGCGTGACGACGAGCACCCCGGCGAACTCGATTGCCGCATCCTGTTCAGCCGCGAAGGCGAGGGCACGGGCAATCGCCGTTTGCTGGTGATGGAACGGCACATCGCCGTGGCCAGCCCCGAGCTGTTCCAGGACGGCCGCGAGCCGTGCCTGCGCGATCACCCGCTGTTGCACATTCTCCATGAAGGGCGCCGCCTGCGGGTGTGGGAGAACTGGTTGGCGGCCACCGGGCGCAGCGATGTCGATGCCGACAGCGGTATCGAGTTCAGCACCCTGGACCAGGTGATCCATACCGCGCTGGCCGGCGGCGGCCTGGCGGTGATCGACCGGCAGATGATCGAGCGCGAACTGGCCAGCGGCAGCCTTGTGCCGATCACCCCGGTGGAGGTGATCGGGCCTTATGGCTATTGGCTGGAGGTGCCGGGCGACAAGCGCGGGTTGTCCAAGGTGGAGCGCTTTGCCGATTGGCTGGCAGTGGTGAGCAATCCTTGAGATTGCGGCGTCTTCTTCGCGGGCTTGCCGCGAAGAAGCCAACACTGTCCGATCAGACCGCCGCCACCTTGCCCGCAGGCGCCGGGTTCTCCTCGCCACGACAGGCCTCGGCCAACGACAGGCTCTTGGTCTCCGGTGCCCAGGCCATCGACACCAGCGCCCCGAACAGCAGGATCCCGGCGAGGATCGCCATGGTCGGGTTAAGGCCGAGCCCAGCCACGCTCACCGGCAACAGGAAGGTACTGATCGCCGATCCCAACCGGCTTGCTGCAGTGGCCAGGCCGATGCCGCTGGCGCGCACTTCGGTGGGGAAGCTCTCGGCCGGGTACACCCCGACCAGGTTGCTCACCGCCGACAGCACCAGGGTGAACAGCCCGAACAGCGCCACCATCGCCCAGGCCATGCTGCTCGGCATCAGCACCAGCAGGAACAGCGCCGCCGCCAGGATCAGGAAGCTGTTGATCAAAAAGCCTCGGCGGCTGAACTTGATGGTGCACCAGATCCCCAGCAGCGCGCCGACGATCAGCAGGGCATTGAGCATCATCTCGGTGCCGAAGCCTTCGGCCAGCCCCATCTTCTGCAGGATCGCCGGCAGGAAGGTGTAGATGGCGAAGTAAGGCATGACGATGCAGATGAAGAACAGGCAGTTGAACGCTGTGCGCTTGCGGTACTCACGGCTGAACAGCGCGGCGAAACCGCTGTGGCTGGGGCGGGCGATTTCGTCGTCGAGCACCACGTTGGCACCCAGGTGCTTGCGCACGATGGCCCGGGCTTCCTCGGCGCGGCCCTGGTGCATCAGCCAGCGTGGCGATTCCGGCGTGCCGATGCGGGCGATGAGGATCATGGCTGCCGGAATGGCCGAGGACGCCAGCATCCAGCGCCAGGCGTCGTCGCCCAGCGGCAGCAGGGCGGTGCCGACGAAGGTCGCGGCGACATAGCCGAAGGTCCAGATCACGCTGAACGAGCCCAGCAGCACGCCACGGTGCTTGCGTGGCGAGAACTCGGCGAGCATGGCGTGGCCGACGCTGAAGTCGCCGCCAAGCCCGATGCCGATCAATACCCTGCAGAGGAACAGTTGCGTCGCCGTCTCGACGAAGAACTGCATCACCGAGGCGAGGGTGATCAGCACGAAACTGATCAGGAAAATTTTCTGCCGCCCCAATCGGTCGGAGATCCAGCCGAAGAACAGGCTGCCCAGAAACAGCCCGAGCAGCGCCGAGGCGCCGATCAGTCCTTGCCAGAACGGGCTCAACTGCATCTGCGGATTGATCAGGGTAAAGGCGATGCCGATCAGGCCGAGGATATAGCCGTCGGTAAAATGCGCGCCGAAGGTCAGACCGGCGATCTTGATATGAAAACGTCCGATCGGCAGGTCGTCGATCTTGATTGTCTGTCCCGTCATGTTGACACCTCGTTGTTATTGTTTGGGTCAGGGGCGTTGCTCTGAGTCGCGCGCGATACGTGTAGACGCGGCACAAGGCCGCGTCTACAGGGCTGGATCAGCTGTTCAGCCCACCCATCAGCACGTACTTGATCTCCAGGTAATCCTCCAGGCCGTACTTGGAGCCTTCGCGGCCCATGCCCGACTCCTTGATGCCACCAAACGGCGCCACCTCGGTGGAGATGATCCCTTCGTTGACGCCGACGATCCCGGCCTCCAGGCCCTCGGCCATGCGCCAGACACGGCCGATGTCGCGGCTGTAGAAGTACGCCGACAGCCCATAGGGCGTGTCGTTGGCCAGGCACAGGACCTGGGCTTCATCCTGGAAACGGAAGCAGGCAGCCACCGGGCCGAAGGTCTCCTCGTTGGCGATCAGCATCTCTGTAGTGGCTTCGGCCAGCACCGTCGGCTCGTAGAAGGTGCCGCCCAGCGCATGCCGACGGCCACCACAGAGCAGGCGTGCGCCGTGCTCCAGGGCATCGCCCACGTGCTGCTCGACCTTGGCCAGGGCCGCAGCGTTGATCAGCGGCCCTTGCTCGGTCTCGCCCTGCAGCGCCTCACCGACGCGCAAGGCCTGCACGGCGTCGGCGAGCTTGCGGGTGAAGGCTTCGTACACACCGTCCTGGATATAGAAGCGGTTGACGCATACGCAGGTCTGCCCGGTATTGCGGAACTTCGAGGCCATCGCTCCGCGCACGGCGGCGTCGAGGTCGGCATCGTCGAAGACGATGAACGGGGCATTGCCGCCCAGTTCCAGCGAGACCTTTTTCAAGGTGTCGGCGGCCTGGCGCATCAGCAGCTTGCCAGTGCGGGTGGAGCCGGTGAACGACAGCTTGCGCACCACGGTGGAGGCCTGCAGGGCGCCACCGATGGCCGGGGCGTCGCCGGAAACGATGTTGAACACACCTGCCGGTACGCCGGCCTGTTCGGCCAGCAGCGCCAGGGCGAAGGCCGACAGTGGCGTCTCTTCGGATGGCTTGAGGATCAGCGTGCAGCCGGCCGCCAGGGCCGGGCCGACCTTGCGGGTGACCATCGCCAGCGGGAAGTTCCATGGCGTGATCGCCGCCACCACGCCGATTGGCTCCTTGGTCACCAGCACCCGCGCGTCGGCCTTGGGGGTAGGAATGACGTCGCCGTACACGCGTCGACCTTCCTCGGCGAACCATTCGAGAAAGCTTGCTGCATAGGCCACTTCGCCCTTGGCTTCGGCCAGCGGCTTGCCTTGCTCGCGGCTTAGCAGGGTGGCGAGGGCGTCGCGCTGCTCGAGCATCAGCTCAGACCAACGGCGCAGGATCTGCGCACGCTCCTTCGCCAGCTTGCCTCGCCAGGCGGGCAGGGCGCGTTCGGCAGCAGCGATGGCCGCCTGGGTTTCCTCGGCGCCGCCGCGCGGCACCTGGGCGAGGGTTTCACCGGTGGCCGGGTTGAGCACTGGATAGGTGGCAGCGCCACTGAGCCATTGCCCGTCGATGTAGTGACCCGCCTTGAGCAACGTACTCATGCCACCGCCTCCTGGATCGCGAAGTCGCCACGTGGCGGACGACCGACGCGCAGGATGCGCTTGCCGGCGGTGTAGTCGTTGATCAGGTCGCAGGGCGTGTAGTTGCGCTCCAGTTCGTACAGGTCTTCTTCGTCCAGGCGCATGTCCAGGGCCGCGAGGGCGCTGTCGAATTGCGCGGTGGAGTCGGCGCCGACCAGCATGCTGTCCACGCCCGGGTGTTGCAGGACCCAGGCCTGGGCCACCTGGGCGTTGGACACGCCGTGACGCTGGGCCACGCGCTGTACCGAACGGGCGATGGCGAACGAGGCTTCGTCGCTGTACATCTGCTGGGTGAAAAAGTCGGTCTGGTTGCGGGTCGACTGGACGTCGCCAGTGAGCAGGCCGCGGGCCAGCGGGCTGAACACCGAGACGCCCAGGCCCTGGTCGCGGCAGAACGGGATCATCTCGCGTTCTTCTTCGCGGTAGGCGCAGTTGAGCTGCAACTGCATGTTGATCGGCTTGGCCCAACCATGGCGCTCGCAGGCCAGGAGGATTTTCGCCAGTTGCCCGGTGAGCATGGTCGAGACTCCGATGTAACGGGCCTTGCCGGCGCGGACGATATCGTTGAGCGCTTCCATGGTTTCTTCGACGGGGGTGTTCACGTCGAAGAAATGCAGCATGTAGACGTCGAAGTAATCCATGCCGGCGCGCTGCAGCGAGGCGTCGATGCCGTCGAGGATATGCTTGCGCGAATGGCCGCTGGCGTTGATGCCGCTGCGTGTGCCGTAGCCGACCTTCGTCGTCACTACCACGTCGTCACGCCGTACCAGGCGCTTGAGGATACGCCCGACCACTTCCTCGCCGACGCCGGCGGAATAGAAGTCGGCCAGGTCGATGAAATTGACCCCTTTGTCCAGCGCGTGGCGCACGATCGGCTCGCTGGCCGCTTCGTCGAAGATCCACGGCTTCCACTGCGGGGTGCCCATGTTCATGGTGCCGAGGCACAGTTTGGAAACCTGCAGGCCGGAGTGGCCCAGACGAATGTATTGCATGATCGGACCTCAGGCTTTCGGGGTGTAGAAGGGGTTGGCGATCTGATTGACCACATCGGCCAGCTGCGCACGCGCCGGCAGGCCTTGGAGGGCGGCGCGGATCGCGGTGCGGCAGGCGTTGTAGTTGTTCAGGTAGACGGCATCGAGGTCGTCGCAGGCCGGGTTGACCCAGTTGGCGGTGACGATGGCCCATTCATCCTCGGCTTCGGCCGGCAGGGTGCCGTCGAGCAAGGCTTCGGTGACCGCCTTGGCGATACCGGCCTGGGATGCCCCCCACGTGGCGTTGGCGTGCAGGTCGCCGGCGATCACCGCCTTGTTGACGTACAGGGTCATGGGTTTGACCGGGATGTTCGGCTGGGCGATGACCATGAACGGGCAGTGGCCCTGGCTCGGGGACGCCAGGCTGTTGGCGAAGGCCTGGCCGGCCGGGCCGTTGCGTGGCCCCATCATGATGTTGATGTGCGCGGCGTTGACGCCGGGACCTTCGAAACCTTCGCCGATGTACAGGGCAAGTTGCTTCATGACAAAACCTCGATCACTCACAGGATGAACGAAGCCTCGGCGGCGCCTGCCGCGCGAGGCGCGAAATCAGGTGCTCGGCACGCAACAAGGGCGAAGGGATAGCTGCAATGCAGGCATGGCGCGACGCTCTTTGTTGTTTTTGGGCGAGCAGTGCTGGCGGTCGCCAGTCGTGAGGATTTTTATCAGGCCGGCGTGGGGAGGCAGTAGGGAGAAGAAATCAAGAGGGTATGAGGGCAGGTCATAGCTGTGCAGCGGGCCTTGTACGAGCCATTGCCTTGAAGACCAGCGCAGGCCATTGGAGCTCCCACATGAGCTCCACATGGATTGCGCTGGTTTGCGGTTTTCGAGCCGCAGGCGGCGAAAGCGCTAGCTGCCGCTGCCGCCCGATCCGGAACCTCCAGATCCACCGGAACCCCCTCCGCCGATGCCGCCGCCGGTACCGCCACTGGTCGAGCCGCTGCGAGTGCCGTCGCCGCCAGTGCCATTGGTATCGTTGCGATCGGTTCCACCGCTGCCGGAGCCCATGCCGTCACCCGGCGTGCCGGAGCCACTGCCGGTGCCAGTGCCACTGCCGTTGTCCTGCATGGTGCCGCTGCCGTGGGGCTGTTGACCCGGTGCGCGCTGGTCGTTCATGTCGGTGGCTGCCAGGGCCAATGGGGCGGCCGTGGCCAGACACAGTGCGAAGAGACTTGCGTGTATGCGTTTGCCGATCATGGTCGATCTCCTGTCCAAAGGTTTACCCTTGTTAAGGCTTTGGCGCAGTGTCGATGTGCGGATGGATCGACCGGAGGTCGCAGTCACTGGGGTGCTTGAATATAGCGCTCGAAGAAATCCAGCGTGGCCAGGTTCTTGTGCTTGGCCTCGAACATGATGTCGAAGCGCTCGATGAACTGCAGAGCATAGCGATTGGTCCAGTCGTTCCACATACGTTCGCTGTGCTGGTAAAGATCGCGCTTGCTGACCTGCTTGAGCAGCATGTTGATCGTCAGTTTTTCCCCGGCGCAAAAGCCCAGTTCCTGCAGGCGCTCGGGTGGTTGCGAGTAGTGCATGGTCGGCCGCACGCCGCGCCAGCTGTCGATGATCCGCGCAACCCGCGGGTCGTGCGGGTCGATGTAGTCATTTTCATGGATCCAGCAGTGATGGATGTCGAGCACCACAGGCGCAAGGTCGGCCAGGGCCAGGCAATCGTCCACGCCATAGGTCTTTTCGTCGTTCTCGAACGTGATGACATTACGCGCCTCCTGCGACAGTCGCGGCCAGACCGCGCGCACGCCCGCTGCACCCAGGCGACCGGCGATATGGATATTGCACTTGAAGTCCTGGAAGCGCCGGCCGTAGCCCATCATGCGGATCATGTCGGCGTGGTACTCGAACTCGGCCAGGCTGTTCTCGACCACTTCGGGGCGGTCCGAGCCGAGCACGCAGTACTGGCCAGGATGGAACGACAGTCGGATGTCGTGCGCTCGGGCGAAATCGCCGATGCGCGCGAAGCGTTGCTCCAGCATCGCCTGTACGGGTGGGTCGCGGTAGAAGGCGGCCACCTCGGGGTGGCTGTACAGCGGCAGCAGGTCGCTGGACAGGCGCATCATATGCAACATCGGCGGCAGCTCGGCCACATAGTCGAGCAGGCACAGTTGGGCATCGAGGTTGTGCTCCACCAGCTCCAGCAACTTGGCACGTGCCGCTTCCTGGGTCGCGCCAGACAGCCATCGCAGCGTGGTGGTGCGCGGATTGAAGGCGCGTTCGATGGCCTCCAGCGTCTTGATCGATTGGTCGCGGTGAGGATGGCGGTACTGGCAAGCGAAACCGAGGCGCGGCATGGGACATTTCCTGAAGGGGTACGGTCAGCTTGGACAGCGGCATGGCGGCAAGCGATCCGCGCGATCAGGCCTGGCTCGCTTCCACGCGGTTGCGGCCGCTGCGCTTGGCGACGTAGAGGGCGCGGTCGGCCTGGTTCAGGGCCAGCGCCGGATCTTGTTCGTCGCTTGCACAATGCGCGACCCCCAGCGAGATGGTCACCGTACCCACCGGGGCGATCGGTGTTTCGGCGACGATCCGGCGCAGGCGTTCGGCGACATTCATTGCCACGCCCAGGCTGGCACCGGGCAGCAGCATGAGGAACTCCTCGCCGCCGATGCGGCACAGCACATCGCCTTCGCGGCAACAGGTGCGCATCAGCTCGGCCAGCGAGCGCAGTACCTGGTCGCCGATGTCGTGGCCATGCTGGTCGTTGATTCGCTTGAAGTGATCGATATCCAGGACGATGACGCAGAAGCTGCGGTGATCGGCCTGCAGCAGCGACAAGCTCAGGTCCAGGTGGCGACGGTTGCCAAGGCCGGTGAGCGGGTCGGTCTGTACATCCCGGTTCAGGCGCCCGATGCGCTCCTGCAACAGGTTCAACCCGAACAGCAGGGCGCGCTTGAGCTCGGCGGCCTCGAAATACCAGGCACGCACGGCATGGATGCGCTCTTGGGTGTCGGCCTTGTCCAGGCTGCGGGCGCCGGCAGCCAGTTGCCAGAGTGGTCGGGTGATGGTCAGCGCGAGCCACCACAGGGCAAGGCCGCCGAGCAGGGCAAGCGGTACGGAAATGCCGACCACGTTGAGGATCAGCCGCTGCGACGGTTGCACGGTCTGTGCCAGCGGCTGCTGGGCGACGATGCCCCAGCCGCTGATCGGCACCGTGGCGAAGCCTGCGATCATTTCCTTGCCCAGGCTGTTGGTGAACTGTTGGGTGCCGCTGCGCTTTTGGTGCAATTGATTGATCAGCGGGTTGTCATTCACCACCGTGCCCACCCGTTCGGCGTCGGGATGATAGAGCAGGCGGCGGTTGTGATCGACCACGTAGAGGTAGGAGCCATCCTGATAGAAATGTTCGCCCAGCAGGCTGTTGAAGATGTTGTGCTGGCGCAGATAGAGGCTGCCGCCGACATAACCCAGGTAGCGCCCGTCCTTGGCGAAGATCGGCTGCGAGGCGACTACCACCAGGTTGTTGGCCTTGGAAATGAACGGCGTCGAGATCAGCGCCCGGCGCTCACGCAGCGCTTCCAGTGACCCCGGCGTTTCCAGGTGTTGTCCGAGCATGGTGCGCAGGGGCGCGGGCGAGATCGCCCGCAGGACACCTTCGCTGTCAACGAAGAAGGTGGAGTTGAAGGCATTGCTCTGGGCCAGCAGGCGTTCACTTTCGCGTTGCAGGCGGGCCGTGTCGTCAAGCGTCCCTCCGCTGGTGTCGGCACTGAACGCGAGCTGCTTGAGCGCGCCCTCCAGGAACAGTTCGGTGATCGAGGCCAGCTTGGCTGCATATACCAAGTTCGATTCCAGGGAGTGATCGATCAGCAATTGTCGCTGCACCCGATAGCTGGCGAAGTAGCTGGTCAGCAACATCACCACGGCGGTGAGTGTCGACAACAGGAGGATGAGCGTGCGCAGGTCCAGGCGCAGGCCTTTCTTGGCGTGTGGCAATCCGGAACTCACTGGGAAGTCGATTTGCGCAACATTACTCGGAATGCGTGCAGTCAGCTACGGGGCGAAACGAACGAGCCGCGAGCGGATTTCAATTGCCGGGTGCACTCAGCTCCGACAGTTCGTCTTCCACCTGCTGCATGCGTTCTTCAGCCAATGCCTGTACGTGTTTGTCCTGCGCTGTGGCGCGCATCAAACCGGTAAGTTTCTCGCTCAGGCGCTTGCCTTCCTCGCTCTCGCCCAGCTGCCGGGCTTTCTGCGGGTCCTGGGTGGCGGCAACGATGGTGTCGAACTCGGCATCGCTGAAGTTCTTCTCGCTGTAGAGCTTGAACAGGTCCTTGCGTTGGTCGTCGACGGTCAGGTGCTTGCGCAGCACGTCCTTGATCTTGTCCTGCGGCACCTGCGGGTGGGTCATCGCCAGCAGTTGGGCCATGCGCTCGATGTTGTGGTCGTAGGCTTCCTGCAGCGGCAGGTTGGCCAGGATCCGCTCTTCGCGGGTGGGTTTCTGGTCGCAGGCGGCGAGGGTGGCGAGCAACAGCAAGGGCAGCAGCAGTTTCGGCAGGCGAGGCATGGGGGTGGCTCTGGAGGTTCGAGGGAAGTGAGTTTACTGCAAGGCCCGCAGGCACGGCAGTGTGGGAAAGGTCGTGGGCAAGTGTCCTGCGCTGCCAGGTAGAGGCTCAACACCGCGTTTTTGACGTGGGGCCTGTTGCGCTCGGTTAATACGGGCCGTACCGACCAAGGAGACCTCCATGCATATCGATCACTTGATTAGTGGCATCGTGCCGGCGCTGCCCTTCGCTTCGTCCGAAGACGCCCAGGCGTTTCTATCGAACCTGGAAGCCGAGGATCAGATTGCCCTGATCTCGGCGCTGTACTTCGGCCGCTCGCATCTTCACAGCGATACCGTCAACGAAGACTACCTGCCCTACCTGCTTTCCGGTGACATGAACCGGTTCTGGGAACAGGGCAATGTTGCACCGAGCGACTTTGCCACCGTCCTTTATGAAAAGGGCAGCAACCTGGTCAGTTACTACGACGCGTTCATCCGCGCAACCGACGGATCGGGCTACGACCGTTCGAACTACTGAACCCTGGGTCGCCCGGGATCAGTCCTTCATCGGATTACGCAAGCGCACCCAGACGATCGCGGGCAAGGCCATCAGCAGCCATTTGAGGTACTGGTTCACGCCAAAGTGTTCGCAGAGCGTGCCGATGGCCGTGCAGAGCACGACCACCACCACGAACTGAATCATCCTGTTCATCTCGGGGTTTCCGTCGTTGGGAGCGGCGATGGTAAACGATTCGGGCGCTTTCGCTCACAGATACTTGAGCCAGCGAATGTCTCGGCGGCGGGCCTTGAATCCGGCGAACTGCCGCACTGGCCAGTACAGGGCGGCGGCCAGCAACGCTGCAACCAGCCACAGTGCGCCCACGCTATCGAAACCGAAGTACTCGCCCTGGTTGTGCCCGAACAGGCCGACGCTTGCCAGGTAGAGGGCTTTCAGCGCGTAAAGGTGCAGCAGGTAGAAGAACATCGGTGCACTGCCGAACACGGTCAGCACGCCGATCCAGCGTGCCTGGCCGGCGCGTTCGAAGGCACGCAGCAGCAACAGGCCGACACCCAGGGTCAGCAGCAGGAACAGCAGCGACGGCGGGTACTTGGTGATGTTGAACAGGCTCATCAGGGTCTGCGTCAGATCGGGGTAGAGCTGCCACTGGGCCTCGCCATAGCCGTTGAGCAGACGCAGCGCGACGAAACCCACCAGCGCAGCGCTACCGGCGAACAACAACTGACGCTGGCGCTTGGCGGTATCGCTGCCACGCGCGAACCATGGCCCCAATGCATAGCCCACTGCGATCACGCCGATCCAGGGCAGCAGTGGATAGGAGGTCCGCAGGCGCAGGTTCTGCGATACCTCGAGCCAGCCGCGATCATGCAGGATCGCCCAGGGTGCGTGCAGCAGCGTACCGGGAGCAAAGTGCAGGCCGTCGAGCAGGTTGTGGCCGGCGATGATGATTACACCCAGGGCCAACAGCAACGGGCGCGGCAGCCACACCAGCAGCGACAGGACGATCATGCTCAGGCCGATCGCCCAGATCACTTGCAGGTAGATCACGCTGGGCGGCAGCTGGAATGTCCAGGCGAAGTTGACCAGGGTGAACTCCAGCACCACCAGGAACAGCCCGCGCTTGAACAGGAACGCCGAGACATCGCCCAGGCCCTGGTGCTTTTCGCCGTAGAGCCAGGCGCTCAAGCCGGTCAGCATGACGAACACCGGGGCACACAGATGAGCGAGGGTGCGGCTCGCGAACAGCGCGGGTTCGGTGGCGTCGATGCTCATCGGGTCGCTGACCTGGCGATGCAGGAAGAAGGTTTCGCGCACGTGGTCCAACAGCATGATCAGGATGACCAGGCCGCGCAGGGCGTCGATGCTGTGCAGGCGGGAGGAGGGTGGGGTGGATGGCATGGGGCTTGAGGTGAAGTTGAGTTGAGTTTGGAATGTTATCTTATATCTCTGCTGTTGTGGTGATTTGCCGGGCCCTATCGCGGGACGAGCCCGCTCCCACAGGTTCTTTACTGATCCTGTG
>NZ_JACVTY010000030.1:0-71000 GCF_016624805.1 Pseudomonas sp. S44
CTTTACGCCCCCCGCCCCGACAATTCCCCCAAAGCGGCCGACGCCGCAAGACGGGGAGATCCACCGATGAACATGCTCGACGGAGTGTCACTGCTGCTGGCAGTGGCGTTGGCCATTTACCTGCTGGTTGCGCTGCTGCGCGCCGATCGCAGCTAGGGAGCGGCCATGCACAGCTACGACTTCGCATTGCTGCTGGCGTTTCTGGCCCTTGTGCTGCTACCAGCACCCTGGCTTGGGCGGTTCTACTACAAGGTCATGGAGGGTCAGCGTACCTGGCTGTCGCCGATCCTCGGCCCGGTAGAGCAGGGTTGCTACCGGTTGTCCGGGGTGCGCGCCGAGCAGGAGCAGAACTGGAAGCAATACACCCTGGCGCTGCTGGCCTTCAACCTGGTGGGCTTCCTGGTGCTGTTCGCCGTGCTCCTGCTGCAGGGCTCGCTGCCGCTCAACCCGCAGCACCTGCCGGGCCAGGAATGGTCGCTGGCATTCAACACCGCTGTCAGCTTCATGACCAACACCAACTGGCAGGCCTACAGCGGTGAGGCCTCGCTCAGCTACTTGAGCCAGATGATCGGCCTGACCGTGCAGAACTTCGTCAGCGCCGCCACCGGCCTTGCCGTGCTGGTCGCCCTGTGCCGTGGTATCGGCCGGCGCTCCACTCACAACCTGGGTAACTTCTGGGTCGACATGACCCGTGCCACCCTCTATGGCCTGCTGCCACTGTGCATCGTGCTGGCGTTGCTGCTGGTGTGGCAGGGTGTGCCACAGACATTCGCCGACTACGCCCATGCCGTCACCCTGCAAGGTGCCGACCAGAGCATCCCGCTGGGCCCTGCCGCCAGCCAGATCGCGATCAAGCAACTGGGCACCAACGGCGGCGGCTTCTTCGGCGTCAACTCGGCGCATCCGTTCGAGAACCCGACAGCCTGGAGCAACCTGTTCGAGGTGGCTTCGATCATTCTGATTCCGGTGGCACTGGTGTTCACCTTCGGCCACTACGTCAAGGACCTGCGTCAGAGCCGGGCGATCCTGGCCTGCATGTTGGGCCTGTTCCTGATCGGCGGTGCGGTCGGCCTGTGGGCCGAGTACCAGCCCAACCCGGCCCTGGACAGCGCTCAGGTGCAGCAAAGCGCGCCGATGGAAGGCAAGGAAAGCCGCTTCGGCACCACCGCGAGCGTGTTGTGGGCCGTGACGACGACCTCCGCCTCCAACGGCTCGGTCAACGCCATGCACGACAGCCTCAATCCGCTGACTGGCATGGTGGCGATGGTCAACATGATGGTCGGCGAGGTGATCTTCGGCGGCGTCGGTGCAGGCCTCTACGGCATGCTGCTGTTCGTGCTGATCGCGGTATTCCTGGCCGGGTTGATGATCGGTCGCACGCCGGAATACCTGGGCAAGAAGTTGCAGGCCCGCGAAGTGCAATTGTTGGTGGCGACACTGCTGGTGATGCCGGTTGGCGTGCTGGTGCTCGGCGCCATCGCCGCCAGCCTGCCGGGGCCGGCAGGTGCGGTGAGCAATCCGGGGCCGCATGGTTTCAGCCAGTTGCTGTATGCCTACACCTCCGGCACCGCCAACAACGGCTCGGCTTTCGGCGGCTTTGGTGCCAACACGGTGTTCCACAACCTGATGATCGGCCTGGCCATGCTGATCGGGCGCTTCGGCTACATCCTGCCAGTGCTGGCCCTTGCAGGCAGCCTGGCCGCCAAGAAAAGCGCGCCGCAGGGCCAGAACAGCTTCCCCACCCATGGCCCGCTGTTCGCCGGCCTGCTGTTGGTGACCATCCTGCTGGTCGGCGGGCTGACCTTCCTGCCGACCCTGGCCCTGGGGCCGATCGCCGAACAGCTGAGCCTGGGTTTCTGAGGATCCGAACATGAACATGCCCATTTCTGAAGTGAAAGCTCCCCGCGCCGTCGACCAGACCCGCTTCGCCGCGCTCTGGCGCCCGGCCCTGATGCAGGCCTTCGTCAAGCTCGATCCGCGCCAGCTCAAGCGCTCGCCGGTGATGCTGGTGGTCGCCCTGACGGCTGTGCTGACCACGGTCCTGTGCCTGGTGCCCGGCAGCGGTGTGAGCACCGGCGTGGCGGTGCAGATCGCCCTGTGGCTGTGGTTCACCGTACTCTTTGCCAATTTCGCCGAAGCCTTGGCGGAAGGCCGGGGCAAGGCCCGTGCCGATAGCCTCAAGGCCGGCAGCCAGGGCCTGACCGCTCAGCGCCGTCTGGCCAATGGCAGCTTCGAAACCGTCGCTGCCACCGCATTGCGCAAGGACGATGTGGTGCGCGTGGTGGCCGGTGAGCTGATACCGGGTGATGGCGAGGTGCTCGAAGGCATCGCCGCCGTCAACGAGGCGGCGATCACCGGCGAGTCTGCGCCGGTGATCCGCGAATCCGGTGGTGATCGTTCGGCCGTGACCGGCAATACCCGGCTGGTTTCCGACTGGTTGCTGATACGCATCACCAGCAACCCCGGTGAGTCGACCCTGGACCGCATGATCGCTCTGGTCGAAGGCGCCAAGCGCCAGAAGACCCCCAACGAGATTGCCCTGGATATCCTGCTGATCGGCCTGACCCTGATTTTCCTGATCGTGGTGGTGACCTTGCAGCCGTTCGCCCATTTCGTGGGCGGCAGCCTGCCGCTGATCTTCCTCGCCGCGTTGCTGGTGACGCTGATCCCGACGACCATTGGTGGCCTGCTGTCGGCCATCGGTATCGCGGGTATGGATCGCCTGGTGCGCCTTAACGTCATCGCCCGCTCCGGGCGTGCGGTGGAGGCTGCGGGCGACGTGCACACGTTGATGCTCGACAAGACCGGCACCATCACCTTCGGCAACCGCCGCTGCAGTGCCCTGCACGCAGCGCCCGGTGTTACCCCCAAGGAGCTGGGGGAGGGAGCCTTGCTTGCCTCGCTGGCCGACGACACGGCCGAGGGCAAGTCCATCGTCGACTACCTGCGCCAGTTGCACGACTTCGACGAGCCGGCTGCCGCGCAGTACAGCGCCATCGCCTTCAGCGCCGAGACGCGCCTTTCGGGTATCGACTTCGGTCAGCGCCGCTACCGCAAGGGCGCGGTGGATGCGGTGCTGGCGTTCGTCGGCTTGCAACGCCTGGAAATGCCGGCTTCGCTGGCCCGTGAAGTCGAACGCATCGCCCAGAGTGGCGGCACCCCCTTGCTGGTATGCGTCGACCGCCACTTGCTGGGGGTGATTCACCTCAAGGACGTGGTCAAGCCCGGCATCCGCGAGCGCTTCGCCGAGTTGCGCAAACTGGGTATCCGCACCGTGATGGTGACCGGCGACAACCCGCTGACCGCTGCGGCCATCGCCGCCGAGGCCGGTGTCGATGACGTGCTTGCCGAGGCCACCCCCGAGAAGAAGCTGGCGCGCATTCGCCAGGAGCAGAATGACGGCCGCCTGGTCGCCATGTGCGGTGACGGTGCCAACGATGCCCCGGCCTTGGCCCAGGCGGATGTCGGCATGGCCATGAACGACGGTACCCAGGCGGCGCGCGAGGCGGCCAACATGGTCGACCTGGACAGCGATCCGACCAAGCTGCTGGATGTGGTCCAGGTCGGCAAGGAACTGCTGGTGACCCGTGGTGCACTGACAACGTTCTCCATTGCCAACGACGTGGCCAAGTACTTCGCCATCCTGCCGGCGCTGTTCGCTTCGATCTACCCGCAACTGGGTGTGCTCAACCTGATGCGCCTGAGCAGCCCGCAAAGCGCGATCCTTTCGGCGATCGTCTTCAACGCGCTGATCATCATCGTGCTGATCCCCCTGGCCTTGCGCGGAGTGCGCGTGCAGGCGGCAAGTGCCGCGCACCTGCTGCGGCGCAACCTGCTGATCTACGGCGTGGGCGGCATCCTGGTGCCGTTCGCCGGGATCAAGCTGATCGACATGCTGCTCACTGCACTGCACCTGGTCTGAAGGAGAGACGAACATGAGCACCTACGTACGCCCGGCCGTGAGCCTGGTCCTGCTGATGACCCTGGTCACCGGCGCGTTGTACCCGCTGGCGGTGACCGGTATCGCCCAGGTCGCCTTCCCCGAGCAGGCCAATGGCAGCTTGGTGCGCGATGAGCAGGGGCAGGTTCGCGGCTCGGCGTTGATCGCCCAGGAATTCAAGGGCGACGGCTGGTTCCAGTCGCGCCCTTCGGCCGGCGCCTTCGCGACGGTATCCAGCAGCGCGAGCAACCTGGCACCGAGCAATCCGGTGCTGGCAGAGCGGGTCAGGAGTGATGCCGCCGCCCTGTACCAGCCTGAGCTTGGGCCGGTGCCGCAGGCCCTGTTGACCACCTCCGGCAGCGGGCTCGACCCGCAATTGCCGCCGGAGGCGATCGCCTACCAGTTGCCGCGCGTTGCGGCGGCGCGGCAGATCCCCATCGAGCGCTTGCAAGCGCTGGTAGATGAGGCCACTCTGCGGCCATTGGTCGGCCCGCCGGTGGTCAATGTGTTGGCGTTGAACCAGGCGTTGGCGCGGTTGGCGCCTGTTACTGAGCGCTGATAATCCAGGCCGTGTCGCGGCCATCGCGGGGCAAGCCCTCCCCCAGGTTCACCGGCGTTCACAAGAACGGCGCAGGACCTGTGGCTTGCCCCGTGATGGCCTGCGAAGCAGGCCCCTGGCCCCCTTACCAAAGGATCAAGCATGAGTGATTCCGCCCGCGCCGATGCGCTGTTGGCGAGCCTGCCCCGCAACGGTCGCGGCAGGCTTAAAGTATTTCTGGGCGCAGCTCCCGGCGTGGGCAAGACGTTCGCCATGCTCCAGGCCGCCCATGCCCAGCAGCGCCAGGGGGTAAAGGTGCTGGCGGCGGTGGTGGAGACCCATGGCCGGGCCGAAACCGAGGCGCTGCTCGGTGGCTTGGCGCAGCAGCCCTTGCTGCGCAGCGAGTACCGCGGCGTCATCCTCGAAGAAATGGACCTCGATGGCCTGCTCAAGGCTGCACCACCGCTGGCGCTGGTCGACGAGCTGGCTCATACCAACGCCCCAGGCAGCCGTCACGCCAAGCGCTGGCAGGATGTTCAGGAACTGCTCGCTGCCGGTATCGATGTGTATACCACGGTCAATGTCCAGCACCTGGAAAGCCTCAACGACAAGGTTCGCGACATCACGGGCGTTCAGGTGCGCGAAACCCTGCCCGACTGGGTGCTGCAGGAAGCCTTCGAGCTGGTGCTGATCGACCTGCCGCCACGTGAACTGCTCGAGCGCTTGCGCGAAGGCAAGGTCTACGTGCCTGAGCAGGCACGGGCGGCGATCGATGCGTTCTTCTCCCAGACCAACCTCACCGCCTTGCGCGAACTGGCCATGCAGACCGCTGCAGCCCAGGTCGATGCCGACCTTGCCCATGGCTACCGCCAGCGCGGCGAGCAGGCGCCGACCTTGCGAGGGCGCCTGCTGGTCGGGGTCGATGGCGATGAGCAGGCCGAGCGTCTGGTGCGCCATGCCAGCCGCGTCGCCCAGCGTCGGCATTTGCCGTGGAGCCTGGTGCATGTCGACAACGGCAAGCTACGTGACGAGGGCGCTCGTCAGCGCCTGCAGGCCGCACAGCAACTGGCCGAGCGCCTGGGCGGCGAAGTCGTGGTACTCAGGGCCGGGGAGGTGGCGCGCACGCTCATCCAGCATGCGCTGGAACGGCGGGCGAGCCTGGTGCTGGTCGGCCAGTCCCGCGACCGTCTGCGCCGCCGCGTGCTCGGTGCGGGCGTCGCCGCACGCTTGCTGCGCGACAGCCGGGGGCTGGAGATCAATGTGCTCGACCGCGACGCTCAACCTGTACCGACAGGGGCGGTGGTCAATCGAGTGTGGGTCTGGCGCCACTATTGGCTGGCGCTGCTGGCGACCATGCTGGCGGCAGGGCTGGCCTGGGCCGTGTCCAGTGTGCTGGCCTTGCCGAACATTTCGCTGGTGTTCCTCGCGGCGGTGCTGCTGGTCGCGGTGCGCAGCAGCCTGGGGCCTGCGCTGGCCTGTGCGGCGCTGTCGTTCCTGACCTACGACTTCCTGTTCATCCCGCCGAGCTTTTCGTTCAGCATCCAGCGCGAAGAGGATGTGCTGACCCTGGTGTTCTTCCTGCTCATGGCGGCCCTGACCGGCAATCTCGCCGCTCGTCAGCGCCGTCAGTTGCAGGCGCTGCGCGAAACCCAGGGCGAGACCCGGCAACTGCTCGACCTGTCGCGTCGCCTGACCGTGGCCACGGATCGCCAGGCGGTTTTCAGTGCCGCCGGGCAGCACCTGGACGATTGGCAGGGTATCCAGATCTGTCTGCTCGAGCGCGATGCCGAGGGCTTGTTGCAGGTCGCCAGCGGCGGGCCGCAGGTCTTTACCGACAATGAGCGCGCCGCTGCCGAATGGGCCTGGCAACATGGCCAGGCAGCAGGGCATGGCAGCGATACCTTGCCCCATGGTCGCTGGTGGTGGTGGCCGCTGGCGGTCGACGAGACTCCCTTGGCCTTGCTGGGGGTGCAGCCGGCCTCGGGCGAGCCGTTGAGCGCGCAGCGCCGTCGCTTGCTGACGGCGCTGGCCGAGCCGCTGGCCCAGGCCCTGGCCCGCGCGCGCCTGGGCGAGCAGCTCGAAGCCGCGCGCCTGCATGGCGAAACCGAGCAGTTGCGCAGCGCCTTGCTTGCCTCGGTGTCCCATGATCTGCGCACCCCGCTGACCGCCATGCGCGGTAGCATCGACAGCTTGCTGGCACTGGGTGATGCGATCCCTCCGGACGATCGCCGTGAGCTGCTCGAAGGCACACGCAACGAAGCCGAGCGCCTGGATCGTTACATCCAGAACCTGCTCGACATGACCCGGCTGGGCCATGGCGGCTTGAAGCTTGCGCGTGACTGGGTGTCGCCCGGCGATATCGTTGGCAGCGCTCTGAACCGTCTGCGCGCGGTGCTGGCACCGTTGCGCGCAGACACCGAGGTACCTGCAGAGCTGCCCCTGCTGTTCGTGCATGCAGCGCTGATCGAGCAGGCGCTGGTCAACGTACTGGAGAATGCCGCACGTTTCTCGCCGGTCAATGGTCGCCTGGCGCTGCGGGTGGAGGTGCAGGACGAGCACCTGTGCTTCGCGGTCGCGGATCAGGGCCCGGGCATTCCGGTGGCCGAGCGCGAGAAGATCTTCGACATGTTCTACACCGCTGCCCGCGGCGACCGCGGCGGGCAGGGCACAGGCCTGGGGCTTGCGATCTGCCAGGGCATGATCGGCGCCCATGGCGGCAGCATACTGGTCGGCGAGGGCATCGATGGCCAGGGCACCTGCATCACTCTATGCTTGCCGTTGCCTCTTCAACCCGACAGCGACAGTGAAGCCCCATGAGCCAAGCCGCCACCCTTCTGGTCATCGACGACGAACCGCAGATCCGCAAGTTCCTGCGCATCAGCCTCGTGTCCCAGGGCTACAAGGTGATCGAGGCTGCGACCGGCGGCGAAGGCCTGGCTCAGGCGGCGCTGAGCAAGCCTGACCTGGTGGTGCTCGATCTCGGCTTGCCGGATATGGACGGCCAGCAGGTGTTGCGCGAACTGCGAGAGTGGAGCGCCGTGCCGGTGATGGTGCTGTCGGTGCGAGCCAGCGAGGTGCAGAAGGTCGATGCGCTGGATGGCGGTGCCAACGACTACGTGACCAAGCCGTTCGGTATCCAGGAGTTCCTTGCCCGGGTGCGCGCGCTGTTGCGACACAAACCCCAGGCGGGCTCCGGGCAAGCGGCCAGCGCCAGCTTCGGTGCGCTGGTGGTCGACTTCGCCTATCGCAAGGTCACGCTCGACGGCGTCGAGGTGGCACTGACACGCAAGGAGTACGCGCTGCTGGCGCAACTGGCCGGGCATCCGGGGCGGGTGATCACCCAACAGCAACTGCTCAAGGATATCTGGGGCCCGACCCATGTCGACGACACCCACTACCTGCGCATCGTGGTGGGGCATCTGCGGCACAAGCTGGGCGACGATCCGACCGCGCCGCGGTACATCATCACCGAGGCGGGAGTGGGCTATCGGTTGGTGGCGCCGCCATCGGTTTGAATGCTGCGGGCGATCCGTCAGGCTGCAGCCCATCGCGCGATATAAGCCCGGTCAATGGTGGCAGACGTCTCGCACCTTACCCTCTAGATTTCGTCAGGCGTGCTGGAAGCCCTGAATAACGATAACGAGGGACCCGACCATGACCACCGCCCCCCAAGCGTCCAACGCCTGGCGCATCTTGTTCCTGCTGTTCCTGGCCAACCTGTTCAACTTCTTCGACCGCACCATCCCCGCGATCATCATCGAACCGATCCGCCTGGAGTGGCACCTGAGCGATTTCCAGATCGGCCTGATCGGCACCGCTTTTACCCTGGTATACGCCATCGCTGGCCTGCCGCTGGCGCGCATGGCCGATACCGGCTCGCGCGCCAAGCTGATGGGCTGGGGCCTGGCGGCCTGGAGCGGGCTGACGGCGGTCAACGGCATGGTCGGCAGCTTCTGGAGTTTTCTGCTGGTGCGCATGGGCGTGGGCATCGGTGAAGCCAGCTATGCGCCGGCCGCCAACTCGCTGATCGGCGATCTGTTCCCGGCCGAGCGACGGTCGCGGGCGATGGGCATCTTCATGCTCGGCCTGCCGCTGGGCCTGTTGCTGGCGTTCTTCACCATCGGTGCCATGGTCCAGGCATTCGGCAGCTGGCGTGCGCCATTCTTCATCGCGGCGGTACCCGGCCTGGTGTTGGCGCTGTTCATCTTCCTGATCCGCGAACCTGCGCGGGGCGCTGCGGAAACCGTTGCCATCTCCCAGGCGCCGATCGATCGCCCGCTGCGTCGGGTGCTGAGCGTGCCCACGTTCGCCTGGCTGGTACTGGCGGGGCTGACCTTCAACTTCGCTTCCTACGCCTGCAACTCGTTCATGGTGCCGATGCTGCAGCGCTACTTCGCCTTGCCCTTGCATGATGCGGCCGTGGCAACGGGGATGATCGTCGGTCTGAGCGGCCTGGTTGGGCTCACGCTAGGGGGCTGGGTGGCCGACAAGGTGCACCAGCGTTTTGCCAATGGGCGTCTGTTGTTCGCCGCGCTGAGCATGTTGGTGGCCACTCTCGCCACCGCCTGGGCACTGCATGCCGGGCGTATCGAGCTGGGGCTGTTCGTCGCGGTGTTCGGCGTCGGGTGGCTGTTCTCGTACAACTTCTACACCTGCGTGTACACGGCGATTCAGGATGTGGTGCAACCGCGCCTGCGGGCTACCGCCATGGCCCTGTACTTCGCCGGGCTGTACCTGCTCGGTGGTGGCCTGGGGCCGGTGGTGGTCGGCGGGCTGTCGGATCATTTTGCCGTGTCGGCCATGGAGGCGGCGGGACAGGTGGTGATGAGCGAGGCGTTCAAGGCCCAGGGGCTGCATGACGCGATGTACCTGATCCCGGTGGCGCTGCTGCTGACCCTGGTGTTTCTGCTGGCGGCGTCGCGTTGCTTTGTGCGTGATGCGCAGAAGATGCGCGAGGGGATGGTGCTCGAAGGCGACGCAGTGACTGCCCGCGCCGCCGAAGCCTGAGCTCTAGCCGACTTGAGCCTGCTCACTCCTATCAGGGCTGAGCAGGCTCTTGGGTTTTGAACGCGTTAGTCGCTCTTTGTCATTGCACAAAGGGATCAACTGTTCGCCGTCTCCAGAAACGCCGCCTCCAGCAACTGACGCGTATACGGATGCTGCGGCGCATGGAATATCTCCTGCGCATCGCCTTGCTCCACCACATGCCCATGCTTGATCACCATCAACTGGTGGCTCAAGGCCTTGACCACCGCGAGGTCATGGCTGATGAACAGGTACGTCAGGTTGTACTTCAACTGCAGGTTGCGCAGCAGCTCCACAACCTGACGCTGTACGGTGCGGTCCAGCGCCGAAGTCGGTTCGTCCAGCAGGATCAACGCCGGCTTCAACACCAGTGCGCGGGCGATCGCGATCCGCTGGCGCTGCCCGCCAGAGAACTCGTGCGGATACCGGTGCCGTGTGCGCGGGTCCAGCCCCACTTCCTCCAGCGCCGCAATGATCGCGGCTTCCTGCTCGGCGGGGGTGCCGATCTTGTGAATCCGCAAGCCCTCGCCAACGATGTCGGCCACGCACATGCGCGGGCTCAGGCTGCCGAACGGGTCCTGGAACACCACCTGCATTTCGCGGCGCAGCGGCCGCACGTCCTGCTGCTTCAGCCCTTCCAGCGACTGCCCGTGGAAGCGAATCCCACCCTGGCTTGCGATCAAGCGCAGGATCGCCAGCCCCAATGTCGATTTGCCCGATCCGCTCTCACCAACGATCCCCAGGGTTTGCCCCTGCGGGAGGCTGAAATTGATCCCGTCGACGGCTTTCACATGATCGACAGTGCGGCGCAGCAGGCCCTTCTTGATCGGGAACCACACCTTCAGGTCGTTGACTTCCAGCAGCGGTTTGCCGATCGCGTTCGCCGCCGGGCCACCGCTGGGTTCGGCATTGATCAGCATCTGCGTATAGGGGTGCTGCGGGGCCTTGAACAGTGTCTCGCAGTCGGCCTGTTCGACGATCTTGCCGCACTGCATCACGCACACGCGGTGGGCGATACGCCGCACCAGGTTGAGGTCGTGGCTGATCAGCAGTAGCGCCATGCCCAGGCGCGCCTGCAGGGACTTGAGCAAATCGAGAATCTTGAGCTGCACGGTGACGTCGAGCGCGGTGGTGGGCTCGTCGGCGATCAGCAGTTCGGGTTCGTTGGCCAGGGCCATGGCGATCATCACGCGCTGGCGCTGGCCGCCGGAGAGCTCATGTGGCAGGGCCTTGAGGCGCTTCTTCGGGTCGGGAATGCCGACCAGTTCGAGCAGCTCCAGGGTGCGCGCGGTGGCCTGCTTGCCGGTGAGGCCTTTGTGCAGCAGGAGGATCTCGTTGATCTGCTTCTCGATGCAATGCAGTGGGTTCAGCGAGGTCATCGGCTCCTGGAAAATCATCGCGATGCGATTGCCGCGGATGCGCTGCATGGGCTTCTCGCCCAGGTGCAGGAGGTCCTTGCCGTCGTAGTGGATGGTGCCGCTGGGGTGGCGGGCGAGCGGGTAGGGCAGCAGGCGCAGGATCGAGTGCGCGGTGACTGATTTGCCTGAGCCGCTCTCGCCGACCAGGGCGAGGGTCTCGCCCTTGCGGATGTCGAAACTGATGCCATCGACGACGCGGTTGACCTGCTCGCCGGTGACGAACTCCACCGCCAGGTCGCGCACTTCGATCAGGGTGTCTTGGCTCATGTCATTTCCTCGGGTCGAAGGCATCGCGGGCGGATTCGCCGATGAACACCAGCAGGCTTAGCATGACGGCCAGCACGGCGAAGGCGCTGATGCCCAGCCACGGCGCCTGCAGGTTGGACTTGCCCTGGGCGACCAGTTCGCCCAGCGACGGCGAGCCGGCGGGCAAGCCGAAGCCGAGGAAGTCGAGGGCGGTGAGGGTGCCGATGGCGCCGGTGAGGATGAATGGCATGAAGGTCATGGTCGAGATCATGGCGTTGGGCAGGATGTGGCGGAACATGATCGGGCCGTTGCGCATACCCAGGGCGCGGGCGGCGCGCACGTACTCGAGGTTGCGTCCGCGCAGGAACTCGGCGCGCACGACATCCACCAGGCTCATCCATGAGAACAGCAGCATGATGCCGAGCAACCACCAGAAGTTGGGCTGCACGAAGCTTGCGAGGATGATCAACAGGTAGAGCACCGGCAGGCCCGACCAGATTTCCAGGAAACGCTGGCCAGCCAGGTCCACCCAGCCGCCATAGAAGCCCTGCAGGGCACCGGCGATGACGCCGACGATGGAGCTGGCGATTGTCAGCGTCAGGGCGAACAGCACCGAGACGCGGAATCCGTAGATCACCCGGGCGAGCACGTCGCGCCCCTGGTCGTCGGTGCCGAGCAGGTTGTCGGCCGAAGGCGGCGCGGGGGCAGGGACCTTCAGGTCGTAGTTGATGCTCTGGTAGCTGAACGGGATCGGCGCCCACAGCACGAAGCTGTCCTTTTTTTCCAGCAGTTCGCGGATATAGGGGCTCTTGTAGTTGGCTTCCAGCGGGAATTCGCCGCCGAAGGTGGTTTCCGGGTAGCGCTTGAACGCCGGGAAGTACCACTCGCCGTCGTAGCGCACGGCGATGGGCTTGTCGTTGGCGATCAGCTCGGCACCCAGGCTCAGGCCGAACAGGATGAGGAACAGCCACAGCGACCACCAGCCGCGACGGTTGGCCTTGAAGCGCTCGAAGCGCCGGCGGTTCAGGGGAGAGAGGGCCATGTCAGTGCTCCCGGCTGGCGAAGTCGATGCGCGGATCGACCAGGGTGTAGGTGAGGTCGCCGATCAGTTTCACCACCAGCCCCAGCAGGGTGAAGATGAACAGGGTGCCGAACACCACCGGGTAGTCGCGGTTGATGGCCGCTTCGAAACTCATCAGGCCCAGGCCGTCGAGAGAGAAAATCACCTCGATCAGCAGGGAGCCGGTGAAGAAGATACCGATGAACGCCGACGGGAACCCTGCGATCACCAGCAGCATGGCGTTGCGGAATACATGGCCGTAGAGCACGCGGTTGCGGCTCAGGCCCTTGGCCTTGGCGGTGATCACGTACTGCTTGTTGATCTCGTCGAGGAAGCTGTTCTTGGTCAGCAGGGTCATGGTGGCGAAGTTGCCGATCACCAGCGCGGTGATCGGCAGCACCAGGTGCCAGAAGTAGTCCATCACCTTGCCAGTGGTGGACAGCTCGTCGAAGTTGTTGGAGGTCAGGCCCCGGAGCGGGAACCAGTCGAAATAGCTGCCACCGGCGAACAGCACGATCAGCAGGATGGCGAAGAGGAACGCGGGGATGGCGTAGCCGACGATGATCGCCGAGCTGGTCCAGACGTCGAAGTGGCTGCCATGGCGCACCGCCTTGGCAATCCCCAGCGGGATCGACACCAGGTACATGATCAGTGTGCTCCACAACCCCAGCGAGATCGACACGGGCATCTTCTCGGCGATCAGGTCGATGACCTTGGCATCGCGGAAGAAGCTGTCGCCGAAGTCGAGCTGGGCGTAGTTCTTGACCATGATCCACAACCGCTCTGGGGCTGACTTGTCGAAGCCGTACATGCGTTCGATTTCAGCGACCAGCGCCGGGTCCAGGCCTTGGGCGCCGCGGTAGTTGGAGCCGGCTACCGATACTTCGGCACCGCCGCCGGCAATGCGGCTGGTGGCGCCATCGAAGCCTTCGAGCTTGGCGATCATCTGCTCGACCGGGCCACCGGGGGCGGCCTGGACGATGATGAAGTTGATGATGAGGATGCCGAACAGGGTCGGGATGATCAGCAGCAGGCGGCGCAGAATGTAGGCAAGCATGTCAGTTCGTCTCGTCCACGAGTGGCACGCGCGCTTCGCTGACGGCCGGGGTCACGTCGGGCTTGATCCACCAGGTATCGATGCCGATATCGTATTTGGGTGACACCTTTGGATGGCCAAGGTGGTTCCAGTAGGCGACCCGCCAGGTCTTGATGTGCCAGTTGGGAATGACGTAGTAGCCCCACAGCAGCACACGGTCCAGCGCGCGGGTGTGGGCGACCAGGCTCTGGCGCGAGTCGGCATTGATCAGGTCTTCGACCAGTTGGTCGATGGCCGGGTCGCGCAGGCCGATGGTGTTGCGGCTGCCCGAGCGGTCGGCGGCGGCGCTGGTCCAGTACTCACGCTGTTCGTTGCCCGGCGAGTTGGATTGCGGGAAGCCGCCGACGATCATGTCGAAGTCGCGCGAGCGCAGGCGCGTGATGTATTGCGAGACGTCGACGCGGCGGATGGTCAGGTCGATGCCCAGGTCGGCGAGGTTGCGCTTGAACGGCAGCAGGATGCGTTCGAACTCGGTCTGTGCCAGGAGAAACTCGATCGACACCGGCTTGCCCTGGGCGTCGACCATCTTGTCGTTCTCGATCTTCCAACCGGCGTCCATCAACAACTGGTAAGCCTTGCGTTGCTGCTCGCGAATCATGCCGCTGCCGTCGGTGACGGGATTGTGGAACGCCTCGCTGAAGACCTGCTCGGGAATCTTGCCGCGCAGCGGCTCGAGAATCTTCAACTCGTCGGCGGAGGGCAGGCCCGTAGCGGCCATCTCGGAGTTTTCGAAGTAGCTGCCGGTGCGGGTATAGGCACCGTTGAACAGCTGCTTGTTGGTCCATTCGTAATCGAGCAGCAGGCTCAGGGCCTGGCGCACGCGGATGTCCTGGAACACGGGCTTGCGCAGGTTGAAGATGAAGCCCTGCATGCCGACCGGATTGCCGTTGGGCAACTCTTCCTTGATCAGACGCCCGTCGCGCACCGCAGGGACGTTGTAGGCGGTGGCCCAGTTCTTCGCGCTGACTTCCAGGGCATAGTCGAACTGCCCGGCCTTGAGCGCCTCGAGGGCGACGGCAGTGTCGCGGTAGGAGTCGAAGGTCATGGCGTCGAAGTTGAACATGCCGCGGTTGATCGGCAGGTCCTTGGCCCAGTAGTCCTTGACCCGCTCGTAACGGATCGAGCGTCCGGCCTTGACCTCGGCGACCTTGTACGGGCCGCTGCCCAGCGGGATCTCGAGGTTGCCGCGGGTGAAGTCGCGGGTCTCGTACCAATGCTTGGGCAGCACTGGCAACTGGCCCAGGATCAGCGGCAGCTCTCGGTTGTTGCTGTGCTTGAACTTGAACAAGACGCGCAGCGGGTCTTCGACGATCACCTCGGAGACATCACCGTAGTACTGACGGTACAACGGCGCGCCCTGCTGGGTGAGGGCGTTGAAGCTGAACACGACGTCTTCGGCGCGGATGGGGTGGCCGTCATGGAAGCGTGCTTCAGGTCGCAGGTAGAAGCGTACCCAGCTGTTGTCAGGGGCCTTCTCGATCTTGCCGGCGACCAGCCCGTACTCGGTGAAGGGCTCGTCCAGGCTCTGGCGCATCAGGGTGTCGTAGATGATGCTGATGTTGTCGGCCGATACGCCCTTGTTGATAAAGGGGTTGAGGCTGTCGAAACCGCCGAAGCTGGACTGGCGGAAGGTCCCGCCCTTGGGGGCATCGGGATTGACGTAGTCGAAATGCTTGAAGTCGGCGGGGTACTTGGGCGGTTCGTCGTAGAGCGTCAGGGCGTGTTGCGGGGCGGCCAGCGCGGGTAGGCTCAGGCAGGCGAGCAACAGGCTGCAGGCCAGGCGCAGGCGAGGCGTCGGCATCATTTGGCTTTCTCCGAAGTCTTGAGCCACCAGCTGTTCAGGCCCAGGGTGTAGGGCGGCGTGGTGACGAAGGCGAACCGGTTGCGGTAGGCCAGGCGATGGTTGTCCAGGTACCAGTTGGGAATCATGTAGTAGTGCCACGACAGCACCCGGTCCAGCGCGCGCGCAGCGGCGACCTGATCATCGCGGGTGCGGGCGGCCATGAGCGTGTCGAGCAGGTGATCGACCACAGGGTCCTTGATGCCCGCGTAGTTCTTGCTGCCCTTGACGGTGGCCTGGCTCGAGTGGAAGTACTGCCACTGCTCGAGGCCGGGGCTGAGGGTCTGGTTCAGGGTCATCAGGATCATGTCGAAGTCGAATTGGTCCAGCCGTTGTTTGTACTGGGCTCGGTCTACCGTGCGCAAGCGCGCGTCGATGCCGATGCTGGACAGATTTTCGACATAAGGTTGCAGGATGCGTTCCAGATTCGGGTTTACCAGCAGCAACTCCAGGCGCAACTGGCGGCCTTTGGCGTCGACCAGGCGCTGCCCGTCGAGCTTCCAGCCGGCTTCGCCGAGCAGGCCCAGGGCCGTTCGCAAGGTCTGGCGGTCGATGCCGCGCCCGTCGGTCTGGCTGACCTGGTAGGGCTCGGTGAAGAGCTTGGCGGGTAACTGTTCGCGAAACGGTGAGAGCAGCAGCCATTCCTTGCCGATGGGCAGCCCGCTGGCGGTGAATTCACTGTTGGGGTAGTAACTGGTCGAGCGACGGTAGGCACTGCTGAACAGGGCACGGTTGGTCCACTCGAAATCGAGCATCAGCCCCAGCGCCTGGCGTACCTTCGGGTCGGCGAACGCGTCGCGGCGGGTGTTCATGAACAGACCCTGGGTCTGGGTCGGGATCCGGTGCGGGATCTGTGCCTTGATCACATCGCCACGGCGGATCGCCGGGAAGTTATAGCCGTTGGCCCAGTTCTTGGCCTGGTGTTCGATGTAGATGTCGAACTCGCCAGCCTTGAACGCTTCGAAGGCCACGGTCGCGTCACGATAGAACTCGAACTCCACGCGGTTGAAGTTGTACTTGCCGCGGTTGACCGGCAAATCCTTGCCCCAGTAGTTCTTCACCCGGCTGAACACCAGTCGCCGACCGGGCTGCACCTCGGTGATGCGGTACGGACCGCTGCCCAGCGGAGGCTCGAAGGTGGTGGCCTTGAAGTCACGATCTTGCCAGTAGTGCTTGGGCAGCACTGGCATTTCGCCCAGGCGCAGGATCAGCAGCGGGTTGCCGGCGCGCTTGAAGACGAAGCGGATACGCAGCGGCCCCAGGATGTCGACGCGCTGCACTTCCTGCAGGTTGGTGCGGTACAGCGGATGGCCTTCCTTGAGCAGGGTGCGGTAGGAAAACGCCACGTCGGCCGAGGTGATGGGGTGCCCGTCATGGAAACGCGCCTCGGGATGCAGGTTGAACACCACCCAACTGCGGTCTTCGCTGTACTCCACCGAGCGGGCGATCAGGCCATAGCTGGAGGTCGGTTCGTCGCCGGAAGGATCGTATTGGCCGGTGCCGACCATCAAGGTCTCGTTCAGCTCGTTGACGCCGTACTGCTGGAAATTCGGTGTCGAAACGGGGCTGGTGCCCTTGAAGGTGTAGGGGTTGAGCGTGTCGAAGGTACCGAATGCCATGGCCCGCAAAGTTCCGCCTTTAGGCGCCTGCGGATTGACCCAGTCGAAATGGGTGAACGTGGCCGGGTACTTGAGCGTGCCGAACTGCGCATACCCGTGGCTTTCGGTCACGGTCGCGACTGCGGGGAAGCTCAAGGCCAGGCTCAGTGACAGGAGGAGGGGTCTTATCAAGTCTGGAATCCGGTCAAGGCGGCGTTGGGCTTGGTCCGGCGTACAGTAACAGCTTGTCTGGAATGGAAAAAGGGTATGGCGGGGGCGGTTGTGGAAGCGGGCTGGCCCGCGAAAAGTACACCGCGGTGCATGGCGCCGGCTCGCCGCCCTGACAAGCCCGCGCCTACGCAGTCAGCGCGTCAGGTAGACGGTGAGTGTCTGGCCGGGCTTGAGTGCCTGGCCGCTGCGCGGGTTCCAGCGCTTGAGGTGTTTCATCTCGACATTGAACCGTTTGGCCACCAGATAGTACGAGTCGCCCTTGCGTACCTTGTACTGGGTGGAGCGCTGCTTGGCTGCCGCGACGCGGTTGGCTGAGGCGCTCGGCGCGTTACCGCCACGCAGGGCCAGAACCTGGCCGACTTTCAGGTTACTGCCCGACAGGCGATTCCAGCGCTGGATGTCCTTGACCGACACACGGTTGGCCTTGGCGATGGCGCCCAGGTTGTCGCCGCGCTTGACTCGGTAACTGCTGGTTGCGGCCGGTGCCTTGGCCTCGGCGAGGGCGGCCTGGAACACGGCCTTGTTCGGTTGCAGGCTGACCAGTTGCTCAGGCTTGAGGTTGGACAGGCTGCTGGTCAGCAGTTGCGCCTTGGCGGTAGGAACGAGCAGTTGCTGCGGGCCATCGACCGTCATGCGTTTCTTGAACGCGGGGTTGAGCTGGATCAGTTCGTCTTCGTCGATATTGGCGAAGGCGGCGACGCGGGTCAGGTCGAGGCGCTCGTTGATGGCGACGGCTTCGAAGTAGGGCTCGTTGGCGATGGGGCTGAGGTTGACGCCATAGGCCTGTGGTGTCAGGACCACCTGCGACAGCGCCAGCAGCTTGGGCACGTAGTCGCGGGTCTCCTGAGGCAGCGGCAGGTTCCAGTAGTCGGTGGGCAGGCCGAGGCGCTCGTTGCGCTCGATCGCCCGGCTGACGGTGCCTTCACCAGCGTTGTAGGCGGCCAGGGCCAGCAGCCAGTCGCCATTGAACATGTCGTGCAGGCGGGTCAGGTAGTCCAGCGCGGCGTTGGTGGACGCGGTGATGTCGCGACGACCGTCGTAGAAGTTGGTCTGGCGCAGGTTGAAGTGGCGCCCGGTGGACGGGATGAATTGCCACATGCCTGCCGCATGGGCGCGGGAGTAGGCCATCGGGTTGTAGGCGCTTTCAATGGCCGGCAGCAGCGCCAGCTCAAGAGGCATGTCGCGTTCTTCGAGGCGCTCGACGATGTAGTGCAGGTAGAGGCTGCCACGCTCGCCGGCGTTCTCGAGGAAGCTCGGGTTGCTGGCGAACCACAGGCGCTGTTGCTCGATACGCGGGTTGACGTCGATGCTGTCTTGCAGGGCGAAGCCCTGGCGCATGCGCTCCCAGACATCCTCGGGCGCTTTTTGCTCGGCCGG
This sequence comes from Pseudomonas sp. S44, assembly GCF_016624805.1. Classification (NCBI taxonomy): domain Bacteria; kingdom Pseudomonadati; phylum Pseudomonadota; class Gammaproteobacteria; order Pseudomonadales; family Pseudomonadaceae; genus Pseudomonas; species Pseudomonas sp. S44. The sequence goes on from NZ_JACVTY010000030.1 coordinate 18,370, forward strand.
CTTGATCATCAGCGGCGCTGGTTTGTGCTTGATCCGGGCCTGGTAGTTGTGTGCGCGAACGCTGTCGGATTCGTCGACCTGACGGGTGCTCTGGCAGCCCACGAGAGTGGCGGCCAAAGCGAGTGCGCTGACCTGGGCCAGGCGCGTCAGGGCGGCGGAATGAGCGGTGCGGCGGCTACGGGAAGACATCGGCGGACACGGTTTTCCGGGCAAAAAATTTCGGCGATTCTAGAAACCGCATCCAGTCGGGTCAACCTTGGATGTCATCCTGCGATATATCGTGAGGTTATCAGAAGCTGTCTTTCCAAGACCTCAAGGCAGCAAAAACAGCGGGTTGGGATTCGTTTGAATGTCCCTTCCATTCGTCTGCTTTTTGTTTAACGGATGTTTCAGTTGTGCGAAGAAACGGATTGGTCAAGCGCTCCACGCCGATGGTCGAGGGCAGAGTGATGCGATTGTCGGCGCGCAGGCGGGTAACGGCTTCGAAGCGTTGGATAACATGCGGGTTATCCGGCTCCACAGCCTTGGCAAAGCGCAGGTTGCTCAGGGTGTATTCGTGGGCGCAGTAGACGGCGGTGGCCTCGGGTAGCGCGGCCAGGCGCTGCAGCGCAGGTTGCATCTGTTCGGGTGTGCCTTCGAACATTCGCCCGCAACCGGCGGCGAAGAGGGTGTCGCCGCTGAACAGCAGCGGGGTCGGTGTTTTTGCACTGTAATAAGCAATATGGCCGAGGGTGTGCCCAGGTACGGCAAGCACCTCGAAGGTCACGCCCAGCGCCGTCACGGTGTCGCCGTCGTCCAACGCCACGTCGCGGCTCGGAATGCATTCGTTGGCCGGGCCGTAGACCTTGGCGCCGGTCTCCTGCTTGAGCTGTTCCACTCCGCCGACATGGTCATTGTGGTGGTGGGTGATGAGGATATCGGTGAGCGTCCAGTCGGTGTGTTCCTTCAGCCACTGCAGCACCGGACCGGCGTCGCCGGGGTCGACCACCACGCACTGGCGTTTGGCAGTATCCTGTAACAACCAGATGTAGTTGTCGGAGAAAGCGGGAAGGGCATCGATCTGTATCATGGCGCGGATCCGAATCATCTGGCGTGGGACATGAAGGCATCTTAGCTGCGATGGCGTGGCCGAAGAAACCTTCGAGGGAGAATGCAATGACCGACCAAGCCTTTGCCCAGGCCGACCCCGAGTGGGTGGAGCTGATCAGCCTGGCCCGTGACTGGTTCGCCGGGCCCATCGGGCAACTGATGCTCAAGGAGGAAGAAAAACTGCTCGAGGATGAGCTGGGCCGCTTCTTCGGCGGTTTTCTCGTGCACTATGGGCCGAGCGCCGATACACCGCCCAGCGCGCCGCAGGTGCAACGCACGGTGCGCCTCGGCGCGCCATTGCCGGGTGTGGAGGTCGTCTGCGAGGAACAGGCCTGGCCGTTGTCCGAGCATGCGGCTGATGTGGTGGTGCTGCAGCATGGCCTGGATTTCAGCCTCTCGCCCCACGGTCTGTTGCGCCAGGCTGCCAGCGCGGTGCGTCCGGGCGGGCACCTGTTGATCGTTGGCATCAATCCCTGGAGCGCCTGGGGGGCGCGGCACTTTTTCGGCCGCGGAGCGCTGCGCAAGGCGCGCTGCATCTCGCCATCGCGAGTCGGCGATTGGCTCAACCTGCTGGGCTTCGCGCTGGAGAAACGCCGCTTCGGGTGCTATCGTCCGCCGCTTTCCTCCCCGGTCTGGCAACAGCGCCTGGCGGGGTGGGAGCGGATGGCCGGGGGATGGCAGACCGCGGGCGGGGGTGTTTACCTGCTGGTGGCGCGCAAGATGGTGGTTGGCCTGCGACCGCTGCCCATGGAGCGCCGGGAGCCGATGGGCAAGCTGTTGCCCCTGCCGCTGGCCAAGGTCAATCGTCGTCACAGCGAGCCCTGACCGCGCCGTCCATGGTCGATAACCTGCAAGCGAACGAAGGCGGTACATGAGCGATAGCGTCGAGATCTACACCGATGGTGCCTGCAAGGGCAACCCTGGCCTGGGTGGCTGGGGCGCCCTGATCGTCTACAAGGGCGTCGAGAAGGAGCTGTGGGGCGGCGAGCGCGACACCACCAACAACCGCATGGAGCTCATGGCTGCGATCTGCGCGCTGATGGCGCTCAAGCGCGAATGCGAAGTGGTGCTGACTACCGACTCGCAATATGTGATGAAGGGCATCACCGAGTGGATGGCCAACTGGAAGAAACGCGGCTGGAAGACCGCTGCCAAAGAGCCGGTGAAGAATGCCGACCTCTGGCAGTTGCTCGATGAACAGGTCAACCGGCACAAGGTGACCTGGAAGTGGGTGCGCGGGCATATCGGGCATCCGGGTAACGAGCGGGCCGACATGCTGGCCAACCGCGGGGTGGATGAGCTTCGCGCCAAGCGTTGAGGCACCTGCAAAGCCAGTGGCCGGTTTGATGTATACTCGCCTCCTTTCCCAGAAGTCGCTTGGAGCCCCCGCGTGGAGCAGCAGAACACCCGACTGGTCGTCCTCGATACCGAAACCACTGGTATGCCGGTCAGCGAAGGCCACCGGATCATCGAGATCGGTTGCGTCGAGGTCATCGGCCGGCGCCTGACCGGGCGCAACTTCCACGTCTACCTGCAGCCAGACCGCGAGAGTGACGAGGGCGCCATTGGCGTTCACGGCATCACCGACGCGTTCCTGGTCGGCAAGCCGCGTTTCGCCGATGTGGCCGAAGAGTTCTTCGAGTACATCCAGGGCGCGCAACTGGTCATCCACAACGCGGCGTTCGACGTTGGCTTCATCAACAACGAATTCGCCTTGATGGGCCGTCAGGACCGCGCCGACATCTCCCAGCACTGCACCATCCTCGACACCCTGATGATGGCGCGCTCGCGCCATCCGGGCCAGCGCAACAGCCTCGATGCGTTGTGCAAGCGCTATGGCATCGACAACTCTGGCCGCGACCTGCACGGCGCGCTGCTCGACTCGGAACTGCTTGCCGACGTCTATCTGGCGATGACCGGTGGCCAGACCAGCCTGTCGCTGGCCGGCCAGGGCGTTGAAGACGACGAAGGGCAGGGCGGCAATGGTAGCGAGATCCGCCGTATCGTCGGGCGTCAGCCGGGGCGTGTGATCATGGCCAGCGAAGAGGAGCTCGAGGCACATGCCGAGCGTCTGGCGGCGATCGCCAAGTCGGCGGGGGCACCGGCAATGTGGCAGGCACTGAGCGAAACGCCAGCAGGCTGACACCGCCCATACAGTTGCCCTGAGGCTCGACTACCCTGAAATGGACACGCGTCCTTCGGAGGTAGCGGCCTGATGTACAAGGACCTCAAGTTCCCCATCCTCATCGTCCACCGTGCGATCAAGGCCGACAGCGTCGCCGGTGAGCGCATACGGGGTATCGCCGAGGAGCTCAAGCAGGATGGCTTCGCCATCCTCGCCGCCGCCGACCATGCCGAAGCGCGTCTGGTCGCCGCCACTCACCACGGCCTGGCCTGCATGCTGATCGCCGCCGAAGGCGTCGGTGACAATATCCATCTGCTGCAGAACATGGCCGAACTGATCCACCTGGCGCGGCTGCGTGCACCGGCTCTGCCGATCTTTGCCCTGGGTGAGCAGGTTACCCTGGAAAATGCCCCTGCCGAGGCGATGAGCGAGCTGAACCAGTTGCGTGGCATCCTCTACCTGTTCGAAGACACTGTGCCCTTCCTGGCCCGGCAGGTGGCGAGGGCTGCGCACAATTATCTCGACGGCCTGCTGCCTCCCTTCTTCAAGGCGTTGGTGCAACACACTGCGCAATCGAACTATTCCTGGCACACGCCTGGCCACGGTGGTGGCGTGGCATATCGCAAGAGCCCGGTGGGTCAGGCCTTTCACCAGTTCTTCGGCGAAAACACCCTGCGCTCGGACCTCTCGGTCTCGGTGCCGGAGCTGGGGTCTTTGCTCGATCACACCGGGCCGCTGGCCGAGGCCGAGGCCAGGGCTGCGCGCAATTTTGGTGCCGATCATACGTTCTTCGTCATCAATGGCACCTCGACCGCCAACAAGATCGTCTGGCATGCCATGGTCGCGCGTGATGACCTGGTGCTGGTGGACCGCAACTGCCACAAGTCGGTGGTGCATGCGATCATCATGACCGGGGCCATCCCGTTGTACTTGTGTCCGGAGCGTAACGAACTGGGCATCATCGGGCCGATCCCGCTCGGCGAGTTCAGCCGCGAGTCGATCGAGGCCAAGATCCAGGCCAATCCCCTGACCCGTGGTCGCGAGCCGCGCATTCGCCTAGCGGTGGTGACCAACTCCACCTATGACGGTCTGTGCTACCACGCCGGCCAGATCAAGCAGGCCCTGGGCGCGAGTGTCGAGATACTGCATTTCGACGAGGCCTGGTTTGCCTACGCCGCGTTCCACGACTTCTTCAGTGGGCGTTATGCCATGGGCACCGCCCGCGAGGTCGACAGCCCGCTGTTGTTCAGCACTCACTCTACCCACAAGCTACTGGCTGCCTTCAGCCAGGCCTCGATGATCCATGTGAAGGATGGCGCCCTTCGCCAGCTTGATCGCGATCGCTTCAACGAGGCGTTCATGATGCATATATCGACCTCGCCTCAGTACAGCATCCTGGCATCGCTCGATGTTGCCTCGACCATGATGGAAGGCCCGGCCGGGCGATCACTGCTGCAGGAGATGTTCGACGAGGCGCTGAGCTTTCGTCGTGCGCTGGCCAACCTGCGTGCGCACATCGCGACCGATGACTGGTGGTTCACCATCTGGCAGCCACCGACGGCCGAAGGTATCCAGCGTCTGGCCGCGCAGGACTGGCTGCTGGAGCCCGGCGCCCAGTGGCACGGTTTTGGCGAGGTGGCGCACGACTACGTGCTGCTCGATCCGCTCAAGGTGACCCTGGTGATGCCGGGGCTGACCGCCGAGGGCGTGCTCGGCGAGCATGGGATTCCAGCGGCGGTGGTGAGCAAGTTCCTCTGGGAACGTGGATTGGTGGTAGAGAAGACCGGGCTGTACAGTTTCCTGGTGCTGTTCTCCATGGGGATCACCAAGGGCAAGTGGAGCACACTGCTGACCGAGTTGCTCGAGTTCAAGCGCCACTATGATGCCAATACCGTCCTGCAGCTGTGCCTGCCCAGCGTTGTGGCCGTCGCACCGTTGCGTTATCAGGGGCTGGGCCTGCGCGATCTGTGCGAGCAATTGCACGACTGCTACCGTGCCAACGCTACGGCCAAACAGCTCAAACGCCTGTTCACACGCTTGCCGGAAGTGGCCATGAGCCCAGGGCAGGCTTACGACCGAATGGTGAAGGGGGAGGTCGAGGCGGTGCCGATCGAGCAACTGCTCGGGCGTATCTCAGCGGTGATGCTGGTGCCTTACCCGCCAGGTATTCCGTTGATCATGCCGGGCGAACGCTTCACCGAGGCGACCCGTTCGATCCTCGACTACCTGGCCTTCGCTCGAGCCTTCGACAGGGGCTTTCCCGGTTTCGTTGCCGATGTCCATGGCCTGCAGCATGAAGGCGATGGGCCCTACACGGTGGATTGCGTCACGGAATGCGAATGATCTCTACGCCGCTCTGGGCCAGTTCGAAGCGGTCTTCACCCAGGTAATTGACCCGGTCGCCGATGGCCAGGCGATAGGTGGTGATCGGCGCGCCAAGGGTGCTGCCGTCCGCCTGCAAGGTCGACTCCTGGAACTCATGCACCGGATAGATGCGGCCTTCGGCGTCGCGGGCGTGGAATTGGCCGACCAGTACTGCTGCCATGTAGGTTGAAACCTCTGAAATATGGAGAAATATCTGCAGTCATAGACCAGCGAAGGGGGCGGGAAGTTTTCTTGTTACGGAAAAAAACCTCGAGGGTGAAGCAGGGTCATCTATAACTACACAGTTCCCCTTCCCCAGCAGAGGATGCAAATCGCCATGAGCCAGGTCTATTCGGTAGCGGTCGTTGTCGGCAGCTTGCGCAAGGACTCCTACAACCGCAAGGTGGCTCGCGCCCTATCGGAGCTGGCGCCGTCCAGCCTTGCGTTGAAAATCATCGAGATCGGTGATCTGCCGTTGTACAACGAGGACGTCGAGGCCGCGGGTGTACCGGCGCCTTGGCAGCGTTTTCGCGACGAGATCCGCCGCAGCGATGCGGTGCTGTTCGTCACTCCGGAGTACAACCGCTCGGTACCGGGGGCATTGAAGAACGCCATCGATGTTGGCTCGCGACCTTACGGGCAGAGTGCCTGGGGCGGCAAGCCGACGGCGGTGGCCAGTGTCTCGCCGGGGGCGATCGGTGGCTTTGGTGCCAACCATGCGCTGCGCCAATCGCTGGTCTTTCTCGACATGCCCTGCATGCAGATGCCCGAAGCCTACATCGGAGGCGCGGCGACACTGTTCGACGAGTCGGGCAAGCTCAGTGACAAGACTCGGCCGTTCCTGCAGGCATTCATTGATCGGTTTGCCGCGTGGGTGAAACTCAATAGGGCGGTGTGATAGCGCTCGCTGTCCTTTTCGCGGGCAATTCGCAGCGGCTCGCCGCCGCGAATTGCCTGCCAATGAGTCACCGCCAGGCCATCAGACCCCCTGCGGCATCTCCCCCTTGGCCAGTCGCCGATTGATATCGGCAACCACCTCCGGCAGCTTATTGATGGTGTCGATCAAGTAATGCGGTCGCGAGCCCTCGAACAGCGCATGGATCCGCTTGCGTTCCTGCTCCAGTCTTTCGGCACCCAGCGCCTGGTATTGCTCCCAGGTCAGCCCCAGGGCATTGCCCGAGCACACCAGCGCCACTGTCCACATCCCGGCACGACGACCTTCCAGTATCCCCGGTACGGTGTCGTCCACCTTCACGCACGCGGCGACATCGTCGACTCCCAGCGCAATGACGTTGGCCAGGGCCTGGGCCGGCCATGGGCGACCATTGGGCGTTTCGTCGGTGGCCACCACGTGGTCGGCGACATAGCCATTGCGCGCAGCCAGCGCTACCACCTTGTCCATCACCACTTTCGGGTAGCCCGAGCACGAGCCGATCTTCAGGCCATCCTTGCGCAGCCCGGTGAGGGTCTCCAGTGCACCTGGAATCAACGCGGAATGCACGGCGATCTTCTCGATCTGCAACGGCATGAAGCGTTCGTAGATGGCCGTGACGTCGTTGTCGGTCGGGGTACGGCCAAACACCTTGCGGTACCGCTCGGCGATTTCCGGCACATCGCACAGGGTGCGGATATGGTCCCATTTGCCCATGCCCATCGGGCCGCGGGCCTCCTCGATGGACACCGCGACATCGAACTCGGCAAAAGCTTCGACGAAGATCTGGGTCGGGGCGAAGGAGCCGAAGTCGACGACGGTACCGGCCCAGTCGAGGATGGCGGCTTGCAGCTGGGTGGGGTTGCTGTAGTTCATGTGCGCGATTTCCATCAATGGGGTGGGCAAAGGGTTCAGATATCCAGCACTTCCATTTCCCGCAGCACCTGGGCCACGGCATCGACGGCGGCCTGCATGCCCGCCGAACCGACCACGCCGATGCAGCCGACGCGGAAGGTTTCGACCTGTGTCAGCTTGCCGGGATAGAGAATGAAACCCTTGGCCTTGACCCGCTCGTAGAAGTCCTTGAACTGGTAGCGGGCGTCCGTGGGGGCGTGGAAGGTGACGATGATCGGCGCCTGGATGTCGGTGGGTAGGAAGCTGCGCAGGCCGATTCTGGCCATGCCGTCGAGCAGGGTCCGGCAGTTGTTGGCATAGCGTTGGTGACGCGCAGGCAGGCCGCCTTCTTCAGCGTACTGTTGCAGTGCTTCGTGTAGTGCCGCGACCACGTGGGTAGGCGGGGTGAAGCGCCACTGGCCAGTCTTGGCCATGTAGGTGTGCTGGTCGTGAAGGTCCATGGCCAGCGAGTGGGCGTTGCCTTCGGCAGCGGCCAGGGCATTTTTCTCGGCGAACACGAAGCCCATCCCGGGCACACCCTCCAGGCATTTGCCGGAGGCGGCGATCAGGGCTTCGAACGGCACCTCACGCGCATCGATGGGCAGGGCGCCGAACGAACTCATGGCATCGATGATCAAGCGCCTGCCGTGGTTCTTGACGACCTGGGCGATTTGGGTGAGCGGGTTGAGAATACCGGTGCTGGTTTCACAGTGAATCAGCGCGACGTGGGTCACGGCCGGGTCGGCGGCGAGCAGGCGGTCGACATCGGCGGCGGTGGTCGGTTGGTCCTCGGCGGTTTCGAAGGTGCTGTAGTTGCGGCCCAGCACCTTGCAGATCTTTGCCAGGCGCTGGCCGTACGCACCGTTGATCAACACCAGGACCTTGCCATCACGCGGCACGAGGGTGCCGATGGCCGCTTCCACGGCGAAGGTGCCGCTGCCTTGCAGGGGCACGCAGTGGTGGCTGGCGCTGGCTTCGAGAATCGCCAGCAATTGTTCGCAGACGCTGGCGGTCAGCTGATTGAAGTCACGATCCCATGAGCCCCAGTCCACCAGCATGGCCTGGCGGGTGCGGATCGAAGTGGTCAGTGGGCCGGGGGTCAGCAGAATCGGGGCGCTGGTCATTGCGGGACTTCCTCGGGGGCAGTGGGCAGAAACGACGGGGCTAGGTTGCAATTCGCCCATTCATCAATCAAATTGTTTGTTGTTATGCCAGCCATAAGTCATGCCGATAAATGAACCTCTTTCAACTCCGTGCCTTCGATGCCGTCGCCCGCGAGGGCAGCTTCACCCGTGCCGCGGCGCGCCTGTTCATCAGCCAGCCGGCAGTGACCGGACACGTCAAGGCGCTCGAGGAGCATTACCAGATCACCCTGCTGCGCCGCACTGCGCGGCGTGTCGAGCTGACCGAGGAGGGCACGCGTCTGGCGGCCATTACCCGGGCCATGTTCGGGCTGGCCGAAGAGGCCCAGGCGATGCTCGAAGCGAACCGTCAGCTGCTGACCGGGCGTCTGGAGGTCGCAGCAGACGGACCGCACCGGGTCATGCCGATGCTGGCGCTGCTGCGCGCACGCTACCCTGGCATCACCGTCAACCTGCGCCTGGGCAATGCCCAGGAGACCTTGGCGGCGCTGCTGTCCGAGCACGCCGATGTGGCGGTGCTGACCGAGGTGGAACCGCGCAAGGGCCTGTATCTGCAGAGTTTGGGCGAGTCGCACCTGTGCGCTTTGTTGCCGGTCGGTCACCCGTGGGCCGCCGAGCCTGGGGAGCTGGCGCTGAGGGCTCTGGACAAGCAGGTCATGGTGCTGCGTGAGCCCAGTTCGATCACCCGGCAGACCTTCGACCGGGCCTGCGCTGCGGTCCATGTGCAACCCCGAGTGGTGTTGGAGCTGGACAGTCGCGAGGCGGTAACCGAAGCGGTGGCCGCGCAGCTTGGCATCGGGATCGTCTCTTCGGCGGAGGTAGCGCATGATCCACGGGTAGTGGCGCGCCCCATGGCGGGCGCAGGGCTGCTCAACCGGCACATGATCGGCTGCCTGGAGCGGCGTCGCCCGTTGCGCTTGATCCAGGCGTTCCTGGGGTTGGCCAGTATGTCCGAAGAGGACGGGAACAGTTCCGGCTGTGCCCCGCTGAGGTGATTGGCAAGAGTAGTCCTGGTTATCTTCCAGGAAACTCCTATGACCACCCTCAAACTCGATCACACTGACAGCTTCATCGTGGACAACCTGCCTGTCTGGCTGCATGCCGCTTCGGCCGAGCAAATCACGACCTTGCGACGCCGATTCGACGAGCACCGTGCGGTGGAAGCACGTCTTCAGGCCGCGTTCAAGGCGCTGAAGGCTCCCCAAGACTTCGCCTGTAGCCTCCTGAATACGGCAATGGAAAACACGCTGAAGGTCCGGTTGGACTTGCGCAATAGCTTATGGCGCCAGCGGTGGGACAATTACAGCCTTTTAGGTGGAGAGACGCTGGTCAATCATTTCACCTTTGAACCTGCGATGAACCACCTGATGCAGAACTTCGTATCGGGGCTTAACTTTGACCACCGCACTGGTCTGATCAAGGCCGGACCCCATGCGTCTCTGACCAGCGAAAAGCTGCTCGTGGATACCGCCCGGTTGGCACAGGTGTGTCGCCAAGTTGATGCTGGCGCGCATTACCAAACGCATCTTGAGCAGGTACTGGATGATTCGGTCAGCGCATTGCTGGCCGAGGAGAAAGCCAGGCGCCTGGCGCTGGCGGCTCAGCTTGCGGTTGTGCAGGGTCGCATCGAGGCGGCCGAGCTGGCGGCGCTGGAGCCCCTCCTGGGAAACGTGTCGACAGTGAATCCGACACTCCCGAGTGTGCAGGTCAAGCACCTTTATCTGCTGGGTCATGCGGTATTGGGCGCCTTGCTCATAGAGCTGTCGGAGCATGCGAATGCATCGGGACCTTCCGACAGCGCGGGCATATTGCTTTTTCTGCCTCATCGACCACTGCAGCGATTTGCCGACTTGAACGGCGTCGCTACTCATCTGGTCACGATGCTCGCGACCCCGCACGAGCATGAAGCCTTGCTCGCGCTGATTGCCCTCGACAGTCGCGTCGCTTTTCAGGCCATGTTGAAAAAGCGCCTGAGCGATGCGGCGCCTGACCTGGAGGTCCTCGGCAGGGTCTGCGGCAAAGCCCTGTTCGCCGAGCTCGCCGAGTTGCAGGTGAAGCAGATCAAGGATGATGCCCGTTATCTGCTGGTGCCAGTGGCGGACGTCGATGACAAGGTCAAGTGGCAACGGTTGCTGACACTGGAGTCCGTCGGCATGAACTTGCTACAGGCGGCATCGCTGTTTGTGCCAGGGCTGGGTCAGTTGTTTCTCGCGGCAACGGTGGTGCAGGTGCTTGACGAGGTCTACGAAGGCGCTGTCGACTGGTCACGCGGTCATCAACACGAAGCCTTGGAACACATGCTTGGCGTCGCCGAACTGGTTGCTGTCAATGCGTTGGGGGCTGCGGGTGGGGCGGCGGTAGCCCGAGGTTTCCAACGTAGCGGTTTCGTGCAGGAATTGGCTCCTGTCGAGCAACGGCCAGGCACAGGACGATTGTGGGCCCATGAGCTGGCACCTTACCGCGCCAGGAATGTGCCGCAGCACGCGCAACGTGGCCCCGATGGCCTGTACCGACATGGCGGCGAGCGTTGGTGGTTGCATCAAGGCCACCTTCACGGCGTTCGTCGTGATATCGCTGCAGCTCAATGGCGGCTGCAACGAGGCGACGGCAAGTCGGGCTTTGCTCCAGCGTTGCAATGGAACGGTGAATACGGTTGGCGCCTGGCCTGGCAGCGCCCGCAGGAATGGCAGGGCGAGTCGTCTTTGCTCGGACACTTGTGGCCGCTGGCCTCCGAACTCGATGAGCAGCGAATCAAGTCGATTTTGTCGATCGCCGATATTGACCACTCGACCTTGCGCCGCCTCGTCGCCGAGCAACGAGCGCTTCCTGCCGGGCTGCGTGACACCCTCAACCGGTTCGCCGCTGATGGAAGAATCGATCAGTTCTTTCTCGCGTTGCATCATAGCCCGCAAACTGCTGAGGTGGACTTGATGCGTTTTTGCAGCAATCGCCTCAAGCTTGAGCAAATGACGTCTCAGGCTCGTGTACAAGCCATGCTTGATGACGCTGCCGTGTTGCGTGAGGAGCTCATGGCACATTTGACCGAGCAGGCGGGCGGACGCACGGACACTGCCTTGATACAGCGTGATTTCCCCGGCTTGCCTGATGTGTATGCCGCTGATCTGCTTGACCGTGTAAGCCCCGTCCAGCAACAGCGCTTGCGAAGCAGCGGACGTTTGGACTTGGCATTGGCGGAACGCGCGCGGCTGGCGTTGCACGAGGCGTGGATTTGCCGATTGTTGCAAGGGTTGTACCTCAACAACGCCTACCACCAAGAGCTGCCGAGACTGATATTCGCGTTGCTGCGCAGGGAGCCGGCCTGGCCCCGCGAAATCAACTTCGAGGTACGCCAAGGCGCTGTCGACGGACGGCTCATCACAAGCCTGTACCCGGCTGATAAAGGGGGCAAGGCCAAGGTACTGGTATGGCTCGCAGGGCAGATGCACGTGTTCGAGGATGGCACGCGTCTGCTCGTCGAAACCGAGGGCGCGGGAGGGCTGTTGGAGTGCTTGTGGCATTTTCTGCCCGAGGCAGACCGCCAGCGGCTGGGATGGACAGGCCAGGGAGCCATCGAAGCAATGCGTGCCGACCTCCGGCGCCGTCTACCCAACAGCCGGACCCAGGTACTCGAACTGCTGAATGTGCAGCCGCCCAAGCCGACGTTCCGCCCACCTGTCCGTCTTCCGGACAGGCGTTTCGGCTATTTGATGAGTGGCCGTGGCGGGCGCGGCAGTCATGTGGCGGAACGCACGCTGGAGGATCGGGTGCGCAGCCTCTATCCAGGGTTCAGCGAAAGGCAGCTGGAGATCTATCTTCAGGTTCTCGATGAGCAGCCTGGATCTTCCTTCACAGCCTTGCTCGCGCAGGAGCAAATCTATGCGCAACTTGACCGTGACCTGCAGAGCTGGGCCGAGGATGAAGACGGTGCAGCGACGCGTCGACAGCGACGTCAGGTGGCCGATGAAATCCGTCGCTGCTGGCGTTTTCAAGGATTGGCAGGCAGGGCGCATAGCAACGGCGACCCTGGTATGGTGCTGGTACTGTCCGGTCTGGATGCGGCCGAGTTGCCGGATCTCTCCGGGCATGAGGGGTTCAGTCACGTCAGTGAGATGACCCTGTCGCACATGCAACTGGGCGATCTTCCCACGGGCTTTCTACAGCCATTTGGCAGTTTGCTGACCCTGAATCTGGACAGTAACAGGTTCACCGTAGTCCCCCAGGCGCTTTCTACATTGCCGCACCTACGCGAGCTGACGCTTTCGCGAAACGAGCTCCACATCGATGCTGCAGGCCTTGCCTTACTCGGGCAGATGCGCCAACTGTGTGTGCTGGACTTGAGCGAAAACCCGCTCGGGATGTTCGGGCTGGCGCTGGATCGGATGCCGCGTCTGCGCCAGTTGGGTCTGCGCAATGTTGGCCTGACCGAGGTCCCGCGACATCTGGAACTGGGGGTCTCCCTGGACTATGTCGATCTGCGCGACAACCGCATCACCGCCTTGCCGCTGAGCCTGCGCAACCGGACTAGGCAGTGGCGGCGAAGGCTCGCGCTGGTGGGGAATCCGCTACCCGAGCAGTACCGTGACCAGTGGATCGACCCGAGCTGGACGTCTGAGAGCGAGGCCGAGAGCGACGTACACAATGGCACGCGCTGGCTGGAGCGGCTCGACGATGCGTCCCGGGTCACCCGCGCCGCGCAATGGGACCGCCTGCAGGCGGAACCGGGAAGCGCCGATTTCTTTGGCTTGATTCACGCACTGGCGGACACCAGCGATTTTCGCTTGGCGCGGGCGCACCTGGAGGCCAGGGTATGGGCCATGTTCGACATGGTCGAACGGAATACGGCTGTGCGTGAACAGTTGTTTGCGCTTGCGAGTGAGCCACGCACCTGCGTGGACAGTGTGATTTCGACCTTCGGCCTGCTGGAAGTCAAGATGCTCAGTACTGCCGTCGAGAGCGGCTCAGCGGACGAGGTCGAGACGCAATTGCTGGACCTGGCACGGAGGTTCTTCCGTCTCGACCAAGTGGAAGCCTACGCCCGAGAGGACGTCAGGCAGCGCCGCGCCGGTGGGCGAGGCGTCGATGAGGTGGAGGTAAGCCTGGCCTACAGGGTAGGGTTGGCGCAACCCCTCGACTTGCCAGGCCAACCGCGTACGATGCAGTTCGAGACCATCGCCGGGGTGAGTCGGCAAGATCTGCAGGCGGCGCAGGCCGCCGTGCTCGAGGCAGAGGCCAGTGATGCGCTGGCGGTTGACATCAGCCAAAGAAGCTTTTGGCTTGATCGTTTGCAAAGATCGCACGAAGCAGCCTTCGGGTTGATACGCGAACCGTTCGTGACGCGAATGGAGGCTGTGTATGCTCGTCGTCACAGCCTCACGGATGCCGAGTACGACGCTCAGGGCAGAGCGATCGTTGCGGAGTGTGAGTCGGCAGTAGGTGCCAAGGCACTCGAGCTGACCCGCCAGGCACTGGCACGTCAGACCGAGTGAGGCTCAGCAGACCCGGTACATGAATTGTTCAGGAGCTGGCCTTTTTTCGTCATGGCCCTAAGATGGCCTGCATTGGGCAATCTGGATAGCCGATGAGCGAGAAAGATACGATTTCCATGCAATTGGTGCGCGAAGCGCTGCTGCAGACCTGCCCGCAGGGCAAGGCTGACGCAGCGCTGCTGCGGCGTGCGGGAATCGATGAACGCAGCCTCGAGCAAGCTGATGCGCGCGTTGGTGCCGATGCCTACGCGCGTCTCTGGCGCTTGCTGGCACGTCGATGTAACGACGAATTCTTCGCGATGGACCCGCGCGGTCTGCGTAGCGGCAGCCTCTCGTTCATGTGCCAGGCAAGCATGGCGCAGCCCACGCTTGGCGCAGGGTTGGAGACTGCGCTGGGGTTTCTCTCGTTGATGCTCGAAGACCTGCAACCCGGGCTGGTACGCCAGCAGAGCCTGGCCGAGATCACTATCAACGAACCGCGCGATGAGCCCCGGCGTGCCTTCACCTATTTTACGTTCTGGATGATTGTCCATGGCGTTGCCTGCTGGCTGGCGGGCCGACGCATTCCCATCCTCGCCATTGACCTGCGTTGTGCCGAGCCGCCGTTTTGCGACGATTACCGTGTGATGTTCTCCGAGAACCTGCAGTTCGAGCGCCCGCGTACGCGCATGATCATCGCCGCCGATTGTCTTGACCTGCCCCTCAGGCGCACGCCCGAGGAGTTGCAGAAATTTCTCGCCGAGGCTCCGGGCAATATCCTGGTCAAATACCGAGATCCCGACAGCCTCGCCCGACGTGTGCGTCGCATCCTGGGGAAGCTCGACCCCGGCCAGTGGCCCGACGCCGAACGTCTGGCCCGCGACCTGTGCCTGTCGTTATCGACCTTGCGCCGTCGCTTGGCAGAGGAAGGGCAGACCTACCAGGGGCTCAAGGATAGCGTACGCCGACAGCTGGCGATCGACTGGCTGAGCGAGGGATCGCTGGCGATGAGCGATATCGCCGAACGCCTGGGGTTTGCCGACGCCAGTTCGTTCTATCGCGCGTTTCGTAAGTGGTTTGGCTGCAACCCAGGAGGGTATCGGGCCTTCGTACTGGGTGGCTCGCAGGTACAAGGCAAGAATTCCGGCTGAATGCCGAGTGGTGCCTGCACCAAGGTGGTGGTTCCCAACATGAGGTACCTTCGATGACCACCCCTCTGGCGGCACCCAAAGCAGACCTTGTTGATGAGTTCATTGGCGAAAACCTACCCGACTGGCTTAGCAAGGCGCAGCCGGCGCAGATCAAGGCGCTGCGAGACGGCTTCGCAGCTCATCGTCAAACCGAGCAGGGCTTGGCAACAGCCTTGCTGCGCCTGGTGCCTCTGCAAGCGTTTGCCCTGCCATTGCTGCAGCTGACACTGGAACGCGATCTGGGCCTGAAGATCGACCTGCTGTCGGTGTTGTGGCGTGAGCGCTGGACCAAGTTCTCGTTGCCGGGAAACCAGGCGTTCAATACCTACCAGTCTCATCATCCGGCGCTCTACCATCTGCTGCAGAACTTTCCTGACGATGCCGAGTTTGGCGAGGGCACTGGGTTCGTCGCCGAGCAGTCCGATGACCGCAATGCTCCGGCGTTGTTCACTGACGCCAAGGGAGTGGCTAGGGCTTGTAACCGCTTGGATATCGGCAAACGCTATCAGGCCCACCTGGCGGAGGTGTTCGACTCGTCCACCGTTGCGCTGTTGGCCGAAGACAAGCGTCAGCGCTTCGACCTCGCCATCGAAATTGCCGCGTTGAAAAAGTCATTGGTGCGAGCCGACCTTGATCTGCTACGCCTGGTCAGTGCCGGCAAGCCCGCGGTTCACGCCAGCTACGACATCGTCAGGGTGCGGCAATTGGCATTGCTCGGCCACCCGTTGGAGGGGGCCTTGACCGTCGAATTGGCCAACGTCTGGCCGCGTGGGGTGCGGGCGAGCCTGCGCGTCCAGGCAGTCCTGCTGTACCTGCCAGACCAGCCGCTATGCCGATTCGACTCTTGGCATGCATTGCAGGATGCGTTGGTGAAGCGCCTGCAGAACCCCGCGAACCAGGCGAAGCTCATCGAACGCATGGCTCTCAAGGATCGGGCGAGCTGTCTGCAACGGTTGAGTGTCCGCCTGAAAGATGCCAAACCCGATCTGGAGCCGGAGGGCGAAGTACTGGCAGGCAATGTCTTCGTCGCCCTGGCCGACGGGCAGGTAAATAGGCTGCGTAGTGATGCGCGCTATCTTGCGGTTCCCACCCAGGACGCCAATACCGAGCGCAAATGGGCCAAGCTCCGTGCCCTGGAGAGTGTGGGTGAAACATTCGTGCAGTTGGGGGGATTATTAGTCCCGGCACTTAATGCGATGTTGATCGGCGCACAGGTGGTACAAGTACTGGGGGAGGTATTCGAAGGCGTCGATGACTGGGCACGCGGTCACCAGCATGAGGCACTGGAGCACCTGCTCGGAGTGGTCGAAAGCGTCGCGGTCAATGCTGCACTGGCAGGTGCGGGGCATTACGTCGCACGGGCCTTCAGCCGTAGCGCTTTTGTCGATGAGCTGGTGCCGGTGTCTACCCAGCCTGGCACCCACCGCCTCTGGCATGAAGACCTTTCACCTTTTCGCGAGCAGGCCTTGCCCAGCGGGGCGGTGCTGGACGAAAACGGCTTGTACAGCGATGGCGTGAATCACTGGTGGCAGCAGGAGGGATACTTCCATTCTGTGCATCAGCCCGACAATTCCGATGAATGGCAACTGCGCCGTACCGATGGTCGTGCGGGCTTTGGGCCCATGCTGTTCGGCAATGGCGAGGGCGCCTGGCACCTGGCTTGGCAACGGCCAGGAGAGTGGCAGGGCGCGCGCACCCTGCTGACGCACTTGTGGCCGCGTGCGTCCGAGCTCGACGACCTGGGTATCACTCAGGTTCTACGAATCAGTAGCATGGACGAGGCCGCTTTGCGGGGGCTCGCCGTGGAGCGGCGTCCCCTGCCCGCAGTGCTTCGCGATACGTTGCTGCGCTTCATGGCCAGCGCACGCATCGATAGGTTCTTCAACGCCCTTGAGCAAGACATCACCCATGGCGCGGACTCGTCGTTGTTCGACTACTGCCTGGAGCAACTGGTGGACCCGGCGTTGGACGGAAGTGAACTTGCCGGACAGATTAGCGACGATGCGCCGCGACTACGCCATGCGCTGATGGCGCATTTTTCTACGCCAGAAGTGCCGGAGGGTGTAGACCTGAGTTTGATTCAACGTGACTTTCCCGGATTGCCCGAGGCCTATGCGCTCGACCTGCTGTCCCAGGAGAACGCCGCGCTCGTTGAGCAAATGAACAGCCGTAACCGCATCCCGCTGGCACTCGCCGAGCAGGCGCGCGAAGCCTTGCAGTCGGCACGGATTGCCCGGGCGATCGAGGCACTGGTGCTTGGCAACACTTACAGCAATGATCTGCCTGAACTGGTGTTTGGCCTGCTGCGTCGCCATGCTGGATGGCCTATGCGGATCAACTTCGAGGTGCGTGAGGGCAGTGCTTTCGGTCGTTTGACCAGTCGCCTGTTCCCCTCTTCTACGGCGGGTGAGCTGTGGACACTGGTCTGGGCAGAAGGAGGGGTGCGTGTATACCAGGATGGCCTCGAGGCAGTTGATGCACCTGAGTCGCCCCGCGATCTGTTTGCAAGCCTGCTGGCCTACCTGCCGGGCGAGCACCTTGATCGCCTGGGCTGGTCGGGTGAGGCGGGAGCGACGGCGATGCGCCGGGATCTGCTCAGCTGGTTGCCCGCCGGGCGTGACAAAGTGATCAGTTTGCTGGGGATGAGCGAGATCCGTCCCAGCTTGCGCCCAGGCAGGCGCATGCCTGATGGTCGCTACGGTTATCCCCTCAGCGGTCGTGCCAGTTCCGGCTCCTCGGCGGCGCGGACCTTGCGCGACCGCGTGCGGGCGTTGTATCCGGGGTTCAGCGATGGGCAGGTCGAGACCTATGTCGAACTGCTCGGGAATTCGCCGGGTTCGGCGTTCACCAACCTGCTCAGTGAGGAGCTGGAATTTCGCAGCTTGAATCGCGCCTTGCGAACCTGGGTTCAGGACCCCCCGCTCGCCTCGGCGAGAAGTGCGCGTCAATTGCTGGCCGATGAGTTGTTGCGCAGCTGGCGTATCGAAGGTCCAATCGTACGGGGTGGCAACAACGAGCCAGGCATGCGCCTGAGCTTAATTGGTGTGCCGGTTGGTGAACTGCCGGTCCTGCCAGCAGGCACCAATTTTCGGCATGTCCTGGAGCTGAACCTGATCAATCTGGGGCTTTCGGCAGTGCCTGCTGGGTTCCTCAGAAACTTTGGCCATCTGCGCAGCCTCAACCTCAGCAACAATATGTTGTCCGAACTGCCTGGCGAGATGCACCTGCTGACCAGCCTGCGCACACTCAATCTGTCGCGCAACCAACTGCAGATGGATGCCACAGCCTACTCGGCGCTGGAGGGGCTGCAGCGCTTACGTATCCTGAATCTCAGTCGCAATCCGTTGCAGACGTTCAGCTTGTCGTTGCGACCGCTTCAACGTCTTTACGAGCTCGAGCTGCGTATGACTCAATTGAGCGTGTTTCCTGCGGACCTGGTACAGGCCGAACTGCTGGAGTATATCGATCTGCGCGACAACGGTATCAGCGAACTCCCTGACGCGCTGTTGCAAGCGCCTCTCTCTGTGCGTCAGGCGTTGCGACTGGAGGGCAACCCCTTGCCTGGCGATTATGCTGAGCGACTGTCGGGCCATGTGCCTAGCCAGGCCGTGCCTTCGTCCTTCAATGCTCGGGAGTCCTGGCTAGAGCACCTTGAAGAGGGCGAGCGTGAGCGGCGAGCAGCGCAATGGGATCGGCTTTCTGAGGAAGAGGGGAGCGAGGAGCTGTTCGCGTTGCTCGGACGACTGGTGCAGAGCAGCGATTTCCGTCTGGCCCGCACAGATCTCGAGCAGCGTGTCTGGGCGCTGCTGGATGGCATAGAGCTTGATACGCGGTTGCGTGAAGACATCTTCAACTTTGCGGCAAACCCTACCACCTGCGTCGACAGCGTGGCTTCTTGCTTCAGCGCTCTTCAGGTGCGGGCGTTCATTGCCAACGGTTTGCGCGATGTGCCCGCAGCGCAAGCCCAAAGTACCCGACTGATGCTAGGGCGCAGGCTGTTTCGTCTCGACAGGGTCGAGCAGTACGCTCGGGACGATATGGTGCAGCGGGTCGAGAATGGGGCCGGGGTCGATGAGGTCGAGGTGAGCCTGGCCTATCGGGTGGGGTTGGCCCGTGAACTTGACCTTCCAGGCCAGGCACGGAGCCTGCAGTTCGAGACGATTGCTGGCGTGACCCGTGCTGATCTCGACGCCGTGGTGGCACGCGTTCGTGAAGCGGAGGCAGGTGATGAGCTGGCGCAGTTCATCAGCAAACGCGACTTCTGGCTCGACTACTTGCGAGAAACCGAGCCCGCACAGTTTGCGGCCATCGAAGCGCCCTCGGACGAGCAGATGTCGGCACTCGACGAACGAAGGGACGAGCTCGCCGATCTGGAGTACGTGACCGAGGCCAAAGCGTTGAAGCAGTCGCGTGAGGCCGACTTGCAGGCATTGGCGTTGCGCTTGACCCGCGATGCACTGGACGCAGGTCGCTAGGCCGATCAGCCGCAGGCCATGACCGGAGCTCATTCCTCCTGCCATGGCCCGGACGGTCCAGCGAGAGTGCATGACGCGATTTGCGAAAGGAGCCTCTCCCATGACATCTATCCCTCCCTTGACCGTCGGTAAGCCCAGTGTTGCCGATGCAGTCGATGACTTTATCCGCACCGGGTTGCCCGAATGGCTCAAGCGTGCCTCACCTGCCCAGATCAACCGTCTGCGCGATCGCTTCAAGAGCAGCCGGGTCAGCCAGGACAAGGTGCGTGCGGCAACGCTCGACCTGATCCCGCTGCACACCTTCGTACTTGAGCAATTCACAGCTCTGCTCGGCGACCGGTTGCCCAAGGACTGTAAGCTCGATCAGTTGCAGTGGCTGGATGTCAGGCGCGAGTTCGGCCTGGTTCCGGGAGTGCATTGGCCGTTCTATCGACCGGGTTACGTGCGACAGCCAGGGTTGCTGCGACTGATGCAGAACTTTCACGCCGACGACGCCGCGCTCGAGGGCAGTGGGCTTGTGCATCCGGGGGCTGATGTTGTGTTGTCAGGTCCGGCGAACGATCTGGCACGCGACTGCCGCAAGAAAAATGTCGGCAGCCTTTACCAGGCTCAGCTAGCGCAGGTTTTCAGTGCATCGAACTGCGCGCTGCTGGCCGAGGATAAGCGCTCGAGCCTGAGCCTTGTGATCGAGATCGCAGCGCTCAAGGGAGAGATATCGGCGCTTGAGCAGATTGCTTTGCAGGATATCGCCCAAGGTGTGCCCGAGCAGCATGAGACGCTGCTGCGAGGTTATTCCGGCATGCTGACGGTGCTGGGTTGCAGTATCACTGATGGCCTGACCATCGCACTGCGGGACGCTGCAGGTGTGAGCAAGGGTGTCATGCTGTACCTGCCCAGTGACCCGCAGCTTGCTCTGCGGCGTTATGACTCGTGGGAAGACCTGAGTGCGGCTATGGTCACCGCGCTCGAGGACAAGGCTTACCTTGAGTTCTTCAGTGGTCTGGTTGCGTTTGAACAGCGGCCGACGTTCCTGCAGACACTGGGCAAACGTCTGGCCGATGCCAGCCCGGATCTACAGATCGAAGGCAGGACAGTGCAGGGCGAGTTGTTCGCGGAGCTGGTGGCGCAGCAGGTGCAGCGGGTGAAGTCCGACGCACGGTACGTGCTGGTCCCGACCGCTGACGCGGATCATGCTGCGACCCAGTCACGCCTGCAGGCGTGGCAGTCGATCGGGCTTGGCTTGGCCAATCTGGCAGGGCTGTTCATTCCTGCGATCGGTGCGATTTTGTTTGGCCAGTTGGTGGAGCAGACGCTCTCGCAGGTGTTCGAAGGGACTGCGGACTGGACCCGTGGTCATCAACATGAAGCCCTTGAGCATCTGCTCGGTGTGGCCGAGACCGTTGCGGTCACGGCGGCGCTGGCTGGGGGGGCTGCGGTGGTTGCACGGGGGTTCGCCCGCAGCAGCTATGTTGATGGTCTGAAGCCTGTCGACGTGCAAGGCGTCGGCACGCGTCTTTGGTCAAGCGCGCTGGATACTTATGTTAACGAGCCGCTACAGCCGCGCTTGCAGGATGACGGGCTCTATCGCACTGCCGACTCGCGCTGGTTGCGGGTTGGCAAGCGTTTCTTTGCCGTGCATCAACCGTCGGCTCAAGGTGGCTGGCGCGTGCGTCACCCGCGTCGTGTGGCTGGCTACGGTCCTGCGCTGGAAACCGTCGGCGAGCGTGGCTGGCGGCTGCGCCTGGAGCGACCGCTGGAGTGGTCGGACGAGGCTCGGATGCTGCAGAGCCTATGGCCCCTGGACCCGGCGTTGACCCGCACCGATGCCTTGGCCGTTCTCGACATGGCGGACATCGATGTCGAAGAGTTGCGTGGCTTGCTGGTGGATAGCCGTGAGGTTCCGGCCAACCTGCGCGAGACGTTGCGGCGCTTCGATGCGGACCGACAGGTATCGGCGTTCTTCAAGGCGTTGGCCGAGGACCAGCTACCTGTGGACGATGCACGTATCGAGGCGTGGTGCCTGGCGTTGCCAGGCTTGCACAAGGCGGACAGTGCCGGGCTGCGTGTTGCCTTGCTGGCGCAGGAGCCGGTGCTGCGCCGCGATCTTTTCCAGTATCTGGTTACCGAAAACCCGCCTGCAGACCCGCTGTGTGCGCTGTTGCAGCGTGACTTTCCCGGGTTGCCTGCACGGTATGCCGTGCAGGCAACCGCCCAGGTGTCGAGCCGTCTGCGCACGATCGCCGAGGTTGAATCACGCGTACCGCTGGCAGTGGCGAACGACGCCCGGTCACTGCTGCAACTGGCTCGCTTGAGCCGCGCCTGCGAGTCGCTTTACCTGGATAATGTATACAGCGACGAGGGTGCCGAACTGGTTCTGGCGCTGGCAGCACGGCTACCCGGGTGGCCGCAGACGTTGCGCCTGGTGCTGCGTGAAGGAACCCTTGATGGACGGGTGGTCAAGGCCGTCGGACCTGTTGCCGACACTGGCTCGCAAGTCACACTGGTGCATAAGGATTGCCAGTTCCAACGCTACGACCATGGCGGTCGGAAGCAGGGTGAGCCCGCGTTTTCTATGGCACAGGCGCTGGTCGACGCGCTACCGGTCGAGGTACGGACCTCACTGGGGCTCACAGGTACGAATGCAGGTCTGCTGCTGCGTGCGGCGTTGCGTGCGCAACTACCGAGCACACGCAGTGAGCGTGTAAGTCTGCTGGGCTGGACCCCACGTAAATCCTGGTTCAACCCTGGACGGCGCATGGCTGATGGGCGTGTTGGGTATCCGCTCAGTGGACGCGGGCAGCCTGGCTCCTCCTGGCAGCCGCTACTGGACCGTCTGCGCGCGATCTATCCTGATCTTTTACCCGCGCAGCTTGAGGCGCGACTGAGTCAGATGCAGCAAGCGCCTGGGTCCCTTTACCGGCGGCTGGCCGAGCTTGAAGGCGATTATGAGCGACTGGAGAGGGCACTCTCGGGTTGGCTCAGCGCCGGGCTTGGCGGCCGTAGCCACGCTGCCCGCGTCCAGGCTGCCGAGCGCATGCGCCAGGCCTGGCGCCTTCAGGACGGGCAGCAGACCCTGGTGATCAGTGGCGTACAACTGCAGACCTTGCCCGAGTTCGTCCACCCGACGACGTTCGCCAACGTTACCACGCTGGTCATCAGCGACACCTCGCTCACTCATGTGCCGACCGACTTCCTGCATTGCTTCAGCGCTTTGAGGGAGCTGAACCTGAGCGGCAATCATCTGCTGGCCTTGCCACGAGGTATCGTTCACCTGGTTGAGCTGCGTCGTCTGCGACTGGCGCGTAACGACATTCGCCTCGATGAAGCAGGTGTCCAGGTGCTGACGGGCCTGCAACATCTGAACGAGCTGGACCTGAGCCACAATCCGTTAGGGGCGTTGATCTTGCGCTTCAATCACCTTCCGCAACTGCGCGAAATCAGTGTGCGCCATTGCCGATTGGGTGCCTGGCCGGACGGTTTGGAGCAGTGCGGATTTCTTGAGCGCGCCGACCTGCGCGACAACCAGATTCCTGTCGTGCCAGCGGCCATCCTGCAGATGCCGAATGTCTTCCGCCGCGGTTTCATGGTCGAAGGCAATCTTTTGTCGAGCGTTGAGCTGCGAGGGCTCTATGCTCTCGACGCGATCCAGGAGCATCTGCACCTACCAGAGCGACTGACCCGGCAGAATGTCGACGTGGTGCGCGCTTCGTGGTTGGACAGCGGCGATTCGGCCTTGTACAACGCGCAGCTGTTCCAATGGGACACGCTGCAGGCGATGCCGGACAGCGATGGGTTCTTCCAGTTGCTGGGGTGGCTGACGCTCACGCAGGACCATGCTCAGGTGCCAGCGGTGCTGTCGACGCGTGTTTGGTCTCTGCTCAATGCCATCAACGCCGACACTGACCTGCGCAACCATCTTTACGCGCTGGCCGACGACAACCTGACCTGCCTGAATGCGGTCAGTGACCGTTTCAGTGATTTGCAGCGCTGCGCCGCGATTGCGCGTGCCGATGCCAACACCTTGCATGAGCGGGGCAGTGAGCTGATCACACTCGGTCAGGGGCTGTTTCGCCTGGACCAGTTGGACGCGTTCGCTCGTGCCGACATCCGTCGCCGGATCGAAGCCGGCGATAGTGTCGACCAGCTTGCAGTGCGCTTGTACTACCGAGTGAGCCTGAGGGAGCGCCTGAGCCTACCGTTCACTTCGCGGTTCATGGACTATGCCTCGGCGGCCGAGGTGACTGACAGCCAGCTCCAGGAAGCGCTGGTGGCGGTGAGGGCCGCGGAGTCGATCGAAGCCCTGGGTGAAAGCCTGAGCCGGCAGGCGTTCTGGCGGCGCTATATGCTTGAGCGCCATGATGCGGTCTTCGAGCGCGTCGAAACAGACCATCAGACACGATTGGCGGCGCTGCAGGCCAGGGCCGACCAGATTTCGGCCGAGAATCTGGCCCTGGAGATCGAGGCGCTGGAGAGTCGGCGGGACGTCGAGGAGCTCGAGATGATACGTGAACTGACCCGGCAAATGCTGATTGGCCGGGAGCGGGGGCTTGGCTGAACGCTCAGGGCGCTGAGGCTACAGTGGCCAAACCGATCATGCCTGATGAGCGCTTTTGCCATTGTCCACAAGCGCTGGCGGCGCGACTATCGTCGGACCTAGGGTTCAACTCCAACAACAAGAAACCAGGAGTCCGACGATGCGTGATTACGCCGAGGCCGCGCGAGCATTCGAATATGACCGGGTTGCCGCAAACGCCTTGCAGGGCAACCTGCAAGCACTTAACGCCTGTGTCGAGTGCTGCGACCGGCATGTCGGCCGCAACCTGCCTGCGCTGATCTGTGAAGACCAGGAAGGTAACGGCGCGCGCTACAGTTTCGAGCAGCTGCAGGCCATGTCGGCTCGCATGGGCAATGTCCTGAAGGATCAGGGCGTGGGGCCTGGGGACCGGGTCGCCGGCCTGATGCCACGTACCGTAGAACTGCTGGTGACGATTCTCGCCACTTGGCGACTGGGGGCGGTATACCAGCCGTTGTTCACCGCGTTCGGTCCCAAGGCCATCGAGCACCGTCTGGAGCAGTCCCACGCCCGGGTGGTGGTCACTGATCGCAACAACCGCGCCAAGCTGGACGATGTCAGCGGCTGCCCGACGATCATCACGGTCGGTGCTGCGGCGCACGAGCTGGATTTCCAGCAGGCGTTGGAGGCGGCAAGCGATCACTGCGAGCCGGTAATGCGCAGCGGCGACGACCCCTTCCTGTTGATGTTCACGTCCGGCACCACAGGGCCGGCCAAACCGCTCGAAGTCCCACTGCGCGCGATCGTCGCCTTCCAGGGCTACATGCGCGATGCCATCGACCTGCGCCCTGACGATAGCTTCTGGAACCTGGCCGATCCGGGCTGGGCCTATGGCCTGTACTACGCGGTTACCGGCCCCCTGGCGCTGGGGCACGCCACCACGTTCTACGATGGTCCGTTCAGCGTCGAGAGCTGTGCACGGATCATCGACAAGCTGGGCATCAGCAACCTGGCCGGCTCGCCCACCGCCTATCGCTTGCTGATCGCAGCCGGTGAGGCGTTCTCGGCACCGATCAAGGGGCGTCTGCGGGTGGTCAGCAGCGCCGGTGAGCCGCTCAATCCCGAAGTGATCCGCTGGTTCGCCGACGCCTTGAACGTGACCATCCACGACCACTATGGCCAGACCGAGCTGGGCATGGTGCTGTGCAACCACCATGGCCTGGCGCACCCGGTAAACCTGGGGTCGGCGGGCTTCGCCATCCCCGGGCATCGCATCGTGGTGCTGGACGAAGCTGGCAACGAGCTGCCTGCCGGTCAGCCGGGGATACTGGCAGTCGACCGCGAGCAGTCGCCGCTGTGCTGGTTCGGCGGCTACCACGGCGTTCCCACCAAGGCGTTCATCGGCAAATACTACCTTTCCGGCGACACCGTCGAGCTCAACTCCGATGGCAGCATCAGCTTCGTCGGCCGCAGCGACGATGTGATCACCACCTCCGGCTACCGCGTCGGTCCGTTCGATGTGGAGAGCGCGCTAATCGAACACCCGGCGGTGATCGAGGCGGCGGTGGTGGGCAAGCCTGACCCCCAGCGTACCGAGCTGATCAAGGCTTTCGTGGTGCTGGCCGCAGGGCATAGCGCCAGCCCTGAACTGGAAGAGGCCTTGCGCCAACATGTGCGCCAGCGCCTGTACGCCCACGCTTACCCGCGTGAAATCGAATTCGTCGGCGAGCTGCCCAAGACCCCGAGCGGCAAGCTGCAACGCTTCATCCTGCGCAATCAGGAAATTGCCAAGCAACGCGCTGCGCAGGCCACCCCTGCTGGCGCCTGAAGGAAGACCTCAATGAACGTTCAACGCAAAAGTTTCATCGTCACCGGCGCCGCCTCCGGGCTGGGCGCCGCTACAGCGCAAATGCTGGTCGAGGCCGGCGCCCGTGTGATGCTGGTCGACCTCAACGCCGAGGCGGTCGAAGCCAAGGCGCGGGAGCTGGGTGACAACGCCCGCTTCGCAGTGGCCGACATCAGCAGCGAGCCGGCCGCCCAGGCAGCGGTCGAGGCGGCCGTCAGCGCCTTCGATGGCCTGCACGGGTTGGTCAATTGCGCGGGGATCGTCGGCGCCGAGAAGGTCCTGGGCAAACAGGGGCCGCATGGCCTGGCAAGCTTTGCCAAGGTGATCAATGTCAACCTGATTGGCAGCTTCAACATGCTGCGCCTGGCCGCAGCGGCCATGGCCGAAGGCCCTGCGGACGAGTGCGGTGAGCGGGGTGTGATCATCAATACCGCCTCCATCGCCGCCTATGACGGGCAGATCGGCCAGGCGGCCTACGCCGCCTCCAAGGGCGCGATTGCCAGCCTGACACTGCCGACCGCCCGTGAACTGGCGCGCTTCGGTATCCGCGTGATGACCATCGCTCCCGGCATTTTCGAGACGCCGATGATGGCCGGGATGACCCAGGAAGTGCGTGATTCGCTCGCTGCCGGGGTGCCATTCCCACCACGTCTCGGCCGCCCGCAGGAATATGCGGCACTGGCCCGCCACATCATCGAGAACAGCATGCTCAACGGCGAGGTGATCCGCCTCGACGGTGCACTGCGCATGGCTGCCAAGTAAGGAGAAGAGCTCATGAGCCTCGTCAATGATCCGATCGTCATCGTCAGTGCCGTGCGCACGCCCATGGGTGGCCTGCAGGGCGACCT
Organism: Pseudomonas sp. S44; assembly: GCF_016624805.1. Classification (NCBI taxonomy): domain Bacteria; kingdom Pseudomonadati; phylum Pseudomonadota; class Gammaproteobacteria; order Pseudomonadales; family Pseudomonadaceae; genus Pseudomonas; species Pseudomonas sp. S44. Next base: position 45,252 of record NZ_JACVTY010000030.1, read on the forward strand.
GAAAAGCCTCACTGCACCGCAGCTGGGCAGCGCCGCGATCCGCGCCGCAGTCGAGCGTGCAGGCATCGATGCCGCCAGCGTCGAGCAGGTGTTGTTCGGTTGCGTATTGCCCGCCGGGCTTGGCCAGGCGCCGGCGCGCCAGGCCGCACTCGGGGCGGGCCTGGGCAAGCACACCACCTGTACCACCCTGAACAAGATGTGCGGCTCTGGCATGCAGGCGGCGATCATGGCCCATGACCTGTTGTTGGCCGGCAGTGCCGATGTGGTGGTGGCGGGTGGCATGGAGAGCATGACCAACGCTCCGTATCTGCTGGACAAGGCCCGCGGCGGCTATCGCATGGGGCATGGCAGGATCATCGACCACATGTTCATGGATGGCCTCGAGGATGCCTACGACAAAGGTCGCCTGATGGGCACCTTCGCTGAAGATTGCGCCCAGGCCGGGGCCTTCAGCCGCGAGGCCCAGGATAACTTCGCCATTGCGTCGCTGACCCGTGCCCAGGACGCGATCAAGAATGGCCGCTTCAGCGCCGAGATCGTGCCGGTGGAGGTCATCGAGGGCAAGGAGAAACGGCTCGTCAAGGACGACGAGCAGCCGCCCAAGGCGCGGTTGGACAAGATCCCCCAGCTCAAGCCGGCATTCCGCGAGGGCGGCACGGTGACGGCCGCCAACTCCAGCTCTATCTCCGACGGCGCTGCGGCCCTGGTACTGATGCGCCGCAGTGAAGCCGACAAGCGTGGCCTCAAGCCGCTGGCGGTGATCCACGGTCATGCAGCCTTCGCCGATACGCCGGCGCTGTTCCCGACCGCACCGATCGGCGCCATCGACAAGCTGATCAAACGTACTGGCTGGGATCTTGCCCAGGTGGACCTGTTCGAGATCAACGAAGCCTTTGCCGTCGTCACCCTGGCCGCCATGAAGCACCTGGACCTGCCCCATGACAAGGTCAACATTCATGGCGGCGCCTGTGCCTTGGGCCACCCGATTGGTGCCTCCGGTGCGCGCATCCTGGTGACGCTGCTTTCGGCGCTGCGCCAGAACAACCTGCGCCGCGGTATCGCGGCCATCTGCATCGGCGGCGGCGAAGCCACGGCGATCGCGGTCGAATGCCTGTACTGAGGTGAACCATGCTGGTAACTGACGAGCAACAACAGATCGCCGATGCGGTAAAGGACTTCGCTCAGGAGCGCCTCAAACCGTTCGCCGAGCAGTGGGACAAGGAGCATCGCTTCCCGCGTGAAGCCATCGACGAGATGGCCGGGCTTGGCCTGTTCGGGATGCTGGTGCCGGAGCAGTATGGTGGCAGCGACACCGGCTATGTCGCCTACGCCATGGCCCTGGAAGAAATCGCCGCCGGCGACGGCGCCTGTTCGACCATCATGAGCGTGCATAACTCGGTGGGCTGCGTGCCGATCCTGAAGTTCGGAACCGAGCAGCAGAAACAGCGTTACCTGGTGCCGCTGGCCAGCGGTGCGATGATCGGCGCCTTCGCCCTCACCGAGCCCCAGGCGGGCTCCGACGCCAGCAGCCTGAAAACGCGCGCGCGTCTGGATGGCGATCACTATGTGCTAAACGGCAGCAAGCAGTTCATCACTTCCGGTCAGAACGCCGGCGTGGTGATCGTCTTTGCGGTCACCGATCCCGAGGCGGGCAAGCGTGGGATCAGTGCGTTCATCGTGCCCACCGATTCGCCGGGCTATCAGGTGGTGCGGGTTGAAGAAAAGCTTGGGCAGCACGCCTCCGACACCTGCCAGATCGTTTTCGATGACGTGCGGGTACCGGTGGACAATCGCCTGGGCGACGAGGGGCAGGGCTACAAGATCGCTCTGGCCAACCTCGAGGGCGGACGTATCGGCATCGCTTCGCAGGCCGTCGGCATGGCCCGTGCGGCGTTCGAGGTCGCGCGCGACTACGCCAAGGAGCGCCAGAGCTTCGGCAAGGCGCTGGTCGAGCACCAGGCTGTGGCTTTCCGTCTGGCCGACATGGCCACGCGCATCGCCGTGGCCAGGCAGATGGTGCTGCATGCCGCCGCCCTGCGCGATGCCGGGCGCCCGGCGCTGGTGGAGGCGTCGATGGCCAAGCTTTTCGCCTCGGAAATGGCCGAAAAGGTCTGTTCGGATGCCTTGCAGACGCTCGGCGGATATGGCTATCTGAAGGACTTCCCGCTGGAGCGCATCTATCGCGATGTGCGGGTTTGCCAGATCTACGAAGGCACCAGTGACATTCAGCGCATGGTCATTGCGCGCAATCTTTGAAGGAGCAGCTTGCATGGCATTCGAAACAATCCTGCTGGACATCCACGGCAAGGTCGGCCTGATCACCCTCAACCGTCCCCAGGCGCTCAATGCCCTGAACGCGCAGATCGTGGCCGAGATCAATCAGGCCCTGGACCAGCTCGAGCGTGATCCGAACATCGGTTGCGTGGTCCTGACCGGCTCTGCCAAGGCCTTCGCCGCAGGTGCCGACATCAAGGAGATGGCCGAGCTCAAGTATCCGCAGATCTACGTTGACGACCTGTTCAGCGACGCCGACCGCATCGCCAATCGGCGCAAACCGATCATCGCCGCGGTGTCGGGGTTCGCCCTGGGCGGCGGCTGCGAACTGGCGATGATGTGCGACTTCATTCTCGCCGCTGACAACGCCAGGTTCGGCCAGCCGGAAATCAACCTCGGCGTGCTGCCGGGTATGGGCGGCACCCAGCGCCTGACCCGTGCCGTGGGCAAGGCCAAGGCCATGGAACTGTGCCTGACTGGCCGCCTGATGGGCGCAGAGGAGGCCGAGCGGGCAGGGCTGGTGGCACGCGTGGTGCCCCAGGCCGAGCTGCTGGAAGAGGCGCTGAAGGTGGCGGCGACCATCGCCAGCAAGTCGATTCCGGTGAGCATGATGGTCAAGGAAAGCGTCAATCGTGCTTTCGAGGTGAGCCTGAGCGAGGGTGTGCGTTTCGAACGTCGCGTGTTCCACGCGGCGTTTTCCACGGAAGATCAGAAGGAAGGCATGGCAGCGTTCATCGCCAAGCGCGAGGCGCAGTTCAAGGACTGTTGAGGTTGAGGGGTAGCGCCAGGGCGCTGCCCCGCTGTTTCAGTCAGTGAAGAAGTACTGTTTTGCGTCGGCCAATGAGATCGGGCTGCGGTACACCTCTTCTTGATTCGGCGAGTGCGGGTTGGTGACCATCTTGCCCTGGGCAAAGCGTTGACTGGCCAGTTTCAGATGGCCGGCAACGAAATCCTCCCTGGTGGCGGTGCTTGAGCGATAGTGGAAGTGGGCATACCAGATCGCCTGCCCGTCGTGCTGCACGACATATTCGTCCAGGAAATCAGCAGGCCTGCCCTTGACCTTGGTCAAGGCTTTGCGCGTGCCGACAGGCTTGATCGTTATGTTGGTCTGCTCGATCAGAAATTGCAGCTCACCCATGCGCGGTTTTTGCTTGAGTGCCGCTTTGGTGCGCAGCCTGATGCTTTCGGTCGTGAGCTGTGCCGTCAGGTCCTCGATCTCCTTGATGACGATCGCCGCGTCGCCGCCTGCACTCGCCTCATCGGTGGCATTGTCCGCAGTGAGGCGGCGTTCTATGGACTCGCGGGCACTGTCGAGACGGCCGCGATGGTCCTTGAGAATTTCCTCTATCTCCACCGGCAGGTAGTCGTTCGAGTACGACTTGCTCAGGCGCGCCAGCTCCTTGCGCCCCGCAGTCATGCACGACCTGCCGTTCTTGAGCAGGCGCTTGAGCTTGGGCGGTTGTGCGGCAACAGGCGCCTCAGGTACAGCGGCTTCGAGCTCGACCCAGCGATCGTCCTTGAGTGTGTAGCTGCGAGTGGGTGTTTCACTGGCGGGGGTGGGGATGTCGACGATGCTCGGTTCGCCTTCACGTACCGTACCCAGCAGGATGCCATGCTCCTGTGTCTCTATCAGCCCGGGCAGTTGTGCGCGCAGTTGCTGGACTGTGCTGACCGGGATGAACTCAGGCAGCTCGTCGGCCTCCCTGGCGACATCGTTGGCGAACGCGTCGAAATCCTGCTCCATACGCTTGAATTCATCACGGCTGCGCTCGGGATCCATATGTCTGATCAGATTGTTCAGCTGTCGCCGAGCTGTTCTGAGCTGGCCAGTGATACTGCTCAGGACCCTGGCAGTCACTTCCTCTCCCGGGCTCTTCAATCTGGCCAGTTGCAGGTGCTGCGTGATGCTCATCTGCAGGTTGTTCCAGGCGCGCTGAATCCAGAAGGAGCTTTCCTCATCCAGTTGCTGGAGCATGGTCATGCGGTTGATGCAGGCCTCGATGCGCATCCAGCGCAGTACCAGGTTCGAGGAGGGCTTGATGCCACCTTTGTCCACCACCTCGATGTAGCCGCTAATCTCGGTCTGGTGCTCGCTACGCAGCTTTTCGAGTTGTGCCCTTTGCTCAGTGAGCAGGGGGCCGTGCTCCACCATCTGGTCCAGTAGCAGCAGTATCTTCTCGATGCATTCAGCGAGGGTGGTGGCCTCTGCAGGGGTTATCTCATGACCACTGTTCTGCCGATCGTATATTTCGAGCATCTGAGCGCGCAGTGGGTCATGCAAGCGATTCAGAGCACGAAAGACTTCCTGTTCGCAGCGCACTTGCTGGCATAGGGCAAAGGCACGGCGCACCTTGTACTTCTCCAGTACCGCGCGCTCGTTGCGTTGCCTTAGGTGCTCGAGGTGCTGTGCCCAGAACGTCGAGCACTCCTTGGCGGTGCTCAGGTATTTATGCAGCGAGGCTTCATCTTCCTTGCCCTCGGCGTCCTTCAGTGCATCGATCAGCATCTGCTGGCGGCTTTGAGACTGTGCTCGTTCCTCGATGATTGTTGCATTCAGCGTTGTCAGGGCCTTTGCGTTCTCGGCCTTGAGTTGTGCGATTCGCTTGCCCAGGGGCATGCCGCCCTTGAGATGCAGGCGCAGATCCAGCTCCCAGCGGCCACTCTCTTCATGGCGAAGCCAGGGGCCCGGCTTGTCCGGGTTGGCGGCGTCGATGATACGCTGACGTTGTGCTATCGGATCCAGCTGCACCTCGTAAACACCGCTGTCCAGTGAGACCCAGGTGCGTGCGTCATGCAGGAAAAGGCCCTGCAACGCACCGTGAGATATCGGAGGCCCCAGTTCAGCGACCTTATAGGGCGCACGCAGCGCCAGCAGCGATTGACGCTGGGCGCTGTCAAGCTTGAACAAGGGATTGCTCCAGGAAAAATCGAACAGTGGATCGGGGGCGCTGCTCACCAGTGTCGGCAACTGATCGACGGTTGGGGTGGCCAGCGGGTCGACGGTGGGGGCTTCCAGCGGTCGTTGCAGGTCGATCCTGCGACGGGCGTGGGCGAACAGCAGCGTGGCGAGGTTGAGTAGCAGCTCTACCAGGGTGGCAGCGCGATCACTGGTGTTCTGTGGCCGGTCGCTGGTTGCCTGGAGAAAAGAGCTCTCCATCTGAATGATCCAGCCCGCGGTGGCCACGGACTCGGGGGCGAAAGGCAGTACCGTATTGAGTAACAGCCAACCCAGTGTCTGCCAGCGTGCCCAGCGTGTCTGTTCGCTGCTTTGTGCATGGCTGCTGAATTGGGTAATGGTTTCCTCCACGCAGGCCTTGTACAGCGCTGATGCGGGGTCTAGGCAGGGCGGTTCGATCGACAGCGATGCCGGGGCGGGTTTGCCGAACGGCACTGCCCAGTCGTCCTCTCCTGGATGGAACAGGTGCGGTTCGCGAAAACCACCGTAGGCGTATACCTTGCGCGCCTGCTCCGGGAGCCGTTGCAGGATGTCATCCTGCAGGTCGCCAGGTGTGGCAAGCGCCTCGAACAGTGCTATACGGTCCTGGAAGTAAGATAGGGGCGTGGCCAGCAGTGGGCGATAGAGCAGGCATGGGCCGTCATTGCCGGCACTCTTCTCGATCAGCCAGGTATTGCTCACATGATCAGGGCTGGCATCGAGGCTAGACTGCAACGCGAATGGCCGAAGGTACCACTCGACCGACTGGGGCTGCGGGTTGGTAAACAGTTGGCCAATCTCTTTGGAGAGGTCAGGGCCCGACGTCAGGCCCCGCAGGTTCAGGTCCATGACCAGCAGCGGCAACTGGCTGCGCAACTGCTTGCGCAACAATGCTGTGCGACGCTGTGCTGCTTGCGGGTCGTCGAGCAGCTTGGCGCGCAGCATTTGCGGATAGTGCTTGGCGATGTCTGCCTGGGTGATCAGTGCGCGCAGGTAGGTTTCGTCGAACCATGGCGGCACGCCACTGCCATCGACAGATTCGACCACCACCTTGCCAGGCTGCAGCAGCCCTAGGTTGGCAATGGCCAACTGCGCGAGATCGAATCGTTCGACATGAATGCTGCCACTGGTCTCCAGCGCACCTGCCCCGGGTATTGCGACGGCTGTGACCTGATGGTTCGCGGCACGCAGTTGCTTGAGGTCAAGGTCGAAATCGGGATGATCCTTGAGTATCCACTCGTAGAGCTTGGCATAGGCAAATGTCTGTGCGTCGAGGATTCCGTCCAGCCAGCCCTTCTTGCCGGCGCCCTCGTAGGTCTGGGCGATATCCGTGAGTACCAGGGCATAGCGCTGCAGTTGCCCTGGTTGCGCATTGCGCAACCACTCCGGCAACTCGGCGGCCAGGCGATCATGGGCCGCAGTGTCGTCGATGCCACACAGGCTCAACATCGAGGTGGTGCGGTCGAGCGCGAGCGCCAGTTCGTCGGGTCTCTGGAGTTGATCGGGTATCGAGCTGACAATGAGTGAGCCATGCAACTGTTGCTGCAACAGACCGCTGGCCTGATTGTCGAATGGCCGCCCGGGGATTCTGATCAGGCGCATCACTGTCTTTGCAGGCGGCAATGAGGCGGGCAGTCGTCGCCTGCCCCTGGCCAGCATCGCGTTACGGCTTTGATACTGCAGTAACCGACCACTGGTGGTGAACAGCAAGGTTACGGCCTCCTTACCCTCAGAGGCCGGGCTTTCGATCAACAAGGCACTGGCAAGGTCCGGGTCGAGTTGCCAATTAATCAGCATGTCCAGGCGCACGTTGTGCAGAACGAGACCCGGGTTATCCGAGGTGTTGTCCAGCAGTTGTTGGGCAACCGCCAGCGTTCTGTCATCCATGGATTGCTCTTTGCGATGGCCGTCCAGCGCGGTTTTGTAGCGCTCGCGCAGGTACTGGCTGCACCATTGCCACGGCGACTTGCCGTGATGCTTGTCTGCATCCGTCCAATAGTCGGTCAGCGCCTGACAATATTCCTTGAGCAGAAACGGCGCGGTTTCGTCGATCAGGGTCTCGATCGGGTGGAGTGAGGATTCCAGGGTCTTGTCGGCGAGGCTTGGCTGGGTTTGGATCAGTATGTCTTGCAATGGTGTGAGGTTGAGGGTCGTCTTGAAGATGTAGCGCTGTATCAGCAAGCTGACCAGCGAGCGCTGGTAGGGCTCCGTACCGGGCTTGCCTGTGCTGCGAATGAATAGGGTCGCCGGATCGAGTGAGGGATCCAGCATGCGGGCCAACCATTGCTGCTTGAGCATGCGACTGGCCACATCTTTAAGCGAGGGGCGCGTCTGGAAGTGTTTGGCAATCTCGCAGTCCAGATCACCGACCTGTGGGCGGGGGGTAGAAAGGCTCATGATTGAGGTTCCTTTACGAAGGGGAACCCCCAGATGATCATCGTCGACAGGTGGCGTAGAGGTAGCCTGTCACTACCCCGAGCCAGAGCGTTCGGTATTGTAGCTGCAGGCTGACAGCAGGGCGGCTGTTGTTGCATATTAATGGGGCTGCGCCGCTGTCCGTGATGGTGTTCATCCCCGAGTATGGTCCCGGGGCAATCCGTCCGATTCGGCAGATTCCTCTGTCATTTCTGTTGCCCCACGGGGCCGGGCACCTTAGACTGCCGCCCCCTGTAAAAGAGTGCCGGTTGGCGCTTGAAGAATTCCGCTGCCTGCGAGCCATCGCCGGCGGCACCCGAATCGCCCAAATGCACATTTTTTCATAGAGAAATCGATGACCAAGGAACAGTTGCTGGCCATGTCGGCCGATGACTACATGAATGCCGATCAGCTCGGGTTCTTCACCGCGCTGCTGCAAGCGATGAAAGTCGAGACCCATGAGCGCATCGAGCTGAGCCGCGCCACCATCGAAAGCCTGGATACGCCCTCTGACCCGGCCGATGTGGCTTCGGTCGAGGAAGAGCGTCATTGGCTGGTCAACGCCATCGAGCGCGACCAGCGCCTGCTGCCGCAGCTGGAGATGGCCCTGGGCCGTATCGCTGACGAGAGCTTTGGCTGGTGCGACGACAGCGGCGAGCCGATCGGTCTGCAACGCTTGCTGATCAGCCCGACCACCAAATACTGCATTGAAGCCCAGGAGCGTCACGAGCAGCTCGACCGCCATCAGCGGCAGATCTGACCGGAGACACTCGGCGCAAGGCCCTGCGGAGCAATCCGTGGGGCCTTTCGCGTTTCCGCAGGAGCAGAAAGCATTTCGATTTGTTGCGATTGATGCAATACAGCTCTACCGGCAAGCGCTTTTTCCCGGCCTTGGCGGGTCGTACTCTATCCATGTAGTTAGCTTGCTAATTAAATGGAGAGGGTCATGCAATCCCGGGTCAATGTGGCAGTGATGATAGGCTCTGGTGTACCTGCGATGCTGCAGGCACAGGGACAGCGGGCATGCTGGGTAGTGTTGGTCGATGGCGAGCGTCGCGGTACGGCCTTCGCCAGCCGGGCTGAAGCGCTGGAGTGTCAGGCTGCCTGGCTGCAGCAACTGGCGAAGGGATAGGCGGCTTAGATATCCAGGCTTAGCGCCAGTTCGCAGGCTGCCAGGTGGCTGCGGCGAAAGCCCATGACTCGGCCAGTGGCACGCTCGGTGATGTGGAAGAACGCGACGCCGGCGGGAATGACCACGAAACGCGCGATGTTGCGCACAGGTCGGATGTAAGAAATGTTCGAGACCTCTCGACGGATTTCGGTGTTTTCGTGCATATTCTTTCCCCTGTAAATGCATGGATGAATGCCGGACCCATTCTGCCGAGGGGCCTGGCTTTATCTATTGCATCTTTTCTGGCGGCATTGTTGTCAGACAATATTGTTCCCCCTGTGGGATCTATGCTGAGCGTTCTCTTGGGGTTTTGGCTGGCGTGCGAGGGTGAAAGATCCTGCCTGCCGTATCGACGAGCCCCGCAGACGTTTCAAGCATCATGTCACTAACCTTTCAGACTTCGCTTTGAAATGGCCGCCGCGTCACGCTTTCACGACTTCGTGTGGCGGCGGGAAACAACCGGTTCGAGGATCACTTCATTGGCAGTCAGTACTCTGGATACCCACGCCCTGTTCGCCCTGGGCGACTTGCGGGCCAAGTTGGTCAAGCTCTTTCAGGGCCGTTTCATCTACGTCACCGAGCAGAACCCCGATGGCCTGTACATGGCCGAGATCGATACCGACAACGCGATGGTCGTCGATGACAAGCAACGTCTGGAACTGAAGGTCGGGGATCACTTCCGGGCCGCGGTCCTGCCCAGTCGCGAGGGTGGCAAGCTCGAGCTGCGCTTTCGCGACATAAAGTTCAACGTATATGGCGTGGGTGACTATGCGTTCGTCTCGGTACCCGAGGGCGATGGCATTGTTTTCCGTGACGGGCAGGGCGTGATGCTCGTGTTCGCTGCCCAGTCCCAGGTGGCGGAAGGCCTGGGCAAACTGCTCAAGGCGGTGACCGGCAAGGTCGCCAAATGGCGCAAGGGCGAGCTGACCACCTTCAAGGCCAGTGAATGAGTGGCGACGATGAGCTGCCTGCGGGGCGCGCCGAGTTTCACCAGCGCCACAAGGCGCAAGCAATCCTGGACGCCGAGCGCCTGATGGCCCATCGAGCACAGTTGAAGGATGGTTGGCTGGCCTGGGTGGCGGGGGAGCTCTATCGGCTCGGCCCGCCTCCTTATGTGGCCATGGTTCGGCGCGAGCTGCAGCGCCTTACCCAGCACTGACAGCGTTTTCCAGGCGGCTTCAGCGGGCGCTCAGTTGCCCCGATCGCCACCGCTGCTGACCTCATCCGGCACCTGTTCTCCCGACATGCGTTTGCGGAACAAGGCGGCCCGCGCGAGCAGAAGCGTCGTGACCGGTACGGTAATCGACAGCAGGATCGGTATCAGCCAGGCATGCAGCACCGGCCCCTGCTTGAGACCGGAAAAGTACAGGATCGAGGCGAGGCTGACGCACCACGCGCCAATAGTCGAGGCCAGTGCAGGCGGATGCATGCGCTGGAAGTAGTCCTTCAGGCGCACCAGGCCAATTGCACCGATCAAGGCGAACAGGCTGCCTATCAGCAGCAGCGCGGCCGTGGCCAGCTCCAGCCAGAACGGAAGTTCGACGGTCTGCATCATTCGATCACCTCCCCACGCAGCAGGAACTTGGCCAGGGCAAAGGAGCCGACGAAGCCGAACAGGGCGATCAGCATCGCGCCTTCGAAGTAGGTATCACTGGCATAGCGGATGCCTAGCACCAGCATCATCAGCATGGCCAGGATGTACAAGTAGTCCAGCGCCAGGACCCGGTCCTGCGCCGAAGGGCCGCGGAACACCCTGACCAGCGCCAGGGCCATGGCGATGATGAAGATGAACAGGCTGGCGAGAATGGCGTTGGCGAGCAGGCCAGTCATTCGAAGATCTCCATCAGCGGGCGTTCGTAGGTGTGCTTGAAATGTTCGATGAAGGTGGCTTCGTCGTCCAGGTCGAACACATGCAGCAGCAGGATGCTGCGATCCAGGGCCAGCTCCGACCAGACCGTGCCGGGTACCACCGTGGTGATCATCGACAGGGCGGCCAGGCCATGGGCGTCGCGCAATGACAGAGGGATGTGCACGAAGGCAGAGCGCGGTGGATGGCCGCCGGCTCGTAGCACGCCCCGGGCAACTTGCAGGTTCGAAAGAATAACATCCAGCCCCACACGGCCGATCAAGCGAGCAATCACCAGCGGGCGGCGGATATGGGCATGCTGCGGGCGCAACGGCGCCATGAGCACGGGTGCGAGGATGCCCAGGGCGGCGCCAAGCAGCAGATTGCCTGGGCTGACGGAAAGGTTCAGCACCAGCCACAGCACGAACAGCGCCAGCGACAGCAGCGGGGCGGGGAACAGCCGGTTCATGGTTGCACCTGCGTCATGGTGGTCGGCCCAGGCACGGGGCGGGTTGACAGGACCGCCTGGATATAGGCGTCGGGTGCCTGCAGGCCGGCGGCGGTGTCCTGGGTGTAGCGCAGCAGCGGTTCGGCCTGGATGCTGAGGACGATACACAGCCCCAGCAGTACCACGATCGGTATGCATTCATAGCGACGCAGCAATGGCGAGGGCCGCTCCTCAGGCTTCCAGAAGCGCTGGATGCCCACTCGGCCAAAGGCGATCAGCGATGCCATGCCCGATAGCAGCAACAGAGCTACCAGGCACCAGCCGGCGGCTGACAGAGGCTGCTCGGCCGCCATGCCCAGACCTTGCGGATTGAACAGGGCGCTGATCAGGTTGAGCTTGCCGATGAAGCCGGACAGCGGCGGCATGCCAATGATCAGCAGGGCGCAGGCGATGAAGCTCAAGCCGAGGAATGCCATGGTCCAGGGGATGATCTGACCGATCACTGCCTTCTGTTCGTCGTCGAGGTTGATGCCCTTGGGTGGATGCAGGGATTCGAGCGGCGGCGGGATGGCGTCCTCTTCGTCGTCCAGGGGCACTTCGTTGGCCGAGCGCGAACGCTCGATAAGTTCTGCCAGCAGGAACAAGGCGCACAAGGCCAGGGTGGAGCTGGTGAGGTAGAACAGTGCCGCGCCGGTGAGGGCCGCCTGACCGAAGCCGACCGACGCCAGCAAGGTGCCAGCCGAGACCAAAATGCTCAGCGCGGCGAGACGCTCCAGGCGCTGGGCGGCGAGAATCGAGACGGCAGCCACCGCGAGGGTGACGAGGCCGCCATACACCAGCCATTCCCCACCGAAATTCGCCGAAGCGCCTGCCTGGCCCGAGAACAAAAGTGTCCACAGCCGCAGCACTGCATACAGACCGACCTTTGTCATGATGGCGAACAGTGCTGCGACCGGTGCGCTGGCCGAGGAGTAGGCCGGCACCAGCCAGAAGTTCAGCGGCCAGACCCCGGCCTTGACCAGGAATGCCATGGCCAGGATCGCCGCTCCGGCGTGCAGCAAGCCACGATCGGCTTCTGCGACCAACGGGATCTTCAGCGCCAGGTCGGCCATGTTCAGTGTGCCCGTCACGCCATAGAGCATGGCGGCGCCAACCAGGAACAGCGAAGAGGCGAACAGGTTGATGGCGATGTAGTGCAGCCCGGCCCTGACCCGCGCGCGTCCCGAGCCGTGCAGCAGCAGGCCATAGGACGCCGCCAGCAGCACTTCGAAGAACACGAACAGGTTGAAGAGATCGGCGGTCAGGAACGCACCGTAAAGGCCCATCAGCTGAATCTGGAACAGCGCGTGGAAGCTGGCGCCGGCGCCGTCCCAGCGGGCGCGGGCGAACAGCAGGGCGCTGACGCCGATTACACCGGTCAGGGTAAGCAGCAGTGCGGACAGGTGATCGAGTACCAGCACGATACCGAACGGCGCCGGCCAGTTGCCTGGCAGGTAGACACCGATGGACTCGGCCTGACCCTGGCCGCGTACCCACATCAATAGCGTCACGGCGACACCCAAGCCGATCAGGCTCGACAGCAGGTTCAGGCGGGCCTTGAACTGGCGGTGTTTTTCACCGATCAGCAGCATGATCGCAGCGGTTACCAGCGGTAGCAGGATCGGGGCGACAATCAGTTGATTCATCCAGCTCATTCCTCACGCTCCCGGCCATCGACATGGTCGGTGCCGGTCAGGCCGCGCGAGGCCAGCAGGACCACCAGGAACAGGGCGGTCATGGCAAAGCTGATGACGATGGCGGTCAACACCAGCGCCTGTGGTAGTGGGTCGGTGTAGTTCAGCAGGTCCTGTGGGACGCCCTCCTTGATGATCGGCTCCTTGCCGATGAACAGGCTGCCCATGCTGAAGATGAACAAATTGACGCCGTAGGAGAGCAGGCACAGGCCCATGATGACCTGGTAGGTCCGTGGGCGCAGTACCAGCCAGACTCCGGAGGCGGCCAGTACGCCGATGGCGACTGCGATGACTTCTTCCATCAGGCGGCTCCTGTCTGGCTGGATTTCGGATGGCCCGGGCGATAGGCGCGCACCGATTGGTGTGCCAGGGCGGTCAGGATCAAGAGCGTGGAGCCGACAACCACGGTGTACACGCCGATATCGAAGAACAAGGCGCTGGCGACATGGATGTCACCGAGCAACGGCAGATGCAGGTGCGCAGTGTGGGTGGTGAGGAACGGATAACCCAGCAACATGGCGCCTATGCCGGTAAGCGTGGCGCACAGCAGGCCGGTGCCCATCCAGCGCAGCGGTCGCAGGCTCATCTGGGCCTCGACCCACTGGGTGCCTGCGACCATGTACTGGAGGATGAATGCCACCGACATCACCAGCCCGGCGACGAAGCCGCCGCCTGGTTGGTTGTGGCCGCGCATGAACAGGTACATCGAGACCAGCAGGGCGATCGGCAGCAGCAGGCGTACCAATACTGCTGGCACCATCATGAAGCCCAGCGCGGTATCGGTGACATGCCGTGGATTGACCAAGTCGGTGATTACGTCCGGCGCCAGCTGGCGCTGTTGCGTCGGCAGCTGCATGCTCTCTTTCGGTGGGCGGAAGCGGCGCAGCAGGGCGAAGACCGTCAGCGCCACGGCGACCAGTACAGTGATTTCACCCAATGTATCGAAGCCGCGGAAGTCCACCAGCATCACGTTGACCACGTTGGTACCGCCACCCTCGGGGAGTGCACGGCTCAGGTAGAACGATGAGATGTCGTTGGGTGTCGGACGGGTCAACATGGCGTACGACAGCAGTGCCATACCGCCGCCGACCAGCACTGCCAGCAGCAGGTCGCGCAGGCGTCGCAAGCGTGCACGCTCCTGGCTGCCGGGCAGGGGAGAGACGCCTTCGATTCGGCGCGGCAGCCAGCGCAGGCCCAGCAGGATCAACACTGTGGTGACGACTTCGACCACCAGTTGCGTGAGTGCAAGGTCAGGGGCAGAGAACCAGACGAAGGTGATGCACGTCATCAGGCCGCAGACGCTGACCATGATCAGCGCAGCCAGGCGGTGGTATTTGGCCTGCCAGGCTGCGCCGATGGCACAGGCAATTGCAATCAGCCACATGGCGACGAATACGCCGGACCCCGGAATCTTGGGGCGGTCCCCCCAGCTGATGCCGCTGTACAGCATGGGGGTGAGGCCGGCGAGGAAGGCGGCGACCACCAGCATGAATAGCTGGGTCTGCAGGCGGCGGCTGGTCAACAGTCCTTCGAGGTGCCGGGCCAGCAGCATCAGACGTACCAGTCCGTGCTCGAACAGCCGCTTGCCATTGAAGCGTTCGATCAGTGGCGGGTAGGGGAAACGGCCCAGGCGCAACTGTTTGCGCAGCAACAGGTAGAGCACCACGCCGCCGCACATGGCGATCAGGCTCATGATCAGGGGGGCGTTCCAGCCATGCCAGATAGCCAGGCTGTATTCCGGCAGGGTGCCGCCCACCACCGGCAACGCTGCGGCGGCGAGCAGCGGGCCCACCGACTGGGCAGGGAAGATGCCGACTACCAGGCAGGTCAGGACCAGCAGTTCGACCGGCGCGCGCATCCAGCGCGGGGGTTCGTGGGGGGTATGCGGAAGGTCCTGGGCGGTCGGGCCGAAGAACACGTCGACCGTGAAACGCAGGGCGTACGCAACGCTGAACGTGCCTGCAAGGGTGGCGATCACCGGCAAGGCGGCCTCGACCCAGGCACTGGAGCTGATGAATACGGTTTCGGCGAAGAACATTTCCTTGGAGAGGAAGCCATTCATCAGAGGTACGCCGGCCATGGACGCACTGGCGACCATGGCCAGGGTGGCGGTATAGGGTACCAGGCGTATCAGGCCGCTGAGACGGCGAATGTCGCGGGTGCCGCTTTCATGGTCGATGATGCCGGCGGCCATGAACAGCGAGGCCTTGAAGGTGGCGTGGTTGAGGATGTGGAACACTGCCGCGACAGCGGCCAGCGGGCTGTTCAGCCCTAGCAACAGGGTGATCAGGCCCAGGTGGCTGATGGTCGAATAGGCCAGCAGCCCCTTGAGGTCATTCTGGAACATCGCCGCGAAGGCACCCAGCAGGAGGGTACAGGCACCTGCCCCGCCGACGATCCAGAACCACTCCTCGGTGCCCGACAGCGTTGGCCATAGGCGTGCCAGCAGGAACACCCCGGCCTTGACCATGGTCGCCGAATGCAGATAGGCCGAGACCGGTGTGGGTGCAGCCATGGCATGCGGTAGCCAGAACTGGAAGGGGAACTGCGCGCTCTTGCTCAGGGCGCCAATCAGGATCAGCGGCAGCAATACGGGATAGAGCGCGTGCTGGCGGACGGTTTCGCCAGCGGCCAGGACCTTGTCCAGGTCATAGCTCCCGACCACATGGCCCAGCAGCAAAGCGCCGACCAGCAGGCACAAACCCCCTGCACCCGTGACCATCAGCGCCATGTAAGCGCCGCGGCGGGCATCGCTGCGGTGATGCCAGTAGCCGATGAGGAGGAAAGAAAACAGGCTGGTCAGCTCCCAGAAGAACACCAGCTGAATCAGGTTGCCGGAAATCACCAACCCGAGCATTGCGCCCATGAATGCCAGGAAGAAGGCAAAGAATCGTGGCACGGGGTCTTGGGGTGACATGTAGTAGCGCGCATACAGCGACACCAGTGTGCCGATGCCCAGCACCAGCAACGAGAACAGCCAGGCGAAGCCATCCATGCGCAGCACGAGGTTGAGCCCGAGGCTGGGCAGCCAGAGGAATTCTTCGCGGATCACGCCGCCATGGGCGATCTGCGGGTACAGCAGCGCTACCTGGACAGTGCCGACCAAGGCCACGAGCCCGGCGAGAATGGACTCGGCGTTACGCGCATTGTGCGGCAGCACGGCTGCCAGGCAACTGCCGATGAAGGGCAGAAGCAATAGCACTATCAAAGACATAGCGTTCTAATCTACGGAGGTTTGCCATGGATCATACGTGCCACGCTGGTGATCACCAACACGCAAGCTGTGGCAGAATCCTACAAAAGCGCTGTGACAAGCTGTTTTTTTATAACAGTTTTTTTCAGAGCATAGCCGCTGATCAGGAGTTCAACGCCCTGTCTCGCTTTCGCTTGGCGTCAGGCCTCGCGGCTCTGGAAGGGGATCGCGATCGCGGCGAATCTTCAGTTCGCTGACGACCACGGCGATCACGATCAGCAGGCCACCAATAAGCGCCACGCCTGGCAAGCGGTCCCCTGCGATACGACCAACGATGCCGGCCCAGACCGGTTCGCCGGCATAGATCAGCGTGGCACGGGTTGGCGAGACAGATTTCTGCGCCCAGTTCATCGCCACCTGGATTACCGCGCTCATGGCGCCCAGGCCAAGGGCGCTGGCCAACAGCAGCCAGGAGAAATCCGGGATGCGCTCCTGGGTCGGAACGATCATCAGGAATGATAGCGCCGATGCAGTTGCCAGTTGCACCACGGTGACCCGCCGCACATCGACCTTTCCGGCATAACGGCTGATCAGGATGATCTCGCCGGCGATGGCCACGGCGCTGACCAAGGTCACGATTTCGCCTTCGCTGAAATTCAGCGCACCACCCTCAGGGCCGGCCAGCAGCATCAGGCCGACAAAGGCCAGGCAGATACCGATGCTTGGCATCAGGCCGGGCCGGCGCCCCAGCACCAACCATTGCAGCAGCGGCACGAAGGGTACGTAGAGGGCCGTGATGAAGGCCGACTGGCTGCTGCTGATGGTTTGCAGGCCCATGGTCTGCAAGCCGTAGCCGAGCATGATCGATACACCGATCAGCACGCCGGCTTTGAGTTCGGTGAACGTCAGGCCCGACAGCGCTCGCGCCGATACCAGCCCGACGAACAGTGCCGCTGCCGCGAATCGCAGGCCGACGAAGAACATCGGTCCGCTCACGCTCATGACGTTGTGCACGATCAGGAAGGTGCCGCCCCAGAGCATGGTGATGAACACCAGCACCCATTCGGCTTTGCTCAGGCGAAAGGATACGGACGGCCGCGGGCTGCTGCTGGTGTGGGTCATGGTCTTGCGCACTCGGAAGGGGCGGCGCACAATCGCCGCAAAGTGGGCAGTATACTGCGCAACCCCTACCAGTGAGCAATATAGTGCACAAAGATTCCTCGCACCGCGCTTCGGTGCTGCAGCACGTCAGTCAGAACATCCGCCGCCTGCGTAACGACAGGGGCCTGAGCCAGACCGCCTTGGCCGAAAGCTCTGGTGTCAGCCGGCGCATGCTGGTTGCCATCGAGGCAGGCGAGAAGAACGTCAGCCTCACCACCCTCGACCTGATCGCCGAAGCGCTGGGTGTGGCGTTCAGTACGCTGATCCAGGCGCCCGAGCAACGCGATCCTGCACGCATCAATGAGCTGGCCTGGGCCGGTGAGCAGCCGGACAGCCGCGCGGTACTGCTGGGTAGTAGCCCCGCGCGGCGCGAGGTCGAGCTCTGGGAGTGGACCCTGGCACCGGGCGAGCACTATGCCAGTGAGGCTGATGCCGAGGGTTGGAGCGAGCAGATCTATGTGACCGAGGGCTGTCTGACGCTGCTGATCGAAAGCGGTGAACTGCGCCTGCGCGCTGGGGAGTTCCACATTTTCCCCAGCGACTGCCGCTACGCGTACCGCAACGACGGCGACCAGCCCACGCGATTCGTGCGCAATGTGGTGATCTGATCCACCCAGCCTACTTGGCCAGCAACGTATCGGTACTCTCGACGGCGGCAAAGGCGAAAGCTAGCGCCGCCATGGCCGAGTCGTGCACGTGCGATGCGGGCACCGTCTGTCCATTGAACTCCAGAGCCAGCGTGGCGCAGGCGTCGTGCGCCACCGAGACCTGGTAGCCGAAGTCTGCGGCAGCGCGGGTTGCCGAATCGATGCACATGTGGCTCATGGCGCCGACGATGGTCAGGTTTTTTACCTCATGCTTGTCGAGGAGCGACTTGAGCTCGGTGTCGCGAAACGCGTTGACTTGATGCTTGAGCACCACCGGCTCGCTGCTGATCGGCAGTACCTTGGCGTGGATCTCGGCGCCTGGCGAGCCAGGGGCAAAAAACGGCGCATCGGCTGATTCGAACTCATGGCGCACATGCACGACCAGGTCGCCGCGCTCGCGGGCAGCGGCGAGCAGGCGGGCGGCGTTGTCGGCTGCCGCATCGGCGCCGTCGAGGGTCCATTTGCCACCGGGGAAGTAATCGTTCTGGATATCGATGAGAATCAGGGCCTGCTTGCTCATGTTGCGCGCCTCCTTGGGCGTGGTCGTGGTGTGGCGATAGTTATAGGCTTGAACGACCGACATGGGGATCGGCGCGATCGACACAATGAGGGCAAAAACTGACATGGATACAGGCTTGGAAATCGGTGTGCTGGTCTATCCCGATGCGCAGCGTGCCGCTGTGCATGGGCTGACCGACCTGTTCACGGTCGCCAATCAGGTCGCCTGTGAACTCGGTGATGGGAAGCTGCTGCCGATCCGTATCAGCCACTGGCAACTCGATCAGACCGGTGAACTCTGCGAGGTGTACGACAGCCTGCCGGGCGCGCGCCATGACCTCAAGGTGCTGGTGGTACCGCCCAGCCTTGGCCCGGCACCTGCACCTGCGCTGCTTGAGCGACACCGCGCGCACTTGTGCCAATGGCATGCACGCGGCACTGTGCTCGCTTCGGTGTGCATCGGCGTATTCTTCATTGCTGCCAGTGGCCTGCTGGACGGGCGTTCGGCGAGTACCCACTGGAATTACGCCCAGACCTTGGCCGAGCGCTACCCGCAAGTGCGCGCCGATGCCAGCGTAGCGGTACTGGACGATGGCGACATCATGACGTCAGCCGGGCTGATGGCCTGGACCGAGCTCGGGCTGCGTCTGCTTGAGCGTTTCCTGGGTGCCACCCTGGCGCGCGAGACTGCACGCTACCTGGCGGTCGATCCGGTGCCGACCCCGCTGCCCGGTGCGTTGTTCGCACCGAGGCTGGATCACGGCGATGAAGCCGTGCTGAAGGTGCAGCACTGGCTGCAGGGGAGTGGTGCGCGGGAGGCTAATCTGGCAAGCATGGCTGGATGTGCCGGGCTCGAAGAGCGTACGTTTCTGCGGCGTTTTCGCGCGGCGACCGGATTGCGTCCTACCCAATACTGCCAGCAGGTCCGGGTAGGACGTGCCTGCCGCCTGCTGGAGTTCACCCGGCGCAGCGTCGACCAGATTGCCTGGGGCGTGGGCTATCAGGACCCCAGTGCCTTTCGTAAGGTGTTCCAGCGCGTCACCGGCCTGACACCCAGTGACTACCGGCGACGTTTCGCCGTGGTTGCCTGAGCGTCTGGGCCTAGCGGGTGCGGCCCTGGGCCTTCCTCGGCGAGGCGGTCGCGATGGTTGCGCAGAGGACATTCCTTCAATGACATGCAGCCGCAGCCAATGCAGCCATCCAGCTGGTCGCGCAGCATCATCAATTCTTCGATGCGCTGGGTCAGGTCTTCTCGCCATCGTGCGGAAAAACGCTGCCAGTCTTCAGCGGTCGGCGTGTGCCCTTTGGGCAGTGTATCGAGCGCTTCGGCGACTTGCGCCAGCGGTACTCCCAGGCGCTGCGCCATCTTGATCACTGCCACCCGGCGTAGCATGGCTCGCTCGAAGCGGCGCTGGTTGCCGTTGTTGCGGGTGCTGTGGATCAGTCCCTTGCTTTCATAGAAGTGCAGCGCGGTCACCGCGACGCCGCTGCGCGCAGCCAACTGGCCTACGCTGAGCAGGCGTTCCGGCGCCGTCACGTCCTTGCTTGGCATGTCGAAATATTCCTTGACCTTGACTTAACTCGAGGTTTTACCCTGCTCGCCATCACGCTGCAAGTACCCCCGAGCAAGGAGACTGTTCATGGTGGCCACCCCTCATTCCCTATGGTTTACCCAGATGATCGAGTACGAAGTACCGGCGATTCGGCAACAGGCACTGGCCGAGGCGTTGGTCCTGCGGGCGGAAGAGATCGCCAGCCGGTGCGATGGTTTGCTGGGTGTCAGCATTCAGGCCAGTGTCGATGGCAGCCGGGTGTTGCAGTACTTGCGGTGGCAATCGCGCCAGGAGTGGGCGGCTGCCGCGCCCTGTTTCGTCGAGGAACCGTTCCTCGACCTGTTGCAGCGTCACCAGGCACGCGGTGTCAATTTCACGGCCTACCAGACCCTGCGCAGCCTGGTGCGAGGCACCGACGGCGGCTTGCATTGCGAGGTCGGTGAGCCTCAGGCATACCAGGGGGCGTAGTGCGGGTAGCGGTCTAGCCGCGCGCCGATGACCATTTCGCCTATCCATGTACCCAGGATCGAACTGTAGGCTTTCTGGCTTTCCTCGCTGGACAGTGCATGGTCGGCCCCGTCGACGATGCGGTGGGTCAGTGAATGGGCGCCGACGAACGCGGAGCGATAGCTCATCAGGGTGTTGTGCGGCACATAGTCATCGTGCTCGGACTCCACCAGCAGGACATCGCCAGCGAACTCGGCGCAGGCGGCCAAGGCACGATTGTCGGCTGGCCCCAGAATGCGTTGGCGATAGTGATTCAGGCGCTGGCGGTCGAGTGCTTGCTTTGGAGTGTCCCATTCATCGTCCCAGTACAATGCAGGTACACGCATCGCCAGCCATTTCACGGGTCTATATGCGGTCAGCAGGGTGGCCAGATAACCGCCATAGCTGCTACCGATCAGCGCAATGGCGCCGGGATCGACGGCAGGGTGCGAGGCCAGCCGATCGTAGGCGGCCAGCAGGTCGGTGAGGTTCTGCTCACGGGTCACCGTCAATCGCTGGCTTTCGGTCTTCTCGTGTCCGCGCAAGTCGAAGGTCATGCACACGCAACCCAGCCCGGTAATCTGTCGGGCGCGGGCCAGGTCTCGCTGTTGGCTGCCGCCCCAGCCGTGGACGAAGAGAATGCCGGGCATCTTGCTGCCAGGACTGACCAAAGTACCGGCGATACTCTCGCCCTCGACCTGTAGCTCGACCTGTTCACTCTGAATGGCCATGCTCGCGAATCCGTGCAAATTTGCAGAATTGTCCGAGTTCACTGTCGTCCCCCTCATAGAAAAGTGTGGCGTCGGCGGGAAGTTCAGGCGTGCCGAACACCTCGTGGGTGGATGCGCGTACCTGCTGCAGCGTCGGATCGTCGGCGAAGGCGCGCACGGCAAGGAGCTCTGCGCTACTGGCGCCACCCTGGCGCCACGATTGCTCCAGAACGCCGCTGCGCAGGTGGCCACGTGCGTCGAGGCCACGGGCGATGTCGTAGTTGCGGCGTGAGGCGATGAAACCTGGGAAGTGTCGTTCCGCCGCTTGCTCGTAGGTCATGGCCTGATTGATAGCCAGGCGCAGATAATCCTCCAGCGGTCGCTGCAGCAGCGCCTGATAGTCGCCGCGTACTACCATCAGATCGGACCCACCGTAGACTTGTTGGCCTTGATGGTCCCTGGTGAGTTGCTGGGTACCGTAGTAGCTGCAGGTGAGGCCAGCGACACGCACCTGGCCAACACTGAAGGTTTCTACTTCATGCAGGTCCTCCTCCAGTACCAGCCCCCAAAGGCCAAGTGCCTTGTCGTCCAAGGTCGCGAACAAGGGGTCAAGTGCGTCAAGGGTATCGATTACCTGCTGGCCGCGACCGGCACGGGCCAATACGGGTTTGACCCGAACGGGGCCGCTGCGCAATAGCAAGTCGGCTGCTCGTCGAGCATCGTCCTTGGAAAAGACTGTGTAGCCGCGCAACAGGGCACCGCTGGCCTGTTGCGCGAAGGCGTCAGTCCAACCCGGCGGAAAGACTGCATTGGCGGGTAGTGGGTGGGAAATGGCCTTGGTCGCCATGTAGGGATGGCTGACCAGGCCGCCGAACAGGTCCTGTTCGCAGCGGATGCCCTGTTGCTGGCCGATCAAGGTTTCCGTGGGCAGGTAATAATAGTGGTTGGCCTGGCCGGCCGGTTGTCCAGGGTTGAAGACAGATATGCCAAGCAATTGCGCCAGGATCTCGGCGAGCTTCTGGTGAGTGGCATATTCATGGTCCGGGGTGCGTTCGCGGGTGTCGAGGAGTACGACGGCGATTTTCGACTCGTGGGGGTGGGCCATGTGCGATCTCATCCGCTGGGGCTGTACGAACTGTGAAATTCCAGACAGCTCGAAAGTTCAGCCCGTTGGACTGGCGGCCGAGGCGCTCCAAGCAATCGCAGGCCCTTTGTGGGTGATCCGATTGCGGGCGTTCGCAGCCTGTTCCATTATCCCGACCTGGAACCGTCCAAGATGTGATCGCAGGAGAGCGCATGAACAGTCTCAACCCCCTTCAGGAATCCATACCGGCACGCCTGGCGCGTGTGCGCGATGTCATGGCCAGGGAGGGTGTCGATGCCCTGTTGGTGCCCTCTGCCGATCCGCACCTTTCCGAGTACTTGCCCGGCCATTGGCAAGGACGCCAATGGCTGTCTGGCTTTCAGGGCTCGGTCGGCACGCTGGTAGTGGCCGCGGAATTCGCCGGGCTGTGGGTCGACAGCCGCTATTGGGAGCAGGCAGAAAAGGAATTGGCGGGCAGTGGCATCGAGCTGATGAAGCTACTGCCAGGCCAGCCGGGGGCATTGGATTGGCTGGGTGAGCAGGTTGCCAGCGGCGGTGCCGTGGCGGTTGATGGTGCGGTCATGGCGCTGGCCTCTGCCCGTCAATTGGCAGAGCGCCTGAGCGCTCGCAATGTAAGACTGTTGACTGACCGAGACCTGCTGGTTCAGGTCTGGGGCGATCGTCCGGCCTTGCCTGGCAACCCCGTCTATCAGCACCTGCCTCCCCATGCGACTGTCAGTCGTGCGCAGAAACTCGGAGAGTTGCGTCAGGCCCTGGCCAGCAAGGGCGCCGACTGGCATTTCATCGCATCTCTGGACGACATTGCCTGGCTGTTCAACCTGCGTGGTAGTGATGTTTCGTACAACCCGGTGTTCGTTTCCTTCGCCTTGATCGGTCGTGATCAAGCCACGCTCTTTGTCGGTCAGGACAAGATCAATACTCATCTGCGTCAAGTACTGGCGGCCGACGGTATACAGGTGCGTGACTACGCGGAAGTTGGTCAGGCACTTGCGAGCCTCGCTGGCGGCACCCGCCTGCTGGTCGATCCGGCACGTGTCACCCAGGGCCTGCTGGACAAGCTCGACAAGCGGGTCGCGTTGGTCGAGGGCGTCAATCCGACTACGCTGAGCAAGTCGCGCAAGAGCGAGGCGGACCTAGTTCATATTCGTCAGGTGATGGAGCAGGACGGTGCAGCCTTGTGCGAGTTCTTCGCCTGGTTCGAGGCCAATCTTGGGCGCGAGACCATCACGGAACTGACGGTCGATGAACAACTGAGCGCGGCACGTGCGCGGCGCCCTGACTTCGTCTCGCTCAGCTTCTCGACCATCGCGGCCTTCAATGCCAATGGCGCGATGCCCCATTACCGCGCCACCGAAGAGTCGCATGCGGTGATCGAGGGTAATGGCCTGCTGCTGATCGATTCGGGCGGCCAGTACCTGGGCGGGACTACCGACATTACCCGGATGGTGCCGATTGGTACACCCAGCCTGGAGCAGAAGAAGGACTGCACGCGGGTGCTCAAGGGAGTGATCGCGTTGTCGCGGGCGACTTTCCCGCGGGGCATTCTTTCGCCGCTGCTCGATGCCATCGCCCGGGCGCCTATCTGGGCCGATCAAGTCGACTACGGCCATGGCACTGGGCATGGCGTAGGCTACTTCATGAATGTGCACGAGGGGCCGCAGGTCATTGCCTATCAGGCGGCAACCACGCCGCAGACAGCCATGCAGGTCGGGATGATCAGTTCGATCGAGCCGGGCACCTACAGACCTGGAGCCTGGGGCGTGCGGATCGAGAATCTGGTGGTTAATCGGGAGGTGGGCAAGAGCGCTTTTGGCGACTTCCTGGCCTTTGAGACCCTGACGCTTTGCCCGATCGACACCCGATGCTTGCTGCCCGAGTTGCTCGATGTTTCGGAGCGCCAATGGCTCAACCGTTATCACCAGACCGTGTATGAGCGATTAGCGCCCCTGTTGCAAGGCGACGCACTGGTCTGGTTGAGACTGCGTACGCAGCCGGTCTGATCGACTGGAACGAGAAAGGGCAGCCTGGGGCTGCCCTTTCGTTTATTTGCAGATGACGATCATGCTGCGGCTGGTATAGCCGGCGGGGTTGATTCCGAACACGTAGTCGCCCGGCTCTTCGTCGCTGTCGCTGGAGCGCGCGATTACCTTGTAGCCTTTGCTGCCGCATGACGCTTGCGCATTGGCGTAGCACTTGTCCCAGGATGATGAAAGCCCGGAGCAGTTGATGTGCAAGCCTTTCTTCCCTCGCTTCACCTCGGTCTTGGCTGTAGCGGCGCACCCAGCAATGGCCAAGATGGCCAGGATGAGAAAAATACGTTTCATTCCTGTCCTTATCTGGGCGGTGAGCATTGTCCGCCCTTGTAGTGATGACTGCGTTCTGCCTGAAACTCCCCTGCTTCCGTGCCCGGCTCAGTAGATCGTCTGAAGGTGATGATGCTGTGACAGCTTAAACAGCCTTATAGGCGGGTACAAGGCTGAAGCTGTTCAAATGAAACTATTTCTCAAATCAGTCAGCCGCTACGGGAGGGCTGCTTTCCTTGCGCATCGACAGTGTGGCCCCGACCGAGGCGGTAATGATTGCCAGGATCGCCAACCACTGGGTCAAGCTGAGAACCTCTCCAAGGAACAGAAGCCCCGACAGTGCACCGAATGCAGGCTCGATACTCATCAGGGTGCCGAAGGTTCGCGCGGGCATTCGCGTCAGTGCGACCATTTCCAGGCTGTAGGGGAGGGCGGTAGACAGGATCGCCACGGCAAGTGCGACCGGAATCAGTGCTGGAGTGAGCAAGGCACTACCGGCGTGGGCGATACCGATGGGAGCCACGAACAGCGCCGCGATCAATACGCCCAATGCCGCGGTCTGGATACCGTTTTCCGCGCCTGCTCGCTGGCCATATAAAATGTAGAGCGCCCAGCAGACGCCGGCACCCAAGGCGTAGGCCGCGCCGGTCAAGTCGAGGGATGCCCCCGTCTGCCCTGTAGGGATGAGCAGTAGCAGGCCGACGATGGCGAGCGCGATCCAGAGAAAGTCCAGGGCGCGGCGCGAAGCGAAGATCGCTACCGCCAGCGGGCCGGTAAACTCCAGCGCCACGGCGATGCCCAGCGGAACGGTGCGCAACGACATATAGAAGAGGAAGTTCATGCCGCCCAGGGCCAGCCCATAGATGATGACGCTGCGCAGGGTGCTGGCATTGAACCTGGCGCGCCACGGGCGCAGCAATGCAAGCATGATGATGCTGGCGAAGATCAGGCGCAGCGTTGTGGTGCCCTGAGCGCCGACAACTGGAAACATGCTCTTGGCCAGTGACGCTCCAGACTGGATGGAAGCCATGGCAATCAACAGCAGGCCGATAGGGAACAGCGTGGCGGCCAGGCTGCGGGGCTTGGTGTTCATTTGGGTGGGGCAGTCCTAAATAAGTAGAAGGGGCGAGCTGCGCAATATAGTGCGCAAATCCCAGTGGCAGGTGCAACTGCTCTTGAGCAATGCGCGGGCTAAGCCCTTCATTTCGATTAAGATTTTATGAAATAAAAGGTTGACGCTCTCTCAGATCCCCTTATAATGCGCCCCACTT
>NZ_JACVTY010000031.1:0-70686 GCF_016624805.1 Pseudomonas sp. S44
CGGCACGGCCTCTTCGCGGTCAGGGGGCCGCGCCTACCCGCCGCTCCGACTTGCTCGCGAAGAGGCCTGTACAGGTCCCCACAAGGCCCATCCATGCACCCCATCCCATACTGGCGTCTGTCCAGCTTCTACCTCTGCTACTTCGCCTTGCTCGGTGCCACCGCACCTTTCCTGGCCCTGTACTTCGACCACCTCGGCTTTTCCCCGGCACGCATCGGCGAGCTGGTGGCGATCCCCATGCTCATGCGCTGCATCGCCCCCAACCTGTGGGGCTGGCTGGGTGACCGCAGCGGTCGGCGCCTGCTGATCGTGCGCCTGGGGGCGCTGTGTACGCTGGCGACCTTTTCCCTGATCTTCTTCGCCAAGAGCTACGCCTGGCTGGCGCTGGTCATGGCCCTTCACGCGTTCTTCTGGCATGCAGTGCTGCCGCAGTTCGAAGTGATCACCCTGGCGCATCTGCATGGGCAGACCTCGCGCTACAGCCAGGTCCGGTTATGGGGCTCGATCGGTTTCATCCTCACCGTGGTCGGGTTGGGGCGGTTGTTCGAATGGTTGAGCCTGGACATCTACCCGCTGGCGATGGTCAGCATCATGGCCGGCATCGTCATCGCCAGCCTGTGGGTGCCCAATGCCCAACCGGTCGAGCACGCCGAACGGCGCGGCGCAGAGGGCTTTCTCAAGCAACTGGCGGCTCCGGGCGTGCTGGCGTTCTATATCTGCGTGGCGCTGATGCAGCTCAGCCACGGCCCGTACTACACCTTCCTCACCTTGCACCTGGAACACCTGGGCTACAGCCGCGGCGCCATTGGCCTGCTCTGGGCGCTCGGGGTGGTCGCCGAGGTGCTGATGTTCATGCTGATGAGTCGGATCTTTGCGCGCTTCCCGGTGCGCAGCGTGTTGCTGGCGAGTTTCTTGCTGGCCTCGTTGCGCTGGCTGCTGCTGGGCAGCCTTGCCGATATTCCGGCGGTGCTGATCCTTGCCCAGTTGCTGCACGCAGCCACCTTCGGCTGCTTCCACGCGGCCTCCATCGCCTTCGTCCAGTCCAGCTTTGGCGCTCGCCAGCAGGGGCAGGGCCAGGCGCTGTATGCGGCGCTGTCCGGCACCGGTGGCGCGCTGGGTGCGCTTTATTCGGGCTACAGCTGGAAACTGCTCGGCCCGCAGTTCACCTTTGGTATGGCCAGCGTCGCAGCGCTGGCTGCAGCCGTTATCATTGCCCTTCGTTCGCAACAGACCAGGAACAGCCCCTGATGAGCATTCTCAGCGTTTTTCATTCCAGCAGCCCGCAGCTGGCGAACAAGGTGCTGACCCACCATGAAGACATTGCCGCCACCCTGGCCGAGCAGGGCGTGCAATTTGCACGGCACGACCACGGCCTGCGCATTCGCCCAGGCAGCGCCGAGGCCCAGGTGCGCGAGGAGGCCGGTGGCCTGATCGACATGTTGATGACCACGCACGGTTGCCAGACCCTGATGCTGCTGAACCGAGACGGCGATCAGCCGACCGAAGTCGACCTGCGTGATGAGCACGTGCATGACGCCGTCGAGGTATTCGCGATGGTGAGCGGGCGAGGCCAAATCAGCCTGCGTCTGGGTGAGCAGGTATTTGCGCTGCTGTGCGAGAAGGGCGATGTGCTGGTAGTGCCTGCGCAGACTCGACGCTGGATCGATCTGGGCGATACACCGTTCTGCCTGGCCGTGCGCTTGTTTGGCAACGAGCAGGGCATCCGCATGACCGGCGACGAGCAGGCACGACAGTTTGCAGGGATGAGCGAGCTGTAATAGATCGCGGGGCAATCCTCTTCCCACAGAATCCCTTCGTGGAAGGAGGATTGCCCCGCGAAACGGGCGGCACTGTCAACGATAGGTCGGCAGGGCGAAACGTTGCTGGCTTTGCAGCATGGAGATAACAGGCAGTTCGCTGGCTTGCTCGGCCAGGTCGCGGCGAATGGCACTGATGGCCCAGGACAGTTGCTCGGCGCTGTGCAGTTGCGCATAGGAAAGCACACGACGAGTCACCGTGCCGTCGGCGGCGCGCAGGGTCAGCAGGATGCCGCCGTCCGGACGGGACTTGGTGTCGACCTGATAGGCCGGGAAGACCGAAACGAATTTTTCCTGGATGAGGTCCATATCAACTCCTGACGTGTAGGTTTGCAGACGTGAGTTGATGGTTGCAGTGACCGTGCCAGGCTTTGATATAAAATAAATTCCTTTAAAAACAATTAGTTAATTTGATTCGCGGGATTGACTGCCGGGCATTGTGCATGGTCGTGCATTTTGCACAGTGCATTTTGCAAGGTCATAGAGCCTGCCTCTCGGTCCCATAGAATCTGAACCTTTGCTGCCCGGCGACGGCCTGACACAAAATTGGGCCAACACACTTGTCAGGAGGTTCCAGATGTCCGACCAACAGCCCACCGCGATGACCGAAGAAGAATCCGCCGCCTTCGCTGAAGAAGTATTCGAGCGTGCCCGCCGAGGCGATGCCGCCATGCTCGAGCGCCTGCTTGACGGTGGCCTGCCGGCTAACCTGCGCAATCACAAGGGCGACACCTTGCTGATGCTGGCGAGCTATCACGGTCATCATGAGGCGGTGAAGGTGCTGCTGGCCCATGGCGCAGATCCCTTGATCGCCAACGACAATGGCCAATTACCGATTGCTGGTGCTGCCTTCAAGGGCGACCTGGCGATGATCCGGCTGTTCATCGAGCACGGGGTGCCGGTGGACGCGGCAGCCGTCGATGGCCGCACGGCATTGATGCTGGCAGCGATGTTCAACCGCAGCGAAATCCTCGACTATCTCCTGGCCCAGGGCGCCGACCCGGCCCGCCAGGATGCGCGTGGCGCTACCGCGCTGGTCGCGGCGCAGACCATGGGTGCCAGCGAAGCGGCCGCTCGCCTGCAGGCGCTGGTCGGCTGACACCTCGGGGGGTATCCTTGGCGCCTTTTTCGCCATTCGCCAAGCAGGGCCCCCCATGAAAAACCAGTTGCTCGAATTCATCAGCCTCATCGGCGCCGGTTGCCTGCGCGAGGCGGACATCGAGCGTATCGCCGACGAGGCCGCCCAGGCCTACGCCGACCCTGCCGCTTTTCTTGCGGCCAATCCCGACATCAACTACGACGACAGTTTCCCGATCCCGCTGGGCGAATGGGTGGTGCTCGGCAGTCTGCCGGACACCGTGGTGTTCCAGGCCGACAGCTACCAGGACCTGTTCCAGGCGATCAGCGATTCGTTCGACAAGAGCGTGCCCTTCACCCTCAAGCCCAAGCAGTTGGCACGTACCGAGCCGCTGACCGCGCTCAACCGCATCCAGGTGCAGATGGGTGCACTGAACAAGGAAGCGGGCGGCTATGTGCTGCTGAACTTCAGCCAGTTGCTCGATGACGAGCTGCAGATGGTGATGGTCGGTCAGCAGGACCTGGCGCGCGTGCTGGAGCTGGGCGCCGAGTTGGGCATCAAGGTGGAGCCGGCGTTGGAGGCCTTGAAGGTCGCGGTGCACGTCTGACGCGGCGATTGCCTGTTGCAGGGGCGGCGAGCGCCGCCCTCATGGGGTTCCCGCAGATCAGCCCAGCGCAGTATCCAAAAACATCATCACCGCAAAGCCGCCCATCAGGCCCAGCGTTGCCGAGGTCTGGTGGCCGTTGCGGTGAGTTTCCGGAATCACCTCGTGCGACACCACGAAGATCATCGCGCCCGCTGCCAGGCCCATGCTGATCGGGTAGGCGAGGGCGAAGCCAGTAGAGATGCCCAGGCCGATCACTGCCCCCAGCGGCTCCATCAGGCCAGAGCCAATCGCCACCAGCGCGGCCTTGAAGTTCGACAACCCTGTGGCGCGCAGGGCCATGGCCACGGCCAGGCCTTCGGGAATGTCCTGGATCGCGATGGCGCTGGTCAGCGGCAGGCCGATGCTCATGTCACCGTTGGTGAAACTCACGCCGATGGCCATGCCCTCGGGCAGGTTGTGCAGGGTAATGGCGAGCACGAACAGCCACACCCGGCTGATTCGTTCGGCGTCGGGCCCACAAGGGCCTGTGCTCTCGTGCTCGTGTGGGGTGAATCGGTCCAGGCCGAGCATCAGCAATACCCCCAGGCCCATACCCAGTACGACGACGCCCGCAGCGGCGGGGCCGTTGCCGGTGATTTCCCGTGCCGCATCCAGACCCGGCAGAATCAGCGAGAACGAACTGGCGGCGAGCATCATGCCGGCAGCAAAACCCAGCATCACATCCTGGCTGCGAGCACTGACATCGCGCAGCACAACGGCCAGCACCGCGCCCAAGGCCGTGGCGCCAAAACCCGATAGCCCGCCCAGCGCCGCCAGGTGCAGGTTCTGTGAGTGATCGCCGTTGACGGCATTCCACAGGCTGGCCAGCAGCAGGAGTACGATCGCCAGCAGGCTCAGCCCAAGGCCTGCACTGAGCCAGGGGGTACTCAGCGCTTGCTGGCGCCAGGCATCGATGAGAGAAGGGGTGGCGGCGCTGTGGCTGTGGGCGGGTGGCATGGGAACCTCGAAAGCGATGGATGACAGCAGTTTATCCAGTGACCTGCGAGCCCGGCCAAGGATTCCCTTCTATCGCGCCGATAGCAGGCTATGCTCAGCCACAGGAAGGTTCACGCAGGAGTTGCAGCATGGGGTCTACCTTCAACAGCCTGGTCGGGCTGGTCATTCTGGCCCTGGATATCTGGGCGATCATCAACGTGCTGAAAAGCGGCAGCGAGACAGGGATCAAGATCCTGTGGATTCTGCTCATCCTGCTGTTGCCGGTGCTGGGCCTGATCATCTGGGCAATTGCCGGTCCGCGGGGCAACGTTCGGCTCTGACCGTTCATCGTGACAAAATTTTCACACGGCATTAACCAAACTCCGCGCCGCACATTTAATGTATGGGCCCTTGCCGGCGATTGTCCGGCACAGGACTGCGAGGCTGCGTCCAGCGCCTTTCCCAACCCGAAATCCTAGGATCTTCCCATTCATGGCTAACACGGATGCCTTGAAGCAACGGGCCGCGTCGGCACCGTTCTCGCCGACCCTCAAATCGCACCTCGCCTACACCTTGCTCAGCGGATTGCTGATCATGCTGATGCTCAGCCTGGTGCGCCTGGCGCTGCTGATCTACAACAGCGACATGATCGGCGACACCCCGTACTCCACGGTGGCCGAAGGCTTCCTCAACGGCCTGCGCTTCGACCTGCGGGTGGTGGTGTACCTGAGCATCCCGCTACTGCTGGCCCTTAACAGCCCCTGGGCCATGGCGCGGCGCGGCTTTTTCCGTTTCTGGTTGACCGTCAGCTCCAGCGTCGTGATGTTCCTTGGCCTGATGGAACTGGATTTCTACCGTGAATTCCACCAGCGCCTGAACGGCCTGGTCTTCCAGTACATCCAGGAAGACCCCAAGACCGTCATGAGCATGCTCTGGTACGGTTTCCCGGTGGTTCGCTACCTGCTGGCGTGGCTGTTCGGCACCTGGCTGCTGAGCCTGCTGTTCAAGGGCATCGACCGTTTGACTCGTGGTGGCCAGGGCAGCGGCCAGATCGTCGCTCAGCGCCGTGTCGCACCCTGGTACGGCCGCCTGGCGGTGTTCATGGTCATCCTGCTGGTGGCAGTGGTCGCCGCCCGTGGCACCCTGCGCCAGGGCCCACCCATGCGCTGGGGTGACGCCTTCACCACCGACTCCAACTTCGTCAACCAGCTGGGCCTGAACGGCACCTTGACGCTGATCGACGCCGCCAAGAGCCGTTTCGGCGAAGACCGTGCGAATATCTGGAAGCCGGTGCTGGAAACCGGAGTCGCCCAGCAAAGTGTGCGTGACCTGCTGCTGACCCCCAACGACACGCTGGTCGATGCCGACCAGGCGGCCATCCGTCGCGACTTCGTGCCGCCGGCCGGCAACACCCTGCCGATCAAGAACGTGGTGGTGATCCTCATGGAGAGCTTCGCCGGTCACTCGGTGGGCGCCCTGGGGAGTCCGAACAACATCACCCCGTACTTCGACAAGCTGGCCAAGGAAGGGCTGTTGTTCGATCGCTTCTTCTCCAACGGCACCCACACTCACCAGGGCATGTTCGCCACCATGGCGTGCTTCCCCAACCTGCCGGGCTTCGAGTACCTGATGCAGACTCCCGAGGGCGGGCACAAGCTCTCGGGCCTGCCGGCGCTGCTCAGCGCCCGTGACTACGACGATGTCTACGTCTACAACGGCGACTTCGCCTGGGACAACCAGTCCGGGTTCTTCGGCAACCAGGGCATGACCACCTTCATCGGCCGCAACGACTTCGTCAATCCGGTGTTCTCCGACCCGACCTGGGGCGTTTCGGACCAGGACATGTTCGACCGTGCCAACCAGGAGCTGGCCCACAACTACGGCAAGAAACCGTTCTACGCCTTGCTGCAGACGCTCTCCAACCACACCCCGTACGCCTTGCCCAAGGACCTGCCGGTAGAGAAGGTCACAGGGCAGGGCCGCCTGGACGAGCACCTGACTGCCATGCGCTACTCCGACTGGGCTTTGGGCCAGTTCTTCGAGAAGGCGCGCAAGGAGCCCTACTTCAAGGAGACCCTGTTCGTGATCGTCGGCGACCATGGTTTTGGCAACCACCAGCAGGTTACCGAGCTGGACCTGGGTCGTTTCAACGTGCCGCTGCTGCTCATCGCACCGGGTATCCAGGACAAGTTCGGTGCGGTCAACCACACCGTCGGCACCCAGGTCGATATCGTGCCGACCATCATGGGTCGCCTGGGTGGCGACACCCGTCACCAGTGCTGGGGCCGTGATCTGCTGAACCTGCCTGCCGGTGACCAGGGCGTGGGCATGATCAAGCCATCGGGCAGCGAGCAGATCGTTGGCCTGGTGCAGGGGGATCACATCCTCATCGAGTCCAAGGACATGACGCCGCGGATGTATCGCTACCAGCTGGGGCGTGAGTTCAAGGCCGAATTGATCGAGAGCCCGGATCAGCCTGAGATGCTCAAGAAGCTCGAGGCCTATATCCAGACCGCGACCAAGAGCCTGCTGGACAACACCGCCGGCGTGGTTCACGGCAAGCCTGAGTAACGCTTGCCCGTAAGCAGAAGCCCGCCGATGATGGCGGGCTTTTTCATTTACGGCATCTGTCATCGCTTGCTGAAGAAATCTTCATCTCCATCCCTCAGCCACTCTGAACATCAGCCTTTGTGTATGGTCAGCTAAGTACGGATATCACTCACCGTTGTGCTTCCAAGAGGGTCGATCAATGAAAGAGTGGGAAGTCATCTTTGCTGATCAGAAAGGTGTACCGCAGTCCCTGCTGCTCAAAAGCGAGCACCTGCCCAGTGAAGAGGATGCGGCGCGGGCCATCCGCTCCAAGCTGTTTCCGCTCATGGATGAACTGGACCTCAACGATTTCCAGGACCGAAAACCTTCCCCTACCGCGCTGTGGCTCAAGGAGCAGAACGGCGTGATCATCACCACCATCCACGAAGCGCCCTGAACGGGGCACCTGGCAAGGTGCCGTCATCCGCACTACGCTGGACAGAGGCGTCGGTCTTCTGCGGGTCTACGCCGTTTTCATTCGCGTCTTGCATCAGCTCGAACTGCCAGGCCCCTTGCGGGCTGCCGGCAGGTGCGTAGTGCACGGAAAGTCTATCCCTTGGGTTTTTCAGGAGGACGTTTCATGAGCAGCCAGAACGAAGACATCAGCAGCAGCGTGCTTCGCCAGATGAAAGCGGGTGGTTTCGACTTCACCCAGATCCATCCCATCGAGTTC
Source organism: Pseudomonas sp. S44 (assembly GCF_016624805.1). Classification (NCBI taxonomy): domain Bacteria; kingdom Pseudomonadati; phylum Pseudomonadota; class Gammaproteobacteria; order Pseudomonadales; family Pseudomonadaceae; genus Pseudomonas; species Pseudomonas sp. S44. The sequence goes on from NZ_JACVTY010000031.1 coordinate 7,740, forward strand.
TATGCCACTTTTCCAGACGAAGTCGGGGCACGCCGGGCCGCGGGGCAATTCCGCGGAGAGTCGATCAATGCCCAGGTACACGAGCGCGATGACGGCGCCTGGCACCTGGAGCTGAGCAAGGTCATGTACGCCACCTACCGAGGGATCGGGGCTTTCGAGGAGGCCTTCGAGGCGGTGATTTCGCCGCTGGGAGGCGAGGTCGAGGGTTGGGGCGTCAAACAGGAAAGACCCATCGCCTGACGCGTTCGGGGCTGCGCTGCGGCCCCGCGCATTCCTCTCAAGGTCGCCGCTTGGCCATGTGCCCGAGGTAGGCGATCAGCGCATCGAGCTCCTGCTCGCTCAACACATCCTTCGAGAACCCCGGCATGCGTGCCTGCGGCCACTGCCTGAGGCTCTGCGGATCGCGAATGTACAGGCGCAGGTAACCCGGCTGGAAGTATTCGGTGGGGTTGTGCGGCAGGTTCAGGTCCGGCCCGAACTGGGCATCCCCCGCACCGTTGAGGCGATGACAGGCCAGGCAGTTCTGCTGGAACAACGCAAAACCCTGGCGTACCGGGTCTTGCGCGGGAAGCTCGGGCGCAGGCAGCAGGGCAGGGAAGCGCTCGGCGACCGGCGCCAGGCGACGGATGCTGGCGATCTGGTAGGGCCATTGTTCGGGGCGGATGCCACTTGCCTGCGGGTTGGTCCAGACCAGGTAGAACGGGCCGGCGCCGGGCTTGTCCTGGGCCAGCGCTGGCCATGGCTGGCGCGGATCTTCGACGGCCACCCAGGCCCGGGCCGGGCCTTCCTGCAGCAGCTGCGCAGCGGGCATCTCCGCGGCAAAACCATCCAGTGCCACCGCTTGCAGGTGATCGCCGGGCTTCACCCCTTCGAGCAGGGTCGCCAGCGGCACCGCACGGTAATGCATGGGGCGTTTGTAGGCGACGTCCTGAGGGATGTCGATAGCACGCGCCTGCGGGTGCTCGAGCAATTGCTCGGACTGCCATTGGCGTTGACCGTTGCACAGCTCCAGTGTCAATTGCGCAGCCGCCAGTGGCAGGCTGACCAACAGCAACAGCAAACTCAGGCAATGGCGCATGAGCGATCTCCAACCCGGAAAGGTCGGCAGATTACCCTTGCGCGGCGTGCGAATGCCACCGCTGCCTTCAGCCGAACAAGCGTGTCAGGTTCGGCAGGATCAGCAGCAACGTGGTGGCGAAGAGTATGAGTCCGGCTTGGCGTACTTTCGATTGTCTGAACATGGCGGACCGCCTTCTTGTTGTTATTCCTGAATAGCCTTTGGCTTCCTTGTCTTGCGTCGGGTCGATCACTATGGCGTATGAAACGCAGGCCTTGCGTGCCTCTTGCGTGGATGCCTACCCCAACAGTAGGGCGAACACCGGCCTTGTTTGAGAACCCTTTGTTCTAAGCGTGTCAACAGGCATTTCCGAACGTTATGAGGCCATTGGCCATTTAGCTGGCATGCTCTGACTAGACACATTGAGGATGCTGTAGGGGCAGGGCCTGCCAGGTGACCGTTCGTCAGTGCACACCTCTTGCTTGTACGTGTCTTTCGCGTCAGTCTCTACATCAGATTCCACTACATGTCGTTCAGGACTATCCCTATGTCGTTACGCATCTGCATCCTTGAAACCGATGTCCTGCGACCGGAGTTGACCGCGCAGTACCAGGGCTACGGAAGGATGTTCGAGCAGCTGTTCTCGCGTCAGCCGATCGCCGCCGAGTTTCGCGTCTTCAACGTGATGAACGGCGAGTATCCGCCCGAAGGTGAAACCTTCGATGCCTACCTTGTAACCGGCAGCAAGGCCGACTCGTTCGGTACCGATCCCTGGATCCAGACCCTCAAGGCCTACCTGCTCAAGCTTTATGAGCGGGGCGAGAAGCTGCTGGGGGTCTGTTTTGGTCACCAGGTGCTGGCGCTGGTGCTGGGCGGCAAGGCTGAGCGCGCCGATCGCGGCTGGGGTCTGGGTATCCACCGCTACAGCCTGGCTGCCCACGCGCCATGGATGGACCCTGAGGTGACCGAACTGACCCTGCTGATCAGCCATCAGGACCAGGTGACCGCGTTGCCTGAAGGCGCAACCCTGATCGCCTCCAGCGATTTCTGCCCGAATGCGGCCTATCACGTGGGTGACCAGGTGCTGTGCTTCCAGGGGCATCCGGAGTTTGTCCACGACTATTCCCGTGCGCTGCTCGATGCGCGCCAGGACGTTCTGGGGGATGAGGTGTATCACCAGGCGGTGGCGAGCCTGGCCACCGAGCACCAGGGCGATCTGGTGGGCGAGTGGATGCTGCGGTTCGTCCAGCAACCGCGCAAGGGCAAGCAGAGCGCGGCCTGAGCCTGCCGCTGCGTCGTTCTTTTCGCGGGCTTGTATGGCGCCGCCGCGAAAAGAACGACTCGCTAGCTAGCCCGTTACAACCATCCCGAGCGCTTGAAGCTCGCATACAGCCCTGCACATCCCGCCCCGATCACGCCCAGCACCGCAAAGTACCCATAGTGCCAGCTCAGCTCCGGCATGTTCTGGAAGTTCATCCCGTAGATCCCGGCAATGGCCGTGGGGAAGGCGAGTATTGCCGCCCAGGCAGCGAACTTGCGCTGCACGATGCTCTGGCGTGACGACTCCAGTAGCATGCCGATCTCGATGGTCTGGCTGGCGATGTCGCGGATGCCGACAAGGTCCTCCATCTGCCGCGTGACGTGGATCTGCACGTCGCGAAAGTATGGGCGCATGTTCTTGTCGATGAAAGGAAAGCTCAGGCGCTGCAGCTCTTCGCCGATCTCCACCATCGGCGCCACGTAGCGGCGCAAGCGCAGGATGTCGCGCCGCAAGCTGTGCAGGCGGCGGATGTCCTGCTCTTGCAGCGAGCCGCTGAGCACGCTTTGCTCCAGCTCCTCGATCTCGCCATGGATCGCCTCGCTGACGGGCTGGTAGTTTTCGGTGACGAAGTCGAGCAGGGCGTAGAGCACGAAGTCCTCGCCATGCTCGAGCAGCAGCGGCCGCGCTTCGCAGCGCTGACGTACCAGGGCGTAGGATTTCGAATGGCCGTTGCGGCAGGTGATGATGTAGCCGTTGCCCGCAAAGATGTGGGTCTCGATGAACTCCAGCTTGCCCTCATGGCGCACCGGCGAATAGGTGACGATGAACAGCGCGTCGCCGAAGGTTTCGAGCTTGGGGCGGCTGTGCTTCTCCAGCGCGTCCTCGATGGCCAGTTCGTGCAGGCCGAACTGGCGCTGCAGGTTGGCCAGCTCCTGGGCGTTGGGCTCCTCCAGGCCTATCCAGACGAAGTGCCCAGGCTTGCGTGCCCATTCGCTGCCCTCGTCGAGGCTGATGTTGGTGACCTTTCTCCCGGCGCTGTACACCGCCGCTGCGACGACTCGACCCATGGTTGCCTGCTTCTTCGGTTGGACACCCCGACAGCTTGGGCCGTGCTGCGGCGTAGAGCAAGCTGGCGGCTCAGGCCTGCGGCAACTCCCGCTCCATACGATCGATGCACTGCTGCATCTGCAGTCGGCATTGCTCCATCAGCGCCGGCACGTCCTGCTGTCCCAGGCCATGGGTGGCGATCGGTGGCAAGGAGCGGACGATCACCGTGCGCTGTCGCCAACTGTTGAGGCTCAGGCGCTTGGAGTAGCGGCTGACGCATACCGGCACGATCGGTACGCCGGCCTCGACCGCCATGTGGAACGCGCCTTTCTTGAACGCCAGCAGGTGTTCAGTCGGGTTGCGTGTGCCTTCGGGGAAGATCCAGATCGAGGTGTCGTCGCGCAGGATCCGCGTGGTCAGTCGCATCGCCTTGCGCGCCTGGTAGGCATTCTTGCGGTCCACCAGTACGTTGCCGCCGAGCCAGAACAATTGGCCGAACAACGGAATCCAGCCCAGGCTCTTCTTGCCGATGGCGACCGTACGCCGCGGAACCACCTGGCCGAGGATGAACAGGTCGTAGTTGGATTGATGATTGGCGACGATCACGCAGCCGGGCGGCTGGTCCCACAAGGGGCCGACTTCAGCCTTGACCCGGATGCGCATGAGCCAGGCTGCCGGCACGCTGTAGAGGCAGGCGAACAAGCGGCTGTTATCGGGGTTGAAGGGGCGGCACAGGCCGATGACCAGGCCGACGGCGCCGACCAGCAGGAAGTGCAGCGCCAGAAGGAGCATGCGAAGCATATAGAGCATGATACGGCTCACACCAGACAGTCGCGGCGCAGTGTACGACCGTGCACTGGTCAGGGCAAACCGGCGAACGGAGCCCGGTCGCGTCCTGGCTTGCTGGAGCGGCACGCGGCGACTCCAGCAAGCCTGGTTTCAGCCCATGTGGCCCTTGTCGGCTTCGATCGCCTTGTCGAGCGTCTCCAGCAGCGCCTTGCGCACTTTGCGCTTGGTGTTCTTGTGCGCCAGCATGTTCAGTTTCTTCAGTTCCCGCGCCGCGCTCAGCGCCGTTTCCTGGAGTTGCTCGGCGGGTACTACCTTGTCGAGAAACCCGGCCACCATCGCCCCGTGCGGGTCGAAGACCTCGGCATTGTTCACCGAGCGTTGGAAGGTGGAGCGGGTCAGGCGGTCGCGGGCCAGCTCGATCCCGGCATGGTGCATGGTCATGCCGATCTGGACCTCGTTCAGGCAGATCTTGTACGGGCCTTCGACACCGATACGGTAGTCGGCCGACAGCAGCAGGAACGCGCCTTTGGCCACGGCATTGCCGGGGCAGGCGACGATCACCGGGAAGGGGTGCGAGAGCAGGCGGCGGGCCAGGGTGGAGCCGGCGGTGACCAGGTCGATCGCCTCTTTGGGGCCGGCGGTCATCACCTTGAGATCGTAGCCGCCGGAAAGAATGCCTGGCTGGCCGGTGATGATCACCACGGCACGTTCTTCCTCGGCGCGGTCCAGTGCTGCGTTGAAGGCGGTGATGACGTCCGGCGAGATCGCGTTGACCTTGCCGTTGTTCAGGGTCAGGGTGGCGATGCCGTCTTCGGCGTGGTAGGTAATCAGCTCGCTCATGACAGAGTCCTTTGGGTGGCGTGGCGATGACGTTACCCAGCAGCGCAGGCCAGGTAAAGCGCCAAGGCTGACTGGCCGGTCAGCCTTGGCCAGCTACCCCGTGTGGCGTCGGGGCAGGTGTCCGGAATGCGGAAAAAGCGCAGGCCAGATTGGCAGCATCGCCCTGGCTGGCCAGCCTTTTCCGGGGCGAGGCTTAAGCGCATGAAAATTCTGAAAAAAATGCTTGCCAAAGGAAAGGTCTTCTACTAAATTAGCGCGCCTCGACAGGCTGAATGGCTTGAAGAGATCCGGTGAAGTGTCCGAGTGGTCGAAGGAGCACGCCTGGAAAGTGTGTATACGAGAAATCGTATCAAGGGTTCAAATCCCTTCTTCACCGCCACATTCCACAAGAAACCCCTGAATCGAAAGGTTCAGGGGTTTTTTGTTTGCGTGAAATCCGGCTTGGCGGGCTCGCCCGCGAACACCGACCAAGCCGGTGGCCGCGGGGGACGCGATATATTCAGAAACTGACCGACGCCGACAGTCTTGCCGTGCGCGGCGCGCCCTGGAACAGATAGTTGTCGCCCAGGTAATCCCCCACATCGCGCCAGTAGCGCTTGTTGAAGAGGTTATCGACCGTCAGGCGCAGCACGGTGTCGTAGTCACCGATGCGGATGCGGTAGCGGCTGCCGATATCGAATACCGTGTAGCCGCCGACCTCGACGTTGCCTGCCTGGCTCGCGTACTTGCTGGCGCTGTAGCGTGCACCGCCGAGCAGTGCCAGGCCCGGCACCGGGAGGTTGTATTCGGCTTGCAGCGCCGCGCGCAGACGAGGCACGTTGATCGCCTGGTGGCCCTCGTAGGCGTCGGTGCCGCTGTTCTTCACCCGGGCGCGGATTGCGGCGGCGCTGGCGTGCAACTGCAGGTTGGATGTCACCCAGCCGCTGGCGCCGAGCTCCAGGCCGGTGTTCTTCTGCTGGCCTTGTTGCACATAGATCGGGGCCGTACCCTCCTGCGGGCGGGCGTACTGGTAGGCCTGGCGGATCTGGAACAGCGCTGCGCTCAGGCTCATGCCTTTCCAGTCGCGCTTGATGCCTACTTCCAGTTGGCGCGACAGGGCCGGGGCGAGGATCTCGGCAGCGTTGCTGGCGAACCAAGGCGCGGTACCGCCCGCCGACAGGCCTTTGGACCAGCTGGCGTACAGCGTGGTGTCCGCTTGCGGTTTGTAGATCAGGGCGGCGTTGGGCAGCAACTGGTACTGGCGGGTATGGCGGCCAGCAGCACCGGTTTCGTCCCAGGTCTTTTCGTCCAGGCGCACTTCGCGGGCGCCGAGTACGGTCTGCCATTGCTCGTTGAAGCTGATGCGGTCGCTGACGAACAGGCCGTACTGGCGGCTGTCCAGGCGGCGTTCGCTATGTCCGATCGGTTTTTCGGACGGCGCCAGAGCGGGCGCGCCGGTGTAGATGTTTCCGCTGCCGAGCCACTCGTTGTAATACGGACGCTGATCAAGGGTCCGGCGCTGGGCGCTGCTGCCGACAGTCAGTTCATGCTGCAGGCCCAAGGCTTGGAAACGTCCCTCGAGGGTGGCCTGGAGTTCGTCGGTGCGCCGGATGTCGTCGGGGCTGCGGAAGTCGTAGATGCCGTAGTCGCCGTTGCCGGAGAAGAACGCGTCGTCGCCGGAGCCCCAGGCGAACGCACTGTAGTCGTCAATCACAACCTTGCTGCGCGAAGCGCTGAGCGTGCCGGTCCAGGCTTCGTTGAAGCGGTACTCGAAGCGTCCGCCCAGGTTCAACGAGTCGTTCGTCACAGGCTTGGCCCAATGCTGGTAGGCCAGGCGGTCGTCCGGGTCGATGCCGTGGGGCACCTGGGTGCCGCCCAGCAACTGGTAGCCGGGCACCGAGCGCTGTTCGCGGTGCTGATACTCGACATCGAGTTGCAGGGTGGCGTCGGGGTTGATCTGCCAGTCGAATGCCAGCGAGGCGAAGTCGCGCTTGCCGTCGGCATGGTCGACGTAGGAACGGATGTCTTCATGGGCGAGGTTGGCGCGCAGGCCGAACTGTTTCTCGCTGCCGAACCAGCCGCCGAGGTCGGTGGCCAGGTAGCGTTCGCCCTGCTCGTTGGTCGAGACGGTGACACTGCGCACATCCTCGGCGCGCTTGGTCACATAGTTGACCAGCCCGCCGGGTTCGGACACGCCGCTCTGCAGGCCCGATAATCCCTTGAGCAATTCGACCTGTTGCTTGTTCTCCAGCGCCACGTTCTGCTCGCCGGCGATGGTCTGGCCATTGATCCGGTAGCTGCTGGCGGCATTCAGTTCGAAGCCGCGCACGTTGAAGTTCTCGTAGTAGCCGATCGGCGCGTAGCTTTCGCCGACCGAGGCATCGCTTTGCAGCACCTCGCTGAGCAGGCGTACCTGGCGATCATCGAGCAGTTGGCGACTGAACACGCTGACCGAGGCCGGGGTGTCGAGCAGCGGTGCGGCATGCCAGCCGCCGACCTGGGCTTCGCGAGGTTGATAGCCGTCATCGCCGCTGCGTTCGGTGACCTGCAAGGGGGCGAGGGTCACGCGTTCATCGGCCAGACCCTGGCCAGCATGCAGCGCAAGGCCCAGGCCAAGCAGGCCAAAGGGCAGGCGGGGGCGAAGCGAGGTCATGCAAGGCTCCTTGGAAGGCGGACGCGCCGGTTGCTCCGGCGGCATTCGGTGGGGCGGTTGGCAAAGGGGGCGCAATGGTAGCAGGGGTGTCAGGGGCTGTGCGGTGTTCTTTTCGCGGGCAAGCCCGCTCCCACGGGTATCACACTGCTCTTGCGTTCAGTGGGGTACCCGTGGGAGCGGGCTTGCCCGCGAAAGGAACACCTCGATCATGCAGACGAACTCGAACCCGATCGTTTTACCTGGCGCCCGAGCGCTGACGCTGGCGCCAGGTGTCGTCGATCTTCGACCAGGTCTTGCCATCGGTAATGGCCAGCAGCTTGCGGCCATCCTTGAAAGTGGCGAGAAAGGTGGCTTCCTCCTCTTTGCCGCCAAGCCACAATCCGGCGAGCATGCCGACCGGCCCGGCCACCAGGGCGCCGGCTACACCCCAGCCTAGGGTGGCGCCCAGGTTGCGGTTCGATTCCAGGCTGGCGAGCCGGAGGTCCTTGATACGGGCCAGAGAGATACGCTCACCGGCCTGGCTGCGTGGGGTCTTGAGTGTGAGCGATCCGTTGCGATACTCGCCTTCACCTTGCAAGAAATCGCCGGATTGCACCGTGAGTCTTGTCATTGTGTCGTCCTGTCAGTGGAGGGGCTGTGACCAGCACCTACTGAGCGCCGCGCCCCTCGGCAAGTCAACGAGCAGGCGACGGAGGGTCGTGCGACCGGTTGTCGCGAGGCCAGATGCCATTAACGAACAACGGTCTTGAATCATCAGCAGGACGTCGCTTTTTCATAATAAAACTTCCCGGCCTTGAATAATAAACCGGTCAGTCATTATCTGGAGTATGGGTACTCCTCAATACACCTGATGCATAACAGTTTGCGCAAATAACAGCGGCACACGGCTTATTTCTCCGTTCGGAAGATTGGCGTCAAAAAACACTGGACAGAAAGTTTCTGAATGTGTCAGTTTTTTTGCGCCTCACAAGGGCGAGTGACAGGATGCTCTCGCCGAAAGTTTGAGCGTTCCTGTCGAACATCAACTTTTCCGCAAACAAGGAAGTGTCTGCATGTCGAAAGTCAAAGCAAATGCTGTTGTTTCCGCTGCCTCGGTGTTGCAACCGAACGGGCCGAGTTCGGCCTTCGGGCTGATCAACAGTTTCGCCCACCAGTACGATCGCGGTGGTGCGAACATCAATGGCAAACCTTCGTTCACCGTCGATCAGGCAGCCACCCAGCTGCTGCGCGACGGGGCGTCCTGGAAGGACCTGAACAAGGACGGCACCATCAGCCTCACCTACACCTTCCTGACCAAAGCGCCGGCGGACTTCGTCAGTCGTGGCCTGGGCAGCTTCAGCCAGTTCAACAACCAGCAGAAAGCCCAGGCCAAGCTGGCCATGGAGTCCTGGGCCGACGTGGCCAAGCTGAGCTTCACCGAGGCAGCTTCGGGCGGCGACGGTCACATGACCTTCGGCAACTTCAGCGCCAGCAACGGTGGCGCGGCGTTCGCCTACCTGCCGTTCGACGGATGGGGTTCGCACAAAGGTGAGTCGTGGTACCTGATCAATAGCGGTTATCAGGTGAACATCAATCCCGACACTGGCAACTACGGTCGCCAGACCCTGACCCACGAGATCGGCCACGTGCTCGGCCTGTCCCACCCCGGTGACTACAACGCCGGCGAGGGCAACCCGAGCTACCGTGACGCTTCGTATGCACAGGACACCCGCGGCTACAGCGTCATGAGCTACTGGAGCGAAAGCAACACCGCGCAGAACTTCGTCAAGGGCGGCGGGCAGTACTACGCGTCGGCCCCGCTGATGGACGACATCGCGGCGATCCAGAAACTCTACGGCGCCAACTACGCCACGCGTTCGGGCGATACCGTGTATGGCTTCAACTCCACGGCTGATCGCGACTTCTACTCGGCCACCTCGGCTTCGTCGAAGGTGGTGTTCAGCGTGTGGGATGGCGGCGGCAACGATACTCTGGACTTCTCCGGGTTCACCCAGAACCAGAAGATCAACCTCAACGAGGCTTCGTTCTCCGATGTTGGCGGCATGATCGGGAACGTCTCGATCGCCAAGGGCGTGACCGTGGAAAACGCCATCGGCGGTTCGGGCAACGACCTGTTGATCGGCAACGCGGTGGCCAACGTGCTCAAGGGTGGTGCCGGCAACGACATCATCTACGGCGGTGGCGGGGCTGACACCCTCTGGGGGGGAAGCGGTGCGGACACCTTCGTCTATGGGGCCATCAGCGATTCTACAGCCAAGGCGCCGGACCGGATCATGGATTTTGTCAGCGGTCAGGACAAGATTGATCTGTCAGCCATCTCGGCGTTTTCCCAGGGCAAGCTACCGCTAGAGTTCGTCAGTGCTTTCACCGGACATGCCGGCGAGGCCGTCCTCAGCTACGACCAGGCGACCAACCTGGGCAGCCTGTCCATCGACTTCACCGGCAATAGTCTGGCTGACTTCCTGGTGACCACCGTAGGTCAGGCCGTCGCCACGGATATCGTGGTCTGACGGGCCGGGAGCGGCCCGCGTAGCGCTGCGCGGGTCGCTCCCAGCCACATGGACCACGCGAGGTGGATGGATGCGAGCAATCAAACGAATGATCGCGCTGGGCGCGATTCCCTTGATGTCTATGACCGAGGTAGGTATGGCGAGCAGCCTGCTACTCCCCAACGCCGCGCAACTGGCCGGGCGCTGGGCGCTTTATCCGCAGCAGCAGCAGGCCAATGCCTGCACCCTGCGCCTGTCGGCCAGCGAGGGCGCGCTTGACGGCGACCTGGCCTGCGCCGAGCGCTTGCTCGGGATTCGTCCGGGCAGTTGGCTGGTGACACCCGACACCCTGGCACTGGTGGGCGGCGACGGCAGCACGGTGGTGCATTTCAGCCGACAGGGCGCCGGTCGCTATACCTGGACTTCAGCCGCCGGCAGTGCAGTGGTGCTGGAGCGTGTGGACAACTAGGGTCTGTATGAAAAGTTTTGAGACGAAGGTCAGGCAAGGCGAAAACAGCCGAGGAAGCGGAGTTTACGGGTTGTAAATGAGCATTCCGAGGCTGTTTTCAACGCAGCATCACCGAGTATCAAAGCTTTTCGTACAGAGCCTAACTATCCGGCCAAGTTATAACGGCATTAAGGGCGAAACATGAAACTTCCGAGCAACAGGCCCGGCGCACTTTTGTGGGCGGCACTTGGCGAATTCAAATCGACGTTGATCAGCGTCGGTTGTTTTACTGCGCTGATCAACATTCTCATGCTCGTGCCGTCGATTTATATGCTGCAAGTGTACGACCGTGTACTGACTTCGCAGAATGAAACCACCTTGTGGATGTTGACCCTGATGGTGGTGGGTTTCTTCGTATATATGGGCGTGCTGGAAGCGGTGCGCAGTTTCATTGTCATTCGCGTCGGCCATCGACTGGAACAGCGCTTAAACCTGAACATCTATCGCGCCGCGTTCGAACGTAACTTGCGCCAGGGTGATGGCGCCGCTGGCCAGGCCTTGAACGACATGACCCAGGTGCGCCAGTTCGTCACCGGCCCTGCGTTGTTCGCCTTCTTCGATGCCCCCTGGTTTCCGGTGTACCTGGCGGTGATTTTTCTGTTCAACGTCTGGCTGGGTGTGCTCGCCAGTGCCGGAGCCTTGCTGTTGGTACTGCTGGCCGTGCTCAACGAGCGCCTGACCCAGCGCCCGCTGGCCGAAGCGAGCAGCCTGCAGCAGCAGTCGAGCAGCCTGGCCGGCAGCCAACTGCTCAACGCCGAAAGCATCCAGGCCATGGGCATGCTCGGCGCGCTGCGCCAGCGCTGGTTCGCCTTGCACGGGCGCTTTCTCGAGTTGCAGAACCGGGCCAGCGACACGTCGGCAGTGATCACTGCCACCAGCAAGTCCCTGCGCCTGTGTTTGCAGTCGCTGGTGCTGGGCCTGGGTGCGCTGCTGGTGATCGAGGGCCAGATGACGCCGGGCATGATGATCGCCGGCTCCATTCTCATGGGCCGGGTGCTCGCGCCGATCGACCAGCTCATCGCGGTGTGGAAGCAGTGGAGCGGTGCCCACTTGGCCTACAAGCGCCTGGAAACCTTGCTGCAGGAGCATCCTGAACCACCAGTGCCAATGTCGCTGCCAGCGCCTGACGGTCAGTTGTCCATCGAGCAGGTCAGCGGCGGGCCACCGGGGCGCAGGGTCGCCACCGTGCAGCAGGTCAGTTTTGCCCTGGCGCCCGGTGAGGTGCTGGGGGTGCTGGGGGCTTCGGGGTCCGGCAAGTCGACCCTGGCCAGGTTGCTGGTGGGTGTCTGGCAACCGCTGGCGGGGCATGTGCGCCTGGATGGCGCCGAGCTTTCCCAGTGGGACCGCGATGCGCTCGGTCCGCATATCGGCTATCTGCCGCAAAGTATCGAGCTGCTGCGTGGCAGCATTGCCGAGAATATCGCCCGATTCGGCGAGCTCGACGGCCAGAAGGTGGTGGAGGCTGCGCGTCTGGCGGGGGTGCATGAATTGATCCTGCGCTTGCCGCAGGGGTACGACACGCGCCTGGGCGAGGGCGGTGGCGACCTCTCTGGCGGCCAGAAGCAACGCATTGCCCTGGCACGCGCGCTCTATGGCAGCCCGTGTCTGATCGTGCTCGACGAACCCAACTCCAACCTCGACAGCCTTGGCGAGGCGGCGTTGGCCAATGCCATCGTCCAGTTGAAGGCTCTGGGGCGCACGGTGGTGCTGGTGACCCATCGCAGCGCGGCGCTGGCCCAGGCTGACAAACTGCTGGTAATGAATGACGGGCGCGTGCAGGCGTTTGGCCCTGCGCGGGATATTCTCCAGGCGCTGGGCCAGGGCACCGCACAGCGGCCGCTGCAAGCCGGAGGTGGTGCATGAGCCGCGTGACGAGCGATGCACGCTTCTACGTGCGCCTTGGCTGGCTGCTGACCCTGCTGGGCTTTGGCGGATTCATGGCCTGGGCCAGCCTTGCGCCGCTGGATCAGGGCGTGGCGGTGCAGGGCACCGTGGTGGTGTCGGGCAAGCGCAAGGCAGTGCAGTCGATGGCTGCCGGGGTGGTCAGCCGGATTCTGGTCAGCGAAGGGCAGATGGTGCGTCAGGGGGAGCCGCTGTTCCGCCTCGATCGTACCCAGGTACAAGCAGATGTCGAGGCGCTGCAGGCCCAGTACCGCATGACCCAGGCCAGCCTTGCGCGTTGGCGCGGTGAACGGGACAACGTGGGGCAGGTGCAGTTTCCTGCGGAGCTGATGGATGAGTCCGATGCGCAACTCGGCCTGGTTGTTGAAGGTCAGCGCCAGCTGTTCGATAGCCGTCGCCAGGCCCTGGCCCGTGAACAGGGCGCGGTGTCGGCCAGCATCGAAGGCTCCCAGGCCCAACTGGCCGGCATGCGCCGGGCACGGGGCGACCTGCAGGCCCAGGCTGACTCCCTGCGCGAGCAGTTGGACAATCTGCGCCCGCTGGCCGGCGAGGGCTACATCCCGCGCAATCGGGTGCTCGAATACCAGCGGCAATTGTCCCAGGTGCAACGTGACCTGGCGCAGAACGCGGGCGACAGCGCGCGCCTGGAGCAAGGCATCGTCGAGGCCCGGCTCAACCTGCAGCAGCGCCGCGAGGAATACCAGAAAGAGGTGCGCACCCAACTGGCCGAGGCCCAGGTCAAGGCCGCGACGCTGGAGCAGCAGCTCAACTCGGCACGCTTCGAGTTGCGTCACAGCGAGATCCTCGCACCCGCCGACGGCATCGCCGTCAACCTGGGCGTACACACCGAGGGTGCAGTGGTGCGGGCGGGCGACACGTTGCTGGAGATCGTGCCGCAAGGCGCAGCGCTGGAGGTGGAGGGGCGCTTGCCGGTGAACCTGGTGGACAAGGTCGCGCCGCAGTTGCCGGTCGATATCCTGTTCACGGCCTTCAACCAGAACAGCACGCCACGGGTCACCGGCGAGGTGGCGCTGATTTCGGCCGACCAGTTGCTCGACGAGCGCAGCGGCCAGCCGTACTACGTGCTGCGCAGCACCGTCAGCGAAGAGGCGCTGGCGCGTTTGCAGGGCTTGTCGATCCGTCCGGGCATGCCCGCCGAACTGTTCGTGCGCACTGGCGAGCGCTCGCTGCTCAACTACCTGTTCAAGCCCCTGCTCGACCGTGCAGGCAGCGCCTTGACCGAACAATAAGGACGTTGCGATGAAATCATCTGCAACCGGTCTGCTGGCGGCCTGCGTGCTGCTGCCGACACTGGCCCAGGCCGGCATGGGGCCGTTTCAGGTCTACGAACAGGCCTTGCGCCGCGATCCAACCTACCTCGCCGCCTTCAAGGCCCGCGAGGCAGGCCAGGAGTACCGCGCCATCGGCCGTGCGGGCCTGCTACCCAATCTTTCCTACAGCTACAACAAGGGTCGCAACGATTCGAAAGCCAGCTACCTCGGTGATTCGCGTCGTTCGAGCGAAGACAGGCGCTATGACAGCTATGGCTCGACTTTCATCCTCCAGCAACCGCTGTTTGACTATGAAGCCTATGCCGCCTACCGCAAGGGGGTGGCCCAGGCGCTGTTTGCCGACGAGAGCTTCCGCGACCAGAGCCAACAGTTGCTGGTGCGGGTGATGACCAGCTACACCCAGGCCCTGTATGCCCGGGATCAGATCGCTATCAGCGTGGCCAGCAAGCAGGCTTACCGCCAGCAGTTTCAGCAGAACCAGCGTCTGTTCCAGGCCGGCGAGGGGACGCGCACCGACATCCTCGAGGCCCAGGCACGTTTCGAGTTGGCTGATGCCGAGGAAATCCAGGCACGTAACGACGAGGATGCCGCATTGCGCGAGCTCGGTGCGCTGATCGGCGAGCCGGCTGTGCGTATCGATGAGCTGGCGCCGCTGCGCAGTGGCTTCGCCTTCCCGCAGGTTACGCCGACCAGCTATGAGGCCTGGCAATCGCTGGCGCTGGCCAGCAACCCGCAACTCGGCTCGCAGCGCCATGCGCTGGAAGTGGCGCGCTACGAAGTCGAGCGTAATCGCGCCGGGCACCTGCCCAAGGTCAGCGCCTTCGCCACTTCGCGGCGCCAGGAGTCGGACAGTGGTAACACCTACAATCAGCGCTACGACACCAACACCGTCGGTATCGAGATCAGCGTGCCGCTGTTTGCCGGTGGTGGCGTCAGCGCTTCGACGCGCCAGGCCAGCCGGCATCTGGAGCAGGCCGAGTACGAACTGGATGGCAATACGCGCAACACGCTTATCGAACTGCGCAAGCAATACAACGCCTGCGAGTCCGGCGCCAGTCGCTTGCGTGCCTATGAGCGGGCGCTGCAGGCGGCCGAGGCGCTGGTGGTGTCGACGCGCAAGAGTGTGCAGGGAGGCGAGCGGGTCAATCTGGATGTGCTCAATGCCGAACAGCAACTGGCGACTACTCGGCGTGATCTGGCGCGGGCGCGCTACGACTACCTGCTGGCCTGGATCAAGCTGCATTACCAGGCGGGGACCTTGAGCGAAGCGCAGTTGGCGCGGGTGGACGAAGCTTTCGTGGCGGCTGGCGGATAGGGGCGGCCAGAGGGCCGCTCCCTGTCGCAATGGCTCAGGCGGCGAACCCGCCATCGGCCAGCAGGCTGGCGCCGGTGATGTAGCCAGCTTCCGGGCCGGCCAGATAGGCGACGAAGCTGGCGATTTCATCGGCATGTCCGTAGCGTCCGATCGCCATCAACGGGATCAGGCTGTCGGCGAACTCGCCGCTGGCCGGATTCATATCTGTGTCTACCGGGCCAGGCTGCACATTGTTGACGGTGATGCCCTGGGGGCCGAGGTCACGGGCCATGCCGCGGGTCAGGCCGACCAGCGCCGACTTGCTCATGGCGTAGGGCGCGCCGCCTGCAAACGGCATGCGTTCGGCGTTGGTGCTGCCGATGTTGATGATCCGGCCCCCCTGGCCCATGTGTCGGGCCGCCGCCTGGCTCGCGACGAACACGCTGCGCACGTTGATCGCCAGCATGCGGTCGAAGTCGCCGAGATCGAATTCGGTCACTGGCGCCACGGTCAATACGCCGGCGTTGTTGACCAGGATGTCGAGGCGGCCGAAGGCTTTGACGGTGTCTTGCACCGCTTGCTGTACCGCACTGGCATCAGCGCTGTCGGCGCGTAGGGCCAGGGCGCGACCACCCTCGGCGTTGATAGCTTCAGCCAGGGCCTGTGCGGGAGCAGCAGAGCTGACATAGGTAAAGGCGACCTGTGCGCCTTCGCGGGCCAAGCGCCGGACGATGGCGGCGCCGATGCCGCGGGAACCGCCCTGGACCAGGGCGACTTTGCCTTCGAGGTTCGATACGTGGGACATGTTGCTCTCCTGAAGCGAGCAAGGCGGGTTTGCCTTGGATGGGGCCAGTATCGGCTGAGGATTACCTGCTGATAAGATGGCAATCACTATCATCAGAGTGAACTTCTGGTTGGGAATTGCTAATGGAATCCTTCAGCAGCCTCGAGTGCTTCATCACCAGTGCCGAGGTCGGCAGCTTCGCCGAGGCCGCCCGACGTCTGTCCATCACGCCTGCGGCGGTGGGCAAGAACGTCGCCCAGTTGGAATCTCGCCTGGGTGTGCGCCTGTTCCAGCGTAGTACGCGCAAACTGACCCTGACCGAGGCCGGGCAACGCTTTCTCGGTGAAGTGAGCGAGAGTTTTCGCAGCATCCAGTACGCCGTGGCCAACCTGGCCAGTAGCGAAGGTCAACCGGCCGGGGTGCTGCGGGTCAGCATGGGCATCGTGTTCGGTCGGTTGTACGTGCTGCCGTTGTTGGGAGAGTTCTTGCGCAGATACCCGGCGATCACCCCGGATTGGCATTTCGACAACCGCCAGGTCGACCTCATCGGCCAAGGGTTCGATGCGGCGATTGGCGGCGGCTTCGACCTGCCGCCGGGTGTCGTTGCGCGCAAGCTGGCGCCTGCACACCGGGTCTTGGTAGCCGCGCCTGAATACCTGCAGCGGCACGCGCCGATCCAGATGCCGGAGCAATTACCCCAGCACGACGGCATCCTGATCCGTTCGCCGCAGACCGGGCGAGTGCGCTCCTGGCCGCTGACCAGCCGCAGCCAGGAGCAGCGCCCGCTGCAACTGCGCCAGGCGATGACCATGAGCGACTCGGATGCAGCCTGTGCTGCGGCGGAGCAAGGGCTGGGCATTGCCTTGGTGAGCATGCCGTTCGCCGTGCCGTACTTCGCCAGCAAACGGCTGTGCCGGGTGTTGCCGGACTGGTATGTGGACGATGGCAGCGTCAGCGTCTACTACGCCGAACGCAAGCTGCTGCCGGGCAAGACCCGCGCGTTCATCGACTATCTGTTGGCGTGTTTCGAGGCGCAGGGGTTGGCGAAGCAGTTCGATGCGATGGCAGGCTTTTGAGTCCTGCCGTCAGTCGACTTCGACAACGAATTGCACCTGCGCCACTCCGGCGAGCACCAGGCTCACTTCGTCATCGAGTTTCTTGCCGATCAACTGCTTGCCCAGCGGCGAGCGCGGGGTGATCACGGTCACCAGTCCAGGGCCTTCGCCGATTTTCAGTCCGGCGCCCTCGGGGCCGAGAAACAGCAACTGCTGGCGACCTTGCTCATCTTCAAGCGTTACCCGATTGCTCAGCTGGATGCCACGCGCTGGATCGTAGTCGCGCAGCAGCAACTGCTGGTAGCTCAGCAGCGCCTGGCGGATTTCGGCGGTACGACGCGCCTGGCCGGTGGCGAGGTAGGAGGCCTCGAGCCCCAGGGTGTCGTACTTGTTCTCGGCGATGTTCTCTTCGGCGGTGGCGGTTTCGTAGGCGGTCTGGGCGGCGCGGCGCAGCACCTCCATGTCGTGCTCGAGGGTGTCGATGATGCGCGCGAGCAGGGTTGGCTTGTCCATGGTCAGTGGCAGAACTCCAGCACGTTGGCCTGGCTCTTGTCGGTCGGTGCATTGCGGTTCTGCTGCAGCCAGAACTGGCATTTGGGGTTGTTCAGGTTGCGCGGGTTGGCCTCGATGGCCTGTTGGGCTTGCTGCGTGTTGAGGATTTCCTTGTAGCGCTCGAACATCGCCTGCTGCGCGTCGGCCGGTTGCGGCGGGGCAACTGGGGCGAGGGCGCTGCGTGCCGGTGCCACTGCCTGGGCCAGTGGCTCGACCTGCTGTGGCCACAGCTGCCAGGCCAGCCACAGGCTTGAAGCGATGGCGACGGCGCCGAGCCACAGGCCGAAGGCCACGCAGACAATCAACTGCAAAGGGTTCAGGGTGATCTTCAGTTCGCGGCGACGGGGCATCGTGGCCTCCTGGCAGGGGTCGATCGAGGGGCCATTGTCGCATGGCTGTGCGATTTGTTTTATTGCCGGGTGCGGGTAGCGCTTTTGTCGGTGCCGGTTTATCCGCACAATCCATGGTTTTCTGCGCTGCGAGGGGAGTGGTCGTGAAAGCCACCTGGGACATTTTCTGCACGGTCGTCGACAACTACGGCGATATTGGCGTCACCTGGCGCCTGGCGCGCCAGCTCGCCAATGAGCATGCGTTGACCGTGCGCCTTTGGGTGGACGACCTGCACGCGTTTGCACGCCTGTGCCCGGAGGCTGATCCACAGGCCGCGCGGCAATATCAGCAGGGCGTCGAGGTATGCCATTGGCCGGTCGATTGGCCCGCATGCGAAACCGCCGAGGTGGTGATCGGTGCCTTCGGTTGCCGACTGCCGGCGGCCTATGTCGAAGCCCTGGCCGAGCGCTCGACACCAGCGTTGTGGCTGAACCTCGAATACCTGAGCGCCGAAGACTGGGTCGAGGGTTGTCATGGGCTGCCTTCGCCACAACCCAATGGCCTGCGCAAAGTGTTTTTCTTCCCGGGTTTCACCGCCAATACCGGCGGCTTGCTGCGTGAAGGCGAACTGCTGGGCAAGCGTGCTGCGTTCGAGCAGGATGCTGCCGCGCGCAAGGCATTCCTTGCCGGCCTCGGCGTGAAACCTGCGCCCGAGGCGCGACTGATGTCGTTGTTCGCCTACGAGAACGCGCAGTTGGGTCATTGGCTGGAAGCCCTGGCGGCAGATGATCAGCCCACCCACCTGCTGGTCCCCGAAGGTCGAATCCTGTCCGACCTGCATGCGTGGCTGGGTGAACGACTGGCCGTGGGCGAGGTGCGCCAGCGCGGGGCGCTGACCTTGCAGGTGCTGCCATTCGTCAGCCAGGACGACTACGACCGTATCCTCTGGTGTTGCGACTTCAATGCCGTGCGCGGCGAGGACTCCTTCGTGCGTGCCCAATGGGCCGGGCGCCCTCTGCTGTGGCACATCTACGTGCAGGAAGAGAACGCTCACTGGGAAAAACTCGAGGCTTTTCTCAAGATCTATCGACAGGGTCTGTCGGACGATGCCGCAGATGCACTGGTGGCGTTGTGGCGTGCCTGGAACATGGATCGTGACATGGGCGAGGCCTGGCGCGGGGTGCTGAAACACTGGCCGCAACTGCAGACGCACGCCCGGCAATGGTGTCTGGAACAGGCCACTCGGCCGGACCTTGCCACAGCGCTGGTACAGTTTTACCGAAATTGGATATGATATGCGGCCTCGATTTTTATAAATCCATCCAGATTCGGATACTTCGTAATGAAAACTGGTAAAGAGCTGAAACCCGGTACCGTACTGCGGATCGACAACGACCCGTGGCTGGTCCAGAAAGCGGAATTCACCAAGTCGGGCCGTAACAGCGCGATCATGAAGACCAAGCTGAAGAACCTGCTGACCGGCTACAAGACCGAAACCGTCTACTTCGCCGATGACAAGCTGGACGACGTGATCCTGGATCGCAAAGAAGCGACCCTGTCGTTCATCAACGGTGATGAATACACCTTCATGGACACCACCGACTACACCATGTACGAGCTGAACGCAGAAGACATCGACGCCGTTCTGCCGTACATCGAAGAAGGCATGGAAGATGTCTGCGAAGCCGTCTTCTTCGAAGGCCGTCTGGTATCGGTAGAACTGCCGACCACCATCAGCCGCAAAGTCGTCTACACCGAGAACGCTGCTCGTGGCGACACTTCCGGCAAGGTCATGAAACCTGCCAAGCTGGCCAACGGTACTGAAATCCAGGTCGCCGATTTCATCGAAATCGACGAGTGGATCGATATCGATACCCGCGACAACAGCTTCAAGGGCCGTACCAAGAAGTAATCCTTCTGGCGCCCACAAAAAACCCGGCCTTGGCCGGGTTTTTTTGTGTCTGGCGTTTACTCAGACCGTCACGTGCAGGCGCACATCGACGTTGCCGCGGGTGGCGTTGGAGTACGGGCAGACTTTGTGCGCCTTCTCCACCAGGCCTTCGGCATCTGCCTGGGCCAGGCCCGGCAGGTTGATGTGCAGGTCGATGTCCAGGCCGAAACCACCGGGGATCTGGCCGATACCGACCTTGGCGGTGATCGAGGCGTCGGCAGGCAGGGCTTTCTTCTCCTGACCGGCGACGAACTTCAGTGCGCCGATGAAGCAGGCCGAGTAGCCGGCAGCGAACATCTGCTCGGGGTTGGTGCCTTCACCGCCAGCGCCGCCCAGTTCTTTAGGGGTGCTCAGCTTGACTTCGAGCTTGCCGTCGCTGGAGCGGGATTTGCCGTCGCGACCACCAGTGGAGGTTGCTTCTGCGATGTACAGGGGAGTGACCTTTTGCATCTTGAGCCTCGCTTGTGTGCTGTGCGCCTTGGCGCTGGGTGGGTATGGGTTTAAATTAGCGCGCAATCATTTAGTGCGCAAGATAAATTTTCGACCATTCGTCCGACAGGCTTTCACAGCATAGCCCTCAGAGGCTTTTTTGCAGGCTGTTGCGCAGGTCGAGCAGTTCGGCCTGCAGCTTCTGCAAGCGTTCCACCGTGCGCCCGGAGGCTTCCAGGATGCAGTGCGGCACCTTGCTGGCCTCGTCGCGCAAATCACGGCCCTTGTCGGTCAGTTGCACCAGCACCACGCGCTCATCCTCGCGGCTGCGGGTGCGCTTGAGCAGGCCTTCGCTTTCCAGGCGCTTGAGCAGCGGGGTGAGCGAACCGGGGTCGGTCAACAGGCGCTGGCTGATTTCGCCTACGGTCAGGCCGTCCTGCTCCCACAGCACGAGCATGGCCAGGTATTGCGGGTAGGTGAGGCCCAGGGCCTGCAACAAGGGTTTGTAGACCTTGGTCATCAGCAACGAGGTGGAGTGCAGGGCGAAGCACACCTGATTGTCCAGCAGCAGCTCGTCGCAGGGGGCTTTGGTGTCGGCGTTCATGCAGGTCCTTGAATGAGTTCGGTTAAGAATCTAGCACGCTGATCGTTAGCGCGCTCATCAACCACGCAGTCCACTGCGTAGCGCCAGGTCCCAGGGAGGGACAGGACTGAAGCGGCTCTTGAGGAATTCGAGCAGCAAGCGGCTGCGAGAGTTCGTTTCATGTTCGAGTCGTAGTGCATAGATACCGGTCGTTTCCGGTTCGGGCAGGCCGTTTTCGCAGAACAGCGGCAGCAGTTCACCGCGCAGCAGGTATTCGCTGACCAGCCAGGTGGGCAGATGGGCGATGCCGAGGCCGGCGAGGGCGCCGAACAGCAGGGTTTCGGCATTGTTGGCGGTCATGCGCAGGCGTGCCGGGCGGTACAGGCGCACCTGGCCGTCGACGGCGAAGCGCCAGGCGAACGGTGGTGCCAGGCCATCCCAGTCCAGGCCGTCGTGCTGCGGCAGTTCGCTGGGACAGGTGGGCACGCCTCTGGCGGCCAGGTACGCGGGGCTGGCGCAGGCGATGCGCACCATGTAGGCCAGCGGAGTGGCGACCAGACGTGTGTCGGCCAGAGTGCCTGCGCGCAGCACCAGGTCGACCTCGCCCAGGTGGCTGCCGTGCATGTCGACGAAACTGTCGATCAGGCGCAGTTGCACATCGAGCCCGGGGTAAGCCACCAGGAAGTCCGCGATCGCTGGCGCCAGGTGGCGGCGGCCGAAGGCTGCAGGGGCATCCATGCGGATCAGGCCTTCCGGGGCATTGCTCAGGGATACCGCTTCGGCCCGTGCCAGGCGCAGTTCCTCGATGATGCGCCGGGCGCGCTCGGCGAAGGCATTGCCTGCCGGAGTCGGGCGCACGGCATGGGTGCTGCGCACGAACAGGCGGCTGCCCACGGCGTTTTCCAGGTTGTCGATGCGTCGGGCGACTGCCGAAGGCGTCAAGGGGTGACGGCGCGCGGCCGCCGAGAAGCTGCCGGTTTCGAGTACATCGAGAAACAGACTCAGTTGTTCGGTGAGGATATCTGGACTCATGACCCTTCCCATGCTTGTGCGTAAAACGCAAAGCCATTGTGCGCTGCTGTGCGTTTCCCTGCCAGCCTCCACTGGGTAGCATGCCTGGATTGAGAATGCAGTCGAATGAGGCACTGATGATCGAGTGGTTGATGTACATCGTTTTGGGCGCGGCGCTGGGCACCATGGGCGGCCTGTTCGGGATCGGCGGTGGGTTGATTGCGATTCCTGCACTGGGAGTGCTGTTCGGTCTCGACCAGCAGCTGGCCCAGGGTACGGCGTTGGTGATGGTGGTGCCCAACGTGCTGCTGGCGCTGTGGCGCTATCATCAGCGCAACCGCATCGAGCTGCGCCATGCCGTGCCGCTTTCGCTGTGCAGCTTCATCTTTGCCTGGCTGGGCTCGATCTGGGCGGTAGGGCTCGATGCACACTCCATGCGCCTGGGCTTCGTCGCGTTCCTGGTGGCGCTGGCGGTGTGGAACGTGGCACGCATGTTCATGAAAGCCAGCCCGCCGAGCAGCCAGCTGCGTTATCCCTGGCCGTGGCTGGGTGTGCTGGGCTGTTTCGCCGGTAGCATGGGCGGGTTGTTCGGCGTTGGTGGCGCGGTAGTGGCCACGCCGATCCTGACCAGCGTGTTCGGCACCACCCAGGTGGTGGCTCAGGGCCTGTCGCTGGCGCTTGCGGCGCCGAGCACCATGGTGACGCTGCTCACCTATGGCGTTCATGGCAGCGTTGACTGGCATGTCGGTATTCCGCTGGCGGTAGGCGGATTGCTCAGCATCAGTTGGGGCGTGAAGCTGGCCCATGCGCTGCCCGAGAAAGTGCTGCGTACGCTGTTCTGCGTGTTCCTGATCGTCTGTGCGGTGATGCTGGGCCTGGAGCTCTGACAACCTTTACCTGAAACCGTCGATCACATAGTCGGCCATGCAGTCGGTGATCGGCGAATGGCTTTGCGCGTTGCGCAGCAGCATCACATTGGCCATCGGCAACTGCGGCAGGCCCTGGTCTTCGCCGAGAATGCACAGCGAGTCGCCGATCAGGCTCTGCAACTGGGCCGTAACCGCCAAACCCGCGCCGACGATGGCAAAGATCGCAGCCAGGCTCGGACTTGTGTAGGCGATGCGGTAATCGATCCCCTGATGTTCGAGGGCGTTGCAGGCCCAGGAGCGGCAGAAACAGTCGGTGTTGAACATCGCCAGGGGTATCGGGCGCTGTTCGTGGGGGCAGAAGCCCTTGGCAGCGGCCCATACCAGGCGTTCCTGGCGCAGCAGTTGGCCCACCTCGGCACCTGGCTCGCGGGTGATGATCGTCAGGTCAAGGTCCTGGCGCAGCATCAATTGCTTCGATGGCTCGCAATGCACCTCTACCTGGATCAGTGGATAGCTGCTGGCAAAGCTGGTGAGTATCGCCGGCAGAAAGCGCATGGCGTAGTCGTCCGGTGTACCGATGCGCACTACGCCGACCATGTGTGGCATGCGCAAGGTGTTAAACACCTCGCCGTGCAGCTTGAGGATGCGCCGGGCATAACCGAGCAGCACCTGGCCCTCGGCGGTCAGGCGCACCTGGCGTCCGTCGCGCTCGAACAACTGGCGCTGGAGGATGTCTTCCTCCAGGCGTTTCATCTGCATGCTCACGGCCGACTGGGTTCGGTTGACGACCTCCCCGGCACGGGTGAAACCACCTTGTTCGGCGATGGCAACGAAGGTGCGCAAGACGTCGGCGTCGAGGCTCTGGTAGGTGGACATTGCATCAATCCTCCAGATGCAAGACATAAGAAACATTCGTTGGATTGATCCTAAGCTCGGCGCGAGACTGAAGCCACTCACACGGAGGGCTTCACGATGAAAGGTCATGTCGGTTTTACCCACACTTCCTTCTCCTTGGGCCAACTGCTTGCACAGGCGCTTGAGCGACTGTTGCGCTGGCAGCAGCTGTACCGCCAGCGTCGGCAATTGGCCAGCCTCAGCGACGATGCGCTGCACGATCTGGGGTTGAGTCGGGCAGATACCCTGCAGGAGGTGGAGCGTCCGTTCTGGGACGATCCGTTGCGCAAGTAATGGTGTCGCTGCGGGGCATGGCCGCCCCGCGGCGTTTACAGGCTGTAGTAGTAGCCGCGGCTGCGCAGGGCAACGATGCGTGGACGGCCATCGGCGTGGGGGCCGATCTTCTTGCGCAGGTTGCTGACGTGCATGTCCAGGCTGCGGTCATAGAGCGTCAGTTTGCGGCCCAGGCCGATCTGCGCCAGTTCCTGCTTGTCCAATGGCTCGCCGGGTTGGCGCAGCAGGGCTTCGAGGATGCGGCTCTCGGAGAGTGTCAGGCTCATCTCGCGCTGATCGATGCTGACTACCCCGCGCACGGGGCTGAAGGCCAGGTCGCCGATCTCGATCTGGGTGCTGGGCGCCGCCGGATGACTGCGGCGCAGCACGGCACGCAAGCGAGCCGTCAGCTCACGCGGGTCGCAGGGTTTGGCCAGGTAATCGTCGGCACCCAGCTCCAGGCCCAGGATACGGTCCAGGGGTTCGCCACGGGCCGACAGCATCAATACCGGCAGTTCGGCGTGGTCGCTGCGCAGTTGCTTGAGCAGCTCCAGGCCGCTGCCATCGGGCAGCATCACATCCAGCACCACCGCCGCCGGGGCGTGGGCGGCCAGGGCCTGGCGCGCGCTCTCGCCGTCGTGGCAGGCGCGGACCGCAAAGCCCTCCTGAGTCAGCCAGCTACCGAGCAGCTCGCACAACTCCTGGTCATCATCAATCAGTAACAGCTCGCTCATGACTCACTCAATTCAACCATTGTCGGCGTCTTCTGTGTCCGCCGCTGGCTAAGATACCGCAGACTGCCGACAACAGTGCAACGACCGATCCGATCAGGAACCACTGCTGCTGGTCGGTAAGCAGGCGTAGGGGGCTGGTGGTCTGCAGTTTTTCCACCGTAGCCTGCAGGCGCTGGTTGTCCTGGCGCAGGCGTTCGAGTTGGGTGCTTTGCCGGGCGCTGTCGGCATTTTGCAGCTGTTTGCTCAGTGCAGCGCGCTGTTTCTCGCTTTCCTCCAGACGTTGCTGCAGCTCGGTGATGCGCGCACCGGCTTCCAACGACAGAGGCTGTTCGGCGAGGGCGAGGGGAGAGAGCAGCAACAGGCAGAAAAGCAGCAGGGACATCGGACCTTGGCGCATCGGAACTCCTGATTCTTGTTCGATTCAGAAGGTTGTCGGCAGTGGGTCGCAATAGATGAATCCGGGGATTGCCTGGGCCTGTGCGCGTGCAAGTCGTCGTGAAGGCTTGCCCGCGAACAGGCTCGATCAGGCTCAGGGCAGCACTTGCTTGAACGGTTTGACCACCACCTTCTCGTACACGCCTGCCGCGATGTACGGGTCGGCGTCGGCCCAGGCCTGTGCGGCGGCAAGGGAGTCGAATTCCGCGACGATCAGGCTACCGCTGAAGCCGGCCGCGCCGGGATCGTTGCTGTCGATGGCCGGATGCGGCCCGGCCAGGACTACACGGCCTTCGGCCTTGAGCTGCTGCAGGCGCTCGATGTGCGCAGGGCGTGCAGCCAGGCGTTTTTCCAGGGAGTTTTCGACGTCGCTGGCGATGATGGCGTAGAGCATGTCAATCCTTGGGCTTAGGGGTGGAAGGGTCGGTGTCGTGCAGGTGGCGCGACAGGTACACGCCCTGGGCCACCAGGAAGATCACGGTCATGCCCAGGCTGCCGAAGACCTTGAAGTCGACCCAGAACTCCTGGAACGTGAAGGCGACGAAAAGGTTGGCTGCGCCGCAGACCAGGAAGAACAGGATCCAGGCCAGGTTCAGGCGGGTCCAGATTGTTTCCGGGAGTGTCAGGGCATGGCCCATGATGCGTTTGATCAATACCCGATCGCCGATGAAGTGGCTGCCGGCGAAGGCCAGCGCGAACAGCCAGTTGACCACCGGCGCTTTCCACTTGAGGAAGGTTTCGCTGTGGAAGGCCAGGGTGAGGCCGCCGAACACAAGGCAGGCCACCAGCGTCAGCAACTGACCCTTTTCGAGCTTGCGATGGCGCAGGAACAGCGCGCCGTAGACCACCACGGAGCTGATGATGAGCATCGCCGTGGCACTGTAGGTGCCGCCGAACTCAAAGTTCTGGCCGGCGAATTCGACCGGGCGTGGGTCCAGCTTGTAGACGATGAAGAACAGCAGCAGCGGGATGAAATCGATGAATTGTTTCACAATGGCAGCCAGAAGCGGGATGTGACGGCATAATAACAAACATCGATTCCGGCGAAAGCGCTCCTCCATGAATGTTGATCTGCACTGTCACAGCACGGCCTCCGACGGCGCCCTGTCGCCCACGGCACTGGTCGCCCGCGCCCACGAGCACGGGGTGCGCACGCTGGCGCTGACCGATCACGATACCCTCGAAGGGCTCCCCGAGGCGCGCCAGGCGTGTCTTGACCTGGGCATGCAATGGGTCAGCGGAGTTGAGCTGTCATGCACCTGGGGCGGTGCGACCATCCATGTGCTGGGTTACAACTTCCCCCTCGATGCCCCGCCACTGTTGGAGGCCATCGAGCAATTGCACCGTGGTCGCTGGCTGCGCGCCGAGGATATCGCCAAGCGTCTGGCGGGCAAGGGCATGCCCGATGCGCTCGAGGGCGCGCGCGCCGTGCAGCAGGAACTGGGCGACAGCGGCAACGCGCCGGCGCGCCCGCACTTTGCCGAATTCCTGGTGCGTGCGGGGCACGTCAAGGACCGCGGTGAGGCGTTCCGCAAATGGCTGGGCGCCGGCAAGCTGGGTGACGTCAAGCTGCATTGGCCGACACTCGAGGAAACTGTCGCGACCCTTCGTCAGTCCAATGCTTGGGTGAGCCTGGCCCATCCCATGCATTACGAACTGACTCGTAGCAAGCGCAGACGCCTGATCGCCGACTATATTCAAGCGGGAGGGCAGGCACTTGAAGTGGTCAATGGCATGATGCCGCCCGAGCAAGTGGGCACGATGTCCATCCTCACCCGTGAGTTCGGCCTGCTGGCAAGCGCTGGCAGTGACTTCCACGGCCCCGGCACCTGGGGCGAGATCGGTGCCTACCGGCCATTGCCCGAGGACCTGCCACCTCTGTGGCGCCGATTCAGCCATGAACAGCCTATGGCGGTATGAACAGGACGATTACGTGAGTCAATTCTTCCAGATTCATGCGGAGAACCCGCAAGCGCGCCTGATCAAGCAGGCCGTGGAGATTATCCGCAAGGGCGGGGTAGTGGTCTATCCGACCGACTCGGCATACGCCCTGGGTTGTCAGATCGGCGACAAGGCGGCGATCGAGCGGGTCCGGCGCCTGCGCGGCCTGAATAAAACGCACAATTTCACCTTGATGTGCTGCGACATGTCGCAGCTGGGGTTGTATGCCAAGGTCGATACCGGCACCTTCCGCCTGCTCAAGGCCCATATACCCGGCCCTTACACCTTCATTCTCAACGGGACCCGCGAGGTGCCGCGCCTGTTGCTGCATGAAAAACGCCGTACCATCGGCCTGCGCGTGCCGGACCATGGCATCACCCTGGCGCTGCTCGCGGAACTGGGCGAGCCGTTGATGAGCGTCAGCCTGATCCTGCCCGGCGACGATGAGCCGATGACCGATCCCTACGAAATCCGCGAACGCCTGGAGCACCACGTCGATCTGGTCATCGACGGCGGCTTCGGCGATCTGAAGGCGTCCACCATCATCGACCTGTCCGGTGACGAGCCACAGCTGATCCGCGAAGGCTGCGGCGACCCCACGCCCTTCCTGGTCAACGCGTGAACCAGGTGCAGGCCCCCGAGGCGCCGACGGTCGAAACCGAGGCGCCGCAGCAACTGCAGTTGGCGCTGGTCTACGGTGAAGCCCTCACCGAAATGCCGGTTGATCTGTACATTCCCCCGGATGCCCTGGAAGTCTTCCTCGAAGCCTTCGAGGGCCCGCTGGACCTGCTGCTGTACCTGATCCGCAAGCAGAACATCGATATTCTCGACATCCCCGTGGCCGAGATCACCCGGCAGTACATGGGCTACGTCGAGCTGATGAAGTCGGTGCGCCTGGAGCTGGCTGCCGAATACCTGGTGATGGCTGCCATGCTGGCCGAGATCAAGTCGCGCATGCTGCTGCCGCGCTCCAGTGAAATCGAGGAAGAAGAGGGCGATCCGCGCGCTGAACTGATCCGCCGTCTGCAGGAGTACGAACGCTTCAAGGCGGCCGCCGAGGGTATCGACGAGTTGCC
This sequence comes from Pseudomonas sp. S44, assembly GCF_016624805.1. Lineage (NCBI taxonomy): Bacteria > Pseudomonadati > Pseudomonadota > Gammaproteobacteria > Pseudomonadales > Pseudomonadaceae > Pseudomonas > Pseudomonas sp. S44. Next base: position 35,768 of record NZ_JACVTY010000031.1, read on the forward strand.
GCGGATCGGGCGCGAGGTGCTGGTGCCACAACTGGAGGCGCCGCAGGCCAAGGTGCGCAAGTTGCTACCCGACGTCGCGCTGGAAGAAATCCTGCTGTCGATGGCCGAAGTCGTGCGCCGCAACGACTTGTTCGAAAGCCACCAGATCACCCGTGAGACCTTGTCGACCCGCGAGCGCATGAGCGAGGTGCTCGAGCGTCTGAAGGGCGGAGGCTTCGTACCCTTCATCGAGCTGTTCAGCGTCGAGGAGGGCAAGCTTGGTGTGGTGGTCACCTTCATGGCGATTCTCGAGCTGGTGAAGGAATCGCTGATCGAACTGGTGCAGAATGAGCCTTTCACCCCGATCCATGTCCGTGCCCGGGCCGAGTGACAGTAAAGAGCGCCGATGAACCTGAACGAACCCCGCGACCTTGCGTCGTTGATCGAGGCCTTTTTGCTGGCCTCAGGCAAGCCACAGTCCCTGGAGCGTCTCTTCGAATTGTTCGAGGAGGCAGAGCGACCGGCGCCGGCCGTGTTCAAGAAGGCCCTGGAGGTGCTTGGCAAGTCCTGCAATGGTCGCGCCTTCGAGCTCAAGGAAGTGGCCAGCGGCTACCGTTTGCAGATTCGTGAGGACTTCGCACCCTGGGTCGGTCGCCTGTGGGAGGAGCGCCCGCAGCGCTATTCTCGCGCGCTGCTCGAGACGATGGCCTTGATTGCCTACCGTCAGCCGATCACCCGTGGCGAGATCGAAGATGTGCGTGGGGTGGCAGTCAACAGCAACATCATCAAGACCCTGATGGAACGCGAGTGGATCCGCATCGTCGGCTACCGCGAAGTGCCTGGCCGCCCGGCCATGTTCGCCACCACCAAGGCGTTTCTCGATCATTTCAACCTCAAGAGCCTCGATGAGTTGCCGCCCCTGGCCGAGTTGCGCGAGATGGAGCCAGAACCTGTGCTCGACGACCTGGACGATGCGCCGGTGCCCGCGCACCTGCAGGCGTTGGCCGATGCCAGCCTGGGCGAGGATGGGCCGGAAGACGAGGGTGAACCGAAGGAGGAGACCAGCTTCCGCAGCCTGCTGGTGGAGCTGGATGCCATGGAAGAGGGGCTCAAGACCGACTTCGAGGATTTGCGCGAGGAAGCGGGTGTGGTCGAGGACGAGGACAAGTCCTGATCTGCGCTGGCCCTTTTCACGGGCTAACCGCCGGGCAGAAAAACTTTCTCATCCCGATGCGCCAGCCCAATGAACCACGTACAATACGCGCCCCCTTGGCGCATCCGCCGCCAAACCGCTTTCACTACACCGTACACCGGGAGGTGCCCAGATGAGTGACAAAGACCTGCAAGAAACCCAGATCACCCCGCCGTCCGGCGAAAAGCTGCAGAAAGTGCTGGCACGCATCGGTGTGGGTTCACGCCGTGACGTCGAAGCCTGGATCAGCCAAGGCCGCATCAAGGTCAATGGCGTCGAGGCTACCCTCGGCCAGCGCGTCGACCTGCACGATGCCATCGCTGTCGACGGCAAGCTGATCAAGCGCGAGGAAGCCGCCGAGGCGACCCGCCGCGTCATCATGTACAACAAGCCCGACGGCGAGATCTGCACCCGTGACGACCCTGAAGGCCGTCCGACCGTGTTCGACCGCCTGCCGCGCCCGAAAGAAGGCCGCTGGATCAATATCGGTCGTCTCGACATCAACACCACTGGCTTGCTGCTGTTCACCACCGACGGTGAACTGGCCAACCGCCTGATGCACCCTTCCTACGAGATGGACCGCGAGTACGCGGTGCGTGTCCGTGGCGAGGTCGACGACGAGATGATCGAACGCCTCAAGGCGGGCGTGATGCTCGAGGATGGCCCGGCCAAGTTCACCGATATCCAGAAGGCGCCGGGCGGTGAAGGCTTCAACCACTGGTACCACTGCGTGGTGATGGAAGGCCGCAACCGTGAGGTGCGTCGCCTGTGGGAGTCCCAGGGCATGGTGGTCAGCCGCCTGAAGCGTGTGCGCTTCGGCCCGGTGTTCCTCAACTCCGACCTGCCGATGGGCCGTTGGCGTGAAATGAGCCAGGGCGAGATCGACATCCTGGCCGCCGAAGTCGGGCTGCAGCCGGTGGCGCTGCCGACCCTCAACCTCAAGGCCAAGGACAAGCTCGAGCGCTTGCAGCGCAAGTCCACGCGCCCCATGGGGCGTGGCGAGCGCGTACGTGACTTGCGCCCAGCCAAGGATGCCGGCGAGCGTCAACCGCGCGCGGCCAGTGAGCGTCCGGCGCGTCCGGCTCGTGAAGAAGCGCCGCGCAAGGGTGGCCGTGGCAGCACCGTTGCCGAACGCCCTAGCGAGATGCGCAAGCGTCCTGCACGTGCCGAAGGCGACAAGCCGGTTGGCCGTGGTCGTGGCAAGCCGCGTGGGTGATCGCATCCTGCGGTGAAAAGGCCAGCCTTCGGGCTGGCTTTTTTGTGCCTGGTCGAAAACTGAGCGTCCTCAAGCCCCTGAGTACGAAGCATTTTTCGTCACGCTGGAAAGTTTTTGAACCACCTTGTAACGAAATTTATACGAAGTCTGCCGGAATTGCCGTTCGGTTTCCTGCTTTGCAAGTTGGTGTAAACAGATCTTGCCGCATGCCGCGCTGTAGGGCCTTGCGCCGGTCATTCGTGCTCTTGCCCAAAGCCCCGCCTCGCGCTGATATGACGGGCATTGCCACGTGCATCAGCCCACCACTGCAGTCGGGCCTACACAACAACAAATGGAGGCGCCATGTACGCCGATCACTACGCCATTGATGGCCCTTGCCACAGGACCGCTGCGTTTTTTCCCGAGGAAACGACGCAACGCGTTGACGCCTGCGCGCTCGCAGGGGTATACAATGCGCCGCGTTTTACCTGTGACCCCCTCGCGTACCACGCATTCTCGCCGACTCCCGGCTGATCCGCCTCAGGCTCCGTGCCAGGCGCGACGCCAGGGTCCGGGAACCCAAGGTAATCACCTTGCCTCATTCCGCTGTGCCACGAGCGCGGCGGGTCCGATTCCGTCACAGATAAAAACAAGCAGGTGACTTCGTTCATGAGTGGACACAATTCGCAGTCGTCAGGCGAACTCAAGCGTGGCTTGAAGAACCGCCATATCCAGCTGATCGCCCTGGGCGGCGCCATTGGTACCGGCCTGTTCCTCGGTTCGGCCGGGGTGATGAAATCCGCCGGCCCCTCGATGATCCTTGGCTACGCCATCTGTGGCTTCATCGCCTTCATGATCATGCGCCAGCTCGGCGAGATGATCGTCGAAGAGCCTGTGGCCGGCTCCTTCAGCCATTTCGCTCACAAGTACTGGGGCGGCTTCGCGGGCTTCCTGTCGGGCTGGAACTGCTGGGTGCTGTACATCCTGGTGGGTATGTCGGAGCTCTCCGCAGTCGGCAAGTACGTCCACTACTGGTGGCCGGAGATCCCGACCTGGGTCACTGCAGCGGGCTTCTTCCTGCTGATCAACGCGATCAACCTGATGAACGTCAAGGTGTTCGGCGAGGCCGAGTTCTGGTTCGCGATCATCAAGGTGGCCGCCATCGTCGGCATGATCGCCTTGGGCGCATATCTGCTCACCAGCGGCAGCGGCGGACCGGACGCCTCGGTGACCAACCTGTGGAGCCATGGTGGCTTCTTCCCCAATGGCGTGAGCGGGTTGGTGATGGCGCTGGCGATCATCATGTTCTCCTTCGGTGGCCTGGAAATGCTCGGCTTCACTGCCGCCGAAGCCGACAAGCCCAAGACCGTGATTCCGAAGGCGATCAACCAGGTCATCTACCGCATCCTGATCTTCTATATCGGTGCCCTGGTGGTGCTGCTGTCGCTGACCCCGTGGGACAGCCTGGTGGCCAGCATCGATGCTTCCGGCGGCAGCTACGGCAGCAGCCCGTTCGTCCAGGTGTTCTCGCTGCTGGGCAGTGACGTGGCGGCGCATCTGCTGAACTTCGTGGTACTGACCGCGGCACTGTCGGTGTACAACAGCGGCACCTACTGCAATGCGCGCATGCTCTACGGCATGGCCGAGCAGGGCGATGCGCCGGCGGGCCTGGCGAAGATCGACCGTCGTGGCGTGCCGGTGCGGGCGATCCTGGCGTCGGCAGCGTTCACCCTGATTGCCGTACTGCTCAACTACTTCATGCCGCAGCATGCCCTGGAGTTGCTGATGTCGCTGGTGGTCGCGGCGCTGGTGATCAACTGGGCGATGATCAGCTACTCGCACCTGAAGTTCCGCCAGCACCTTGACCGTACCGGCCAGAAACCGCTGTTCAAGGCGCTGTGGTACCCGTACGGCAACTACCTGTGCCTGGCCTTCGTGGTGCTGATCCTGGGCATCATGCTGCAGATTCCAGGGATCCAGATTTCGGTCTATGCGATTCCGGTGTGGCTGGTGGTGATGTATGTGTTCTATGTGATCAAGAGCAAGCGCATGGCGCAGGCGGGCACTGCGGCGGGTAGCGTGGCCAAGTAAGCCGGTAGCTTGATTCGGGAAACCCGGTGCCAGGGGCTGGCGCCGGGTTTTTTGTTGTCTGATCGGGCCCTGTGGGGTCGGGCTTGCCCGCGAAAGCGCCCAACCAGGCAACCGCTAAATCTGCTCCAACAACCATCCGCGAAACGCCCTGAGCGACGGCAGCGCCTCGTTGCGCGGCGGATAGATCAGGTAGTAGCTGCGCTGGCTTGCAAACGCCTCGCCCGGGCTGAACAGCTCGCCCTTGGCCAGTTCTTCGGCCACCAGAATCCTTGGTACCAGGCCGATGCCGATCCCGGCGCGTACCGCCTGGATCAGATGCGATGTCAGCTCGAAGCTCGGCCCCAGGCGCATGGCGCGATGCGCCAGTTCATGATGGGAAAACCATTCGCCCCAGGCATGCGGATTGTTGGCGACATTGAGCAGCAACTCTTCGCTGATGCGCGCTGGCGTCCATGTGTCGGCAGCACCCACCGCCTGCGGCGGCAGGATCACCACCAGTTCCTCGGCATGCAGCCGGTGGCAGATCAGGCCCGGCAAGTCGTGGCTGGCCACACCGATGGCGGCATCGATTTCGCTGGTGTCGAAGTTGATCGCCTCGATGCGTGAATGAATGTGCACCAGCATCCCGGGATGCGCGCTGTAGAACGCGTTCAGGCGCGGCAGCAGCCATTTCGAACCGAAGGTGGGCAGTGTCGCCAGGCGCAGGGTGCCGACCCCGGACTGGTAGGCGAGTGCCTGCAGCGTGGCACTGCGAATACGCCCAAGGGCTTCGCTCAATTCACGCTGGTACAGGCGCCCGACATCGGTCAATTGCACCTGGCGCCCTTCGCGGCGGAACAAGGTCAGGCCCAGTTGCTGCTCCAGAGCCTGGACCTGGCGGCTGACTGCGCTCTGGGTCAGCGACAGCTCGACGGCCGCGCGGGTGTAGCTTTCATGCCGGGCAGCGGCCTCGAAGGCCAGCAGCAAGGACATCGATGGGGTCAGGTGGCGGTAATTCATTCATGAAACTCATCGATAGCGGCAGGATTATCCGTTTGCCCTCGGCTGGAAAGTACAGGAACATTGGCCTATCCGTCATCCGGCCCGCAGTTATTCATGCCGGATGAGCAACAGAGCGTCGCCTGCCGGTGATGCCAGACCGTGAACCTGCCCATACAAGAGGCCATCCTTCGATGATCGCCCAGTTGCCCGTCCGTGCGCCTGCCGCCGGCTACCCCGAATTCCTCGAAGCCCTGAGTGCCAGCGGCTTCCGCGGCCAGATCAGCGCCGACTACGGCACCCGTACGGTGCTGGCCACCGACAACTCGATCTATCAGCGCCTGCCCCAGGCGGCCGTCTTTCCGCTCGATGCCGACGACGTGGCGCGCGTCGCCACGCTGATGGCCGAGCCGCGTTTTCGGCAGATCAAGCTGACCCCGCGCGGCGGCGGTACGGGGACCAACGGCCAGTCGCTGACCGACGGCATCGTCGTCGACCTGTCGCGGCACATGAACACCATCCTCGAAATCAACACCCAGGAGCGTTGGGTGCGGGTGCAGGCTGGTGTGGTGAAGGATCAGCTCAACGCTGCGCTCAAACCGCACGGGCTGTTCTTCGCCCCTGAGCTGTCGACCTCCAACCGCGCCACGGTCGGCGGCATGATCAACACCGATGCCAGTGGCCAGGGCAGTTGCACCTACGGCAAGACCCGTGACCACGTGCTCGAGCTGCACAGCGTGCTGCTCGGGGGCGAGCGACTGCACAGCCTGCCGATCGACGACGCTGCGCTGGAGCAGGCCTGCGCCGCACCTGGCCGGGTCGGCGAGGTCTATCGCATGGCGCGTGAGATCCAGCAGACCCAAGGCGAGCTGATCGAGGCCACCTTCCCCAAGCTCAACCGTTGCCTGACCGGTTACGACCTGGCGCATCTGCGCGACGAGCAGGGCCTGTTCAACCTCAATAGCGTGCTGTGCGGCGCCGAAGGCTCGCTGGGCTATGTGGTCGAGGCCAAGCTCAACGTGCTGCCGATCCCGAAATACGCGGTGCTGGTCAACGTGCGCTACACCAGTTTCATGGACGCCCTGCGCGACGCCAATGCGCTGATGGCGCACAAGCCGCTGTCGATCGAGACCGTCGATTCCAAGGTACTGATGCTGGCGATGAAAGATATCGTCTGGCACAGCGTCGCCGAATACTTCCCTGCCGACGCCGAGCGCCCGACCTTGGGTATCAACCTGGTCGAGTTCTGCGGCGACGAGCCGGACGAGGTCAATGCCCGCGTCGAGGCCTTCGTCGAACACCTGCGCAGCGATACCAGCGTCGAGCGGTTGGGCCACACCCTCGCCGAGGGCGCCGAGGCAGTGACGCGCGTCTACACCATGCGCAAGCGTTCGGTGGGGCTGCTCGGCAACGTCGAGGGCGAGGTGCGGCCGCAGCCGTTCGTGGAAGATACCGCGGTACCGCCGGAGCAGTTGGCCGACTACATCGCCGAATTACGTGCGCTGCTCGATGGCCATGGCCTGGCCTATGGCATGTTCGGTCACGTCGATGCTGGCGTGCTGCACGTGCGTCCGGCGCTGGACATGAAAGATCCGGCCCAGGCCGCGTTGGTCAAGCCGATCTCCGATGCGGTGGCGGCGCTGACCAAGCGCTATGGCGGCTTGCTCTGGGGCGAGCATGGCAAGGGGCTGCGCTCGGAATACGTGCCGGAATACTTCGGTGAACTGTACCCGGCCCTGCAGCGGCTCAAAGGCGCATTCGACCCTTACAACCAGCTCAACCCGGGCAAGATCTGCACGCCACCCGACAGCGCCGAGGGCCTGACGCCGGTCGATGGTGTCACCCTGCGTGGCGACCTGGACCGTAACATCGACGAGCGCGTGTGGCAGAGCTTCGGCAGCGCCGTGCACTGCAACGGCAACGGCGCCTGCTACAACTATGACCCCAACGACGCCATGTGCCCGTCGTGGAAGGCCACCCGCGAGCGTCGCCATTCACCCAAGGGGCGCGCCTCGCTGATCCGTGAATGGCTGCGCCTGCAGGGCGAGGCCAATATCGATGTGCTCGCCTCGGCCCAGCGCAAGGCGTCGTGGATCAAGGGCCTGCCCAAGCGCCTGGCCAACCTGCGGGCCCAGCGTCAGGGCCAGGAGGACTTTTCCCACGAGGTGTACGACGCCATGGCCGGCTGCCTGGCGTGCAAGTCGTGCGCGGGGCAATGCCCGATCAAGGTCAACGTACCGGACTTCCGTTCACGTTTCCTCGAGCTCTACCACGGTCGCTACCAGCGCCCGCTGCGTGACTATCTGATCGGCTCGCTGGAGTTCACCATTCCGTACCTGGCCCATGCGCCGGGCTTGTATAACGCGGTGATGGGGTCGAAGTGGGTCAGCCGCCTGCTGGCCGACAAAGTCGGCATGGTCGACAGCCCATTGATCAGCCGCTTCAACTTCCAGTCCACCCTGACCCGCTGCCGCGTGGGAGTGGCCAGTGTGCCGGCGCTGCGCGAGCTGACCCCGGCCCAGCGCGAGCGCAGCATCGTGCTGGTGCAGGACGCTTTCACACGGTACTTCGAGACGCCGCTGCTGGCTTCGTTCATCGAACTGGCCCACCGGCTGGGCTACAAGGTGTTCCTGGCGCCCTACAGCGCCAACGGCAAGCCGCTGCATGTGCAGGGCTTCCTCGGTGCCTTCGCCAAGGCGGCGATTCGCAATGGCCGGCAGCTCAAGGCCCTGGCTGATTGCGGTGTGCAGTTGGTGGGGCTGGATCCGGCGATGACCCTGGTCTATCGCCAGGAATACCAGAAGGTCGACGGCCTGGAGGGTTGTCCGGCAGTGCTGTTGCCGCAGGAGTGGCTGATGGATGCGTTGCCCGAACAGGCAGCAGGGAAGGGCGGCAGCTTCCGCCTGATGGCGCATTGCACGGAGAAGACCAACGTTCCGGCCAGCACCCGGCAGTGGGAGCAGGTGTTTGCGCGGATGGGGCTCAAGCTTGCCACCGAGGCCACCGGTTGCTGCGGGATGTCGGGCACCTACGGGCACGAGGCGCGTAATCAGCAGGCTTCGAAGACCATCTTCGAGCAGTCGTGGGCGACCAAGCTGGACAAGGAAGGCGAGGCGTTGGCGACGGGTTATTCGTGCCGTAGCCAGGTCAAGCGCATGGCCGAGAAACAGCTTCGCCATCCGCTGGAGGTGGTGTTGCAGTACCTGGTGCACTGATCTTACGGCCTCTTCGCGGGGATGCCCGCGAAGAGGCCAGCGCAGCCTTCAACTGTGCAGCTCTCGCCCCAGCCGTGCCTGGCGGTACAGATACAGGCTCAGCACCAGCCCGCAAACCGCCGCACCTGCGGCGAACAGAAAGATCGACCTGAAGCCGAAGCCTGAGGCCACCGCACCGACCAGCGGCCCGGTGATCCCCAGCGACAGATCGATGAACAGCGAATACGCCCCGACCGCAGCCCCGCGGTTGGCTGCCGAAACCTGGTTCACGGCTTCCACTCCCAGTGCCGGGAAGACCAGCGAGAAGCCGAATCCGCTCAGCGCGGCGCCGACCAGGGCCAGCTCGGCGTTGGGTGCCAGCCATAGCATCAGCAGCCCCAGGGTTTCCACCGACAGGCAGGCGATGGCCACGCGAAAGCCGCCGATGCGGTTGATCAGATTGCCGAACAGCAGGCGTGCACAGATGAAGCTGGCGCCGAACAGGCTCAGGGTCAGTGCAGCGTTCGGCCAGTTGCGGCTGGCGTAGTAGAGGGTGATGAAGGTCGCGATGGTGCCGAAACCGATCGACCCCAGCGCCAGCCCCGAACCATGCGGGAATACCTTGCCCAGCACCTGCAGGAAGGGCAGGCGCTTGCCCGCCACCACTGGTGCTGCCTGCTTGGGCCAGGCCAGTGCCAGGCCCAGAATACCCAGCAGGATGACGCTCACGCCCATGCTCCACAGCCCCAGGCCCTTGACCATCAGCACCCCTAGCGGCGCGCCGACGGCCAGCGCGCCATAACTGGCGATGCCGTTCCAGGAGATGACCTTGGCGGTGTGTTCGGCGCCGACGCGGCCGATGCCCCAGCCGATCGAGCCCGAGCCCACGAGGCTCTCCGCGCTGCCCAGCACCAGGCGCCCGATGAGCAGACAACTGAGGCTCAGCCAGGGCAAGTGGGTGAGGAAGCTGCAGGCCAGCATGAACACCCCGCTCAGGCCGCAGCCGAACAGGCCCCACATCACCGCCTTCTTGCTGCCGAGGTTGTCGATGATACGGCTGGCGGTCGGGCGGCTGAGCAGGGTTGCCAGGTACTGGACGCTGATCACCAGGCCCGCGAGTACGGCACTGAAACCCAGGTCGTTGTGCACATAGCCGGGCAGCACGGCGAGGGGGATGCCGATGTTCAGGTAGCCGATGAAGGTGAAGAGAACGATGGAGACGACTTGCAGGGTAACCGCAAGAGGACGCGGTGAGTCGGGCATGGGGGCCTTCAAGGTTCTGGACTGTGTGAAAACGTGATGACGGGGATAACCCGCAGGTCAGCCGTTTTCACACGGTCGGTGGGGATGCGCGGTTATTCCTGATCGGCGCTGGATTGATCGTCACTGTCCTGCGAAGCAGGTGCCGGCTCGGCGGCGTGGGCGGTGACGGTTTGCTCTTCGGGGTTCAGGCTTGGGAAGGGAAGATTCGGGATTTCATGCATCTCGTCGTTCCTCGCAAGTGTGAGTGAAAGGGCAGCGCTTGGCGCGTTGGAAGCTTTTTAAAAGCTGGGGCAGGATACAGCAGTCTGGATGACAGTTTGAGATTTTTCCCTCTCGCTTGTCGGTTTTGCGGGCGAATAGCGGACGGTGTGCGCCTCGGTTTTGCTGTGAATGCATTCGCGGCGGTCCAGCGCCCCGATAAACTCGCACCTGCAGGCAGGTCACTATTCCTGTAGGCGCGGGCTTGTTGGAGCGTGGAGCCGCCGCGAAGAGAACGACGCGATCCAGCTGGCGTTATTTACGCCCTTCAGCCGTCTCAGCGACCTTGTCGGTGCGTGCACACATGATGAAGTCGTTGCGGTGCAGCCCTTTGATCGAGTGGCTCCACCAGGTCACGGTGACCTTGCCCCACTCGGTGAGCAGGCCGGGGTGATGCCCTTCGGCTTCGGCGATTTCGCCGACGGCGTTGGTGAAGGCCAGGGCGTGCTTGAAGTTCTTGAACAGGAACACGCGCTCCAGTTCCATGTGGCCGTCGCGCACTTCCACGCTCCAGTCCGGGATCTCGCGAATCAGTTCGGCCAGCTCTTGGTCGCTGACCTTCGGCGCGTCAGCACGGCAGGCTTCGCAGTGGGCTTGGTTCAAGGCATTCATGGAGGTTTTCCGCTTTCGAGTTGTTGTCGGCAAGACGGCTCAGGCCGCCTTGGGTGGGAATTTCGGCGCGTGCAGGCCCAACTGCATGGCGTGCTGGACCATGCCCATGATGTCCTCGTGGGCCAGATCGAACAGGCGCTTCATGTTCGGCAGGACGAAGTACACCGGCTGCAGGATATCGATACGGTAGGGCGTACGCATGGCTTCGATCGGATCGAAGGTTTGGTGTTCGGGTTCGCTGGACAGGCTGTAGACCGTCTCCTTGGGCGAGGAGAGGATGCCGCCGCCATAGATCTTGCGGCCCTGGGCGGTTTCCATGAGGCCGAACTCGATGGTCATCCAGTACAGGCGCGCCAGGTACACCCGTTGTTCCTTGGTCGCCGCCAGGCCGAGCTTGCCATAGGTATGGGTGAATTCGGCGAACCAAGGGTTGGTCAGCAGCGGGCAGTGGCCGAAGATCTCGTGGAAGATGTCCGGTTCCTGCAGGTAGTCCAGTTCTTCCGGGGTGCGGATGAAAGTGGCGACCGGGAAGCGCTTGCTGGCCAGCAGTTCGAAGAAGGTCTGGAAGGGGATCAGCGCCGGCACGCGAGCGACCTGCCAGCCTGTGGTGGCGCCCAGCACCTTGTTGACTTCGCCCAGTTGCGGAATGCGGTCATGGGGCAGCTTGAGCTGGTCGATGCCGTCCAGGTACTCCTGGCATGCGCGGCCCTCGATCACTTTCAACTGGCGGGTGATCAGGGTGTTCCACACCGCATGCTCTTGCTGCGGGTAGTCGATAAAACCCTGCGCATCGGGCTCGCGGGCCACGTATTGCGTCTGTTTCATGGAGCTCTCCTGGTGAGGGCTTTCTTGTTATGTGGGACTTGCCCTAGGAATAGCCTTACGCAGGCGGTTTTGCACGGGTCGATCTGCGGGGTGACAAGGAAGGAATGGGGTGTTCCTGTAACGATAATTTTACAAATAGAGGGTTGCCCCGAAAAATCAAGGGTATCAGGCTGGCAGTTAAGGTATTTTTGTCAGCTTATCTTTACGAATTTTCTGCGCGCCGATGAATAAAGTCGGTTGCCTCGGGGCCTTTCATGCGTATCAAAGTCCACTGCCAGAACCGCATCGGCATCCTGCGCGACATCCTCAACCTGTTGGTGGAGTACGGTATCAACGTGTTGCGTGGCGAGGTCGGCGGCGATCACGGCAACGCCATCTATTTGCATTGCCCGAACCTGATCAACCTGCAGTTCCAGGCCTTGCGTCCAAAATTCGAAGCCATCGCCGGGGTATTCGGGGTCAAGCGCGTCGGCTTGATGCCCAGCGAGCGGCGGCACATGGAACTCAATGCGTTGCTAGGGGCGCTGGAGTTTCCGGTGTTGTCGGTCGACATGGGAGGCAGCATCGTTGCAGCCAACCGTGCCGCGGCGCAGTTGCTCGGGGTACGGGTCGACGAGGTGCCGGGGTTGCCGCTGGCGCGCTATGTCGAGGATTTCGACCTTCCGGAACTGGTGCGGGCCAACCAGTCGCGGATCAACGGGTTGCGCATCAAGGTCAAGGGTGATGTGTTCCTGGCCGATATCGCGCCCTTGCAGTCCGAACATGACGACAGCGAAGCCCTGGCCGGCGCGGTGCTGACCCTGCATCGCGCCGATCGCATCGGCGAGCGTATCTACAACGTTCGCAAGCAGGAGCTGCGTGGTTTCGACAGCATCTTCCAGAGTTCACGGGTGATGGCCTCGGTCGTGCGCGAGGCGCGGCGCATGGCGCCGCTGGATGCGCCGTTGCTGATCGAGGGCGAAACCGGCACTGGCAAGGAATTGCTGGCCCGTGCCTGTCACCTGGCCAGCCCGCGTGGCCAGGCACCGCTGATGGCGCTCAACTGCGCGGGGTTGCCGGAGTCAATGGCCGAGACCGAGCTGTTCGGCTACGGCCCGGGTGCGTTCGAGGGCGCGCGGGCCGAGGGCAAGCTCGGGCTGCTGGAGTTGACCGCGGGCGGCACGCTGTTTCTGGATGGGGTAGGGGAGATGAGCCCGCGCCTGCAGGTCAAGCTGCTGCGCTTTCTGCAGGACGGCTGCTTTCGCCGGGTCGGCAGCGACGAGGAGGTCTATCTCGATGTGCGGGTGATCTGCGCCACCCAGGTCGACCTGTCGGAGCTGTGCGCGCGGGGCGAGTTCCGCCAGGACCTCTATCACCGGCTCAACGTGCTGTCGTTGCACATTCCGCCACTGCGTGAGTGCATGGATGGGCTGGAGGGGCTGGCGCAGCACTTCCTCGACCAGGCCAGTCGGCAGATCGGTTGTGCATTGCCTCGCCTGGCGCCGGCGGCGATGGACAAGTTGAGTCAATATCACTGGCCGGGCAATGTCCGGCAACTGGAAAACGTATTGTTCCAGGCCGTGTCGTTATGCGAGGGCGGTGTGGTCAAGGGCGAACATATTCGTTTGCCGGATTATGGTGCGCGACAACCCTTGGGTGAATTTTCGCTGGAAGGGGAACTTGCGCAGATCGTCGGTCGCTTTGAAAAAGCGGTATTGGAAAGTTTGATGGCGGAGTTTCCAAGTAGTCGGGCACTGGGGAAAAGGCTGGGTGTTTCCCATACCACGATTGCCAACAAGTTGCGGGAGTATGCGTTGGGCAAGTCGGTGGATTGATGAAGGTTCAGGTAAAGAATATTTAATCGGCGGTGTTGTTTTCGCGGGCAAGCCCGCTCCCACGGAGATGTCGAGAGCGGACGAAGGGAGCGGGCCGTGGCGTTAGCCGTTGGAGCAACCGTTGCCCATCACGCGGTATTCGAGAATGTGCTTCTGGCCCTTGGAGTCTTCGTAGGTCATGCGTGCCGGCACCACTTCGCAGACATTCGGGACTTCGCTCATGGACAGCACCTTGGCGATGTCCAGGTGTTGCGAGTAACTGTACTGTTCAACCGGAATCTGCTCGGCGTTCGTTGCAACATCGTCGGCCATTGCCGCGCTGCAAACACTGCCAAGTACCAATACCAGTAAAGCTTTCATTTTCAATTTACCTGTCTAAGGTCGTGAAGGGGCACGCGGCACTTATGGCGCCGCGAGTACATCCAGAATTTTACTGTTGAATTAGAGCGGGATTAACGTGCCTTCGTGGGGGCTGTTACAAGAAGTTAATCGCCTTGCCGTTGCTGGCGAGATGAATTCTAGGAGTGTGCTTCGAATTGAAAAAGATCTGGTTTTGATAAAGTTTTTCGGGCTTTTGACAGAATCGGTAACAATCACGGGTACGAACGTACCGAATTCTTCAGTGATGGCCTGGGGCTCCGCGGGCTAGAGCGCCTTGATGAAATTTCGCCGCGGCGCATGCTGTTCGTTACTACCAACGTCGAATGGTCATGGTCGCTCTGGTACAGTTAAAACCGTCTCATACAAAAACAACTATTACACCGAGGTAACACAGATGAGTGCGGCTCCACTGTATCCCGTTCGTCCCGAGGTTGCGGCAAACACCCTGACCGACGAGGCCACCTACAAGGCCATGTACCAGCAATCGGTGATCAACCCGGACGGTTTCTGGCGCGAGCAGGCCCAGCGCCTGGACTGGATCAAGCCCTTCACCAAGGTCAAGCAGACCTCGTTCGACGACCACCATGTCGATATCAAATGGTTCGCCGACGGCACTCTCAACGTTTCCTACAACTGCCTGGATCGTCACCTCGAAGAGCGCGGCGACCAACTGGCGATCATCTGGGAAGGCGATGACCCTTCCGAACACCGCAACATCACCTATCGCGAGCTGCACGAGCAGGTCTGCAAGTTCGCCAACGCCCTGCGTGGCCAGGACGTGCACCGTGGCGATGTGGTGACCATCTACATGCCGATGATCCCGGAAGCCGTGGTGGCGATGCTGGCCTGTGCCCGCATCGGTGCCATCCACTCCGTGGTATTCGGCGGCTTCTCTCCTGAAGCGCTGGCCGGGCGCATCATCGACTGCAAGTCCAAGGTCGTCATCACCGCCGACGAAGGCCTGCGTGGCGGCCGCCGCACGCCGCTCAAGGCCAACGTCGATCTGGCGCTGACCAACCCTGAAACCAACAGTGTGCAGAAGATCATCGTGTGCAAGCGCACCGGTGGTGACATCGCCTGGCACCAGCATCGCGACATCTGGTACGAAGACCTGATGAAGGTCGCCTCCAGCCATTGCGCCCCCAAAGAGATGGGGGCCGAGGAAGCACTGTTCATCCTCTATACCTCCGGCTCCACCGGCAAGCCCAAAGGCGTGCTGCACACCACGGGCGGCTATCTGGTCTATGCCGCGCTCACCCACGAGCGCGTGTTCGACTACCGTCAGGGCGAGGTCTACTGGTGCACCGCCGACGTGGGCTGGGTCACCGGTCACAGCTATATCGTCTATGGCCCGCTGGCCAATGGCGCGACCACCCTGCTGTTCGAGGGCGTGCCGAACTACCCGGACATCACCCGCGTGTCGAAAATCGTCGACAAGCACAAGGTCAACATTCTCTACACCGCGCCAACCGCCATCCGCGCGATGATGGCCGAAGGTCAGGCGGCGGTCGCCGGTGCCGATGGCTCGAGCCTGCGCCTGCTCGGTTCGGTGGGTGAGCCGATCAACCCCGAGGCATGGAACTGGTACTACAAGACCGTCGGCAAGGAGCGCTGCCCGATCGTCGACACCTGGTGGCAGACCGAGACCGGCGGCATCCTGATCAGCCCGCTGCCGGGCGCCACCGGCCTCAAGCCGGGCTCGGCAACCCGTCCGTTCTTCGGCGTGGTACCGGCACTGGTGGACAACCTGGGTAACCTGATCGAGGGCGCGGCCGAGGGCAACCTGGTGATCCTCGACTCGTGGCCGGGCCAGTCGCGCTCGCTGTATGGCGATCACGACCGCTTCGTCGACACCTACTTCAAGACCTTCCGTGGCATGTATTTCACCGGAGACGGTGCGCGCCGCGACGAAGATGGCTACTACTGGATCACCGGTCGGGTGGACGATGTGCTCAACGTTTCGGGGCACCGCATGGGGACGGCCGAGATCGAAAGCGCGATGGTCGCCCACTCCAAGGTCGCCGAGGCCGCGGTGGTAGGTGTGCCGCACGACATCAAGGGGCAGGGCATCTATGTCTACGTCACCCTCAATGCCGGCGAGGAGTCCAGTGAGCAATTGCGCCAGGAGCTGAAGAACTGGGTGCGCAAGGAGATCGGCCCGATCGCCTCGCCGGATGTCATCCAGTGGGCGCCAGGCTTGCCCAAGACTCGCTCGGGCAAGATCATGCGGCGTATCCTGCGCAAGATCGCCACGGGTGAGTACGATGCGCTGGGCGATATCTCCACGCTCGCCGACCCGGGTGTGGTGCAGCACCTGATCGACACGCACAAGGCCATGAACCTGGCGACCGCGTGATGATGCTTTGGGGGTAGGCTGCCTTGCCCCGCGCCTTGCAACCAGACCCCGCCGGTAATCGGCGGGGTTTTTGCATTCTGTTACCCGACATTCATCGGTAACCCGCTGCTGTCACCGTGATTGCACTCAAACGGGGCCAAGGGAAACATTTCTGTGCCTTCAGGGTGCGATCCTGTAGCCGTTTTTTGCAGCCTTGCACCCTGCACTTGCCGGATTACAAGGCTTTGCCAATAATAGGCCCGCTTATTGCTTCGTCTAAAGGTTGTTTTCCTTTTGCGCTTGCATGTTTCGCAAGAGCTGTCAATATCGCCGCCCGCAGCTTCAGGCGCTTCTGTACGTAGTTGTCGCTTTGAAGAAATATCGACTACCGGGCTGTCGTTAAAATGCCACTCACTCGCTCGTGGTCTGCGACCTTGGTCGAACCCTGCGCGGCTCGCGTTGTACTCATTCGCATATCCGGCAATCGTGTCCCTGCCTGGTATTGCCCCGTACCGATGGAGTTACCTGATGAAGAAGCTTGCACTGCTTGGCGCCCTGGCGCTGTCTGTGTTTTCCCTGGTCTCGCAGGCCGACGAGAAGCCGTTGAAGATCGGTATCGAAGCCGCTTACCCACCCTTCGCCTTCAAGCAGCCTGATGGCAGCATCGCCGGTTTCGACTACGACATCGGCAACGCCCTGTGCGAAGAGATGAAAGCCAAGTGCACCTGGGTCGAGCAGGAGTTCGATGGCCTGATCCCGGCGCTGAAGGTGCGCAAGATCGACGCCATCCTGTCGTCGATGTCGATCACCGATGATCGCAAGAAGTCCGTCGACTTCACCAAGCGCTACTACCTGACTCCAGCCCGTCTGGTGATGAAGGAAGGCTCCACCGTCAGCGACAGCCTCGACGAGCTCAAGGGCAAGAAGATCGGTGTACAGCGCGGCTCTATCCACGACCGCTTCGCCAAGGAAGTGCTGGCACCTAAGGGCGCCACCGTCGTGCCTTACGGCACCCAGAACGAAATCTACCTGGATGTCGCCGCCGGTCGCCTCGATGGCACCGTGGCCGATGCCACTCTGCTCGAAGACGGCTTCCTGAAAACCGACGCCGGCAAGGGCTTCGCCTTCGTCGGCCCGTCGTTCACCGACGTGAAGTACTTCGGTGACGGCGTCGGCATTGCCGTGCGCAAGGGCGACAAGGCCAACGCCGATCGCATCAACGCTGCCATCGACGCCATCCGCGCCAACGGCAAGTACAAAGAGATCGAGAAGAAGTACTTCAACTTCGACATCTACGGCCCAGAGTCGAACTAAATCGTCGAGTTTCACCTGTGCAATGGTGCAAACAGCAGAATCTCTGAGGTTTGCACCATTTTTCATTCCCAAGTCCTGAGGAATCCCAATCATGTTGAAAGGCTACGGGGCAGTCATCCTCGAGGGGGCGTGGCTGACGTTGCAGCTCGCCCTGTCGTCGATGGCCCTGGCCATCGTTCTGGGCCTGATCGGCGTGGCCTTGCGGCTGTCGCCGGTGCGCTGGCTGGCCTGGCTGGGCGACCTGTACTCCACGGTGATCCGTGGCATTCCGGACCTGGTGCTCATCCTGCTGATCTTCTACGGCGGCCAGGACATCATCAACCGGGTCGCGCCACTGGTCGGCTACGATGACTACATCGACCTGAACCCGATGATCGCCGGTATCGGCACGCTGGGCTTCATCTTTGGTGCCTACCTGTCGGAAACCTTCCGCGGCGCCTTCCTCGGCATTCCCAAGGGGCAGGCCGAAGCGGGCGCGGCCTATGGCATGAGCAGCCGCCAGGTATTCTTCCGCATCATGGTGCCGCAGATGATCCGCCTGGCCATTCCCGGCTTCACCAACAACTGGCTGGTGCTGACCAAGGCCACTGCGCTGATTTCCGTGGTCGGTCTGCAGGACATGATGTTCAAGGCCAAGCAGGCGGCGGATGCCACCCGCGAACCCTTCACCTTCTTCCTGGCGGTGGCGGCGCTGTACCTGGTGCTGACCAGCGTTTCGCTGCTGGCGTTGAAGTATCTCGAGAAGCGCTACTCGGTGGGCGTAAAGGCGGCTGAACTATGATCTTCGACTACAACGTCATCTGGGAGGCCATGCCGCTGTACATCGGCGGTTTGCTGACCACCCTCAAGCTGCTGGCGCTGTCGCTGTTCTTCGGCCTGCTGGCGGCCATTCCGCTGGGGTTGATGCGGGTGTCGAAGCAGCCGCTGGTAAACCTGATCGCGTGGCTCTACACCTATGTGATCCGTGGCACGCCGATGCTGGTGCAACTGTTCCTGATCTACTACGGCCTGGCCCAGTTCGAGGCGGTGCGCGAGAGCATCTTCTGGCCGTGGCTGTCGAGTGCGACCTTCTGCGCCTGCCTGGCGTTCGCCATCAACACCAGCGCCTACACCGCCGAAATCATCGCCGGCAGCCTCAAGGCCACGCCTCATGGCGAGATCGAGGCAGCCAAGGCCATGGGCATGTCGCGCTTCAAGATGTACCGCCGCATCCTGCTGCCTTCGGCCATGCGCCGGGCGCTGCCGCAGTACAGCAACGAAGTGATCATGATGCTGCAGACCACCAGCCTGGCGTCGATCGTGACCCTGATCGACATCACCGGTGCTGCGCGCACGGTCAATGCCCAGTACTACCTGCCTTTCGAGGCCTACATCACGGCGGGCGTGTTCTACCTGTGCCTGACCTTCATCCTCGTGCGCCTGTTCAAGATGGCCGAACGTCGCTGGCTCAGCTACCTGGCGCCGCGCAAGCACTGACCGCTCTGTGAGAATCGACAGCATGTACAAACTCCAAGTCCAAGACCTGCACAAGCGCTACGGCAGCCACGAGGTGCTCAAGGGCGTCTCGCTCGAAGCCAAGGCAGGCGATGTGATCAGCATCATCGGCTCGAGCGGTTCGGGCAAATCCACCTTCTTGCGCTGCATCAACCTGCTTGAGCAGCCGCATGCCGGCAAGATCCTCCTCAACAACGAGGAGCTCAAGCTGGTCGCCGGCAAGGACGGCGCGCTCAAGGCTGCCGACCCCAAGCAGCTGCAGCGCATGCGTTCGCGCCTGTCGATGGTGTTCCAGCATTTCAACCTGTGGGCGCACATGACTGCACTCGAGAACATCATCGAGGCGCCGGTGCATGTGCTGGGCATGAACAAGAAGGAGGCGCTGGAAAAGGCCGAGCACTACCTGGCCAAGGTGGGTGTGGCGCATCGCAAGGATGCTTTCCCCGGGCACATGTCCGGCGGTGAGCAGCAGCGCGTGGCGATCGCTCGCGCCCTGGCCATGGAGCCTGAGGTGATGCTGTTCGACGAGCCGACTTCGGCGCTCGATCCTGAGCTGGTGGGCGATGTGCTGAAGGTCATGCAGTCGTTGGCCCAGGAAGGCCGCACCATGGTGGTGGTCACGCATGAAATGGGCTTTGCCCGCGAGGTCTCCAACCAACTGGTGTTCCTGCACAAGGGGTTGGTCGAGGAGCGGGGTAATCCGCGTGAGGTGCTGGTCAATCCGCAATCCGAGCGTCTCAAGCAGTTTCTCTCTGGCAGCCTGAAGTAAAAGCTGCACTCCTGCACCAGAATAGGGCATGCTGCGCAGCGAGCGCGGCATGACCCGTGCCTCACTCGACTTCAGGTTTCGGACCTAGCCTATGACCACCCAGCGAATCGGATTTCTTATCTGGCCCGGCACCAAGCCGCTGACCCTGGCCCTTGCCGAGGAAGTGCTGCAGGTGGCGCAGCGGGTGCATCCTGATGTGGTCTACGAGCTGGCGTACCTGCAGGCCGAGCCTGCCGAAGCGGGCGCCTGGCGCCTGCCGGGCGAGCCCTGGAACGGTCGGCTGGAGGGCTTCCAGAAGCTTCTGGTGCTCGCTGACGAGCCGCCGCTGGCGGTGGGTTCGGCGCTGTCGGCGGCGCTCAAGCACCTGGCCCGCAGTGGCTGCATGATTGGTGGGTTGTCGGCGGGCGTGTACCCGTTGGCCTTGCTGGGCCTGCTCGACGGTTACCGGGCGGCGGTGCACTGGCGCTGGCAGGACGACTTTGCAGAGCGTTTCCCCAAGGTGATCGCCACCAGTCATCTGTTCGACTGGGATCGCGACCGCCTGACTGCCTGTGGTGGCATGGCGGTGACCGACCTGCTGCTGGCGGTGCTGGCCCGTGATCACGGGGCAGAGTTGGCCGGCGCGGTGTCCGAGGAACTGGTGGTCGAGCGCATTCGTGAAGGCGGGGAGCGTCAGCGTATCCCGTTGCAGAATCGTCTGGGCTCCAGCCACCCCAAGCTGACCCAGGCCGTGCTGTTGATGGAGGCCAACATCGAGGAGCCGCTGACCACCGACGAGATCGCCCAGCATGTCTGTGTCTCGCGCCGACAGTTGGAGCGGATCTTCAAGCAGTACCTCAATCGCGTGCCCAGCCAGTACTATCTGGAGCTGCGCCTGAACAAGGCGCGGCAGATGCTGATGCAGACCAGCAAGTCGATCATCCAGATCGGCTTGTCGTGCGGGTTCTCATCCGGGCCGCATTTCTCCAGCGCCTACCGCAATTTCTTCGGCGCCACGCCGCGGGAAGACCGCAACCAGCGGCGCAGCAGCAGCCCGTTCGAGTTGAGTTCGGCGCCGGCCGAGCGCGGTTGAGGTCGGGGCGAGTCCGCTTCCATAGCTGCCCCACTGATTCTGAGTTCGCCGGGGTAGCTGTGGGAGCGGGCTTGCCCCGCGATAGGGCCGCCGCGGGCGCCTCCCTCTCCTGTGAACACCCGTTCTCCCAATTTGCCCAACCCTCTCCCCGCCACCCCGTCAGCCCGTTACACTGCGCGATTGCGACAGTGTTTGTCGCATTGCCGAAAACCCAGGTAAAACAGGGGTTGGCGCTGTAACAAGTTGTCGCCTGGCAGCAAGGACAGGCGCCGATCAGTCCTTACAATCCCCCCATCGCTCGCCACTTTCAGGCCAGCGTTCCTCTTCAGGAGACTCAGATGTCCGTTGAGCAAGCCCCGGTGCAGCGTGCCGATTTCGACCAGGTCATGGTTCCCAACTACTCCCCGGCGGCCTTCATTCCTGTTCGAGGCGAGGGCTCCCGCGTCTGGGACCAGTCGGGCCGCGAACTCATCGACTTCGCCGGCGGCATTGCGGTGAACGCCCTGGGTCATTGCCACCCGGCACTGGTCAAGGCGCTGACCGAACAGGCCAACACTCTGTGGCACGTGTCCAACGTCTTCACCAACGAGCCGGCCCTGCGCCTGGCGCACAAGCTGGTGGATGCCACCTTTGCCGACCGTGCTTTCTTCTGCAACTCCGGCGCCGAAGCCAACGAGGCCGCCTTCAAGCTGGCCCGTCGTGTCGGGCATGACCGCTTCGGCCCGGAAAAGCACGAGATCATCGCCACCGTGAACAGCTTCCACGGTCGCACCCTGTTCACCGTCAGCGTCGGTGGCCAGCCCAAGTACTCCGACGGTTTCGGACCCAAGATCACCGGCATCAGCCATGTCCCGTACAACGACCTGGAAGCGCTGAAGGCACAGATCTCCGACAAGACCTGCGCCGTAGTGATCGAGCCGATCCAGGGCGAGAGCGGGGTGGTGCCGGCCGACAAGACCTACCTGGAAGGTGCGCGCAAACTGTGTGACGAGCACAACGCCCTGCTGATCTTCGATGAAGTACAGACGGGCGTCGGCCGTACCGGATCGCTGTACGCCTACCAGCACTACGGCGTGACCCCGGATATCCTGACCAGCGCCAAGAGCCTGGGCGGTGGCTTCCCGATCGGTGCCATGCTGACCACCACCGAGCTGGCCAAGCACCTGGCCGTTGGCACCCACGGCACCACCTATGGCGGCAACCCGCTGGGTTGCGCCGTCGCCTGTGCGGTGCTGGACGTGGTCAACACCCCCGAGACGCTGGCCGGCATCAAGACCAAGCACGCGCGTTTCAAGACCCGTCTGGAGAAGATCGGCCAGGACACTGGCCTGTTCACCCAGGTGCGTGGCGTCGGCCTGCTGATCGGCTGTGTGCTGAGCGAGGCCTGGAAAGGCAAGGCCAAGGACATCCTCAATGCCGCCGAGAAAGAAGGCGTGATGGTGCTGCAGGCCGGTCCTGACGTCGTGCGCTTCGCGCCGAGCCTGGTGGTCGAGGACGCTGACATCGACGAGGGCCTGGACCGCTTCGAGCGCGCTGTGGCCAAGCTGACCCAGGGCTGATCGCCCTGCGGTCCCATCGCCGGGGCGGATCGTACTGCGCCGGCGATACCTGAATTCCAGTGCGGGTGCCTGCTTGTGCAAGCAAGGGTGTGCCCGCCGTTCTTCCGTGCCGACCGGGTCGGCCCGTATTCCAAAGGAGTGACACCATGCTGGTGATGCGCCCCGCGCAAATGGCGGATCTGAATGAAGTGCAGCGCATGGCTGCCGACAGCCCCATTGGTGTCACCTCGCTGCCCGATGACGCGGGCCGCCTGGGCGACAAGATCGCCGCCTCGGAAACCTCCTTCGCTGCCGAGGTGAGCTTCAACGGAGAAGAGAGCTATTTCTTCGTGCTTGAAGACAGCACCTCCGGCAAGCTCGCCGGCTGTTCGGCCATCGTCGCCTCGGCCGGCTATTCCGAGCCGTTCTACAGCTTTCGCAACGAAACCTTCGTGCACGCTTCGCGCGAGCTGAAGATCCACAACAAGATCCACGTTCTGTCGCTGTGCCACGACCTGACCGGCAACAGCCTGCTGACCAGCTTCTACGTATTGCCCGAGCTGGTGAACAGCGGCTTCGCCGAGCTCAATTCGCGCGGTCGCCTGCTGTTCATGGCCTCGCATCCCGAGCGTTTTGCCGACTCGGTGGTGACCGAGATCGTCGGCTACAGCGACGATCAGGGCGAGTCACCGTTCTGGGACGCCATCGGGCGCAACTTCTTCGACCTCAACTACGCCGACGCCGAGCGCCTGTGTGGGCTGAAGAGCCGGACCTTCCTCGCCGAACTGATGCCGCACTACCCGATCTACGTGCCGTTACTGCACGACGAAGCCCAGGAAGCCATGGGCCAGGTGCACCCGCGCGCGCAGATCACCTTCGACATCCTGATGCGCGAGGGTTTCGAGACCGAGCACTACATCGACATCTTCGACGGTGGCCCGACCTTGCATGCACGCACTTCGGCGATCCGCTCGATTGCCCAGAGCCGCGTGGTGCCGGTCAGGATTGACGACACGCCAGTCAAGGGCGGGCGCCCGTACCTGGTGTGCAACGGCCAGTTGCAGGACTACCGCGCCGTGCTGCTGGAACTGGACTGGGTGCCGGGCAAGCCAGTGGCACTGAGCAATGAAGCTGCCGACGCCCTGGGCGTCGGTGAAGGTGGCAACGTCCGTCTGGTTGCCGCCTGAGCCTGCGCGAAGCTGGCAAGCGCGATTCGCGGCAGGCAGAGGCCGCCGCACAAGGAGATAGCATGATCGTTCGTCCTGTACGCAGCAGCGATTTACCCGCGCTGATCGAATTGGCCCGCAGCACCGGTACCACCGGGCTGACCACGCTTCCTGCCAACGAGGAGCGACTGGCCCGCCGTGTCGGCTGGGCCGAGAAGAGCTTCAGTGGCGAAGCCGAGCGCGGCGACACCGACTACCTGTTCGTGCTGGAGAACGACGAAGGCCTGGTGGTCGGCATCAGCGCCATCGCCGGCGCCGTCGGTTTGCGCGAGCCTTGGTACAACTATCGGGTCGGCCTGACGGTCAGCGCCTCGCAGGAACTGAACATCTACCGCGAGATCCCGACCCTGTTCCTGGCCAACGACCTGACCGGCAACTCCGAGCTGTGCTCGCTGTTCCTGCGCAGTGACTACCGCAGCGGGCGCAATGGGCACCTGCTGTCGAAGTCGCGCATGCTGTTCATCGCCGAATTCCCTGACCTGTTCGGCAAGAAGATCATCGCCGAGATGCGTGGCATGTCCGACGCTGCCGGTCGTTCGCCGTTCTGGGAAAGCCTGGGCCGTCACTTCTTCAAGATGGAATTCAGCCAGGCCGACTACCTCACCGGTGTGGGCAACAAATCGTTCATCGCCGAGCTGATGCCCAAGTTCCCGCTGTACACCTGTTTCCTGTCGGAGGCTGCGCGCAGCGTCATCGGGCGTGTGCACACCGACACCGAGCCTGCGCTGGCGATGCTCAAGCGCGAAGGTTTCAACTATCAAGGCTACGTCGACATCTTCGATGCCGGCCCGGCAATCGAATGCGAGACCGCGAAGATCCGAGCCGTGCGCGAGAGTGAAACCCTGGTGCTGGCGGTCGGTACGCCGGGGGACGACGCCACGCCTTACATCATCCACAACCGCAAGCGCGAAGATTGCCGTATTACCGCAGCGCCTGCGCGTCTGGCGGCCGGGACATTGGTCGTCGATCCGCAGACCGCCAAGCGCCTGCGCCTGGGCGTTGGCGATAACGTTCGCGCCGTGCCGCTGACTGCACCCCGGGAGACCCAATAATGACCACGCATTACATCGCCGGAAACTGGCAGGCCGGCCAGGGTGACGCCCTGCAATCGCTCGACCCGGTCAGCCAGGCCGTGGTCTGGCAAGGGCAGGGCGCGGCGCCTGCTCAGGTCGAAGCTGCTGTGCAGGCGGCGCGCAATGCCTTTCCGGCCTGGGCGCAACTGAGCCTGGAGGCGCGCATCGCCGTGCTCGAAGGCTTCGCTGACCAGCTCAAGGCCAACGCCGACGAACTGGCCCGCTGCATCGGTGAGGAAACCGGCAAGCCCTTGTGGGAGTCGGCCACCGAAGTCACCAGCATGGTCAACAAGGTAGCGATCTCGGTGCAGAGCTACCGCGAGCGTACCGGCGAGAAGAGCGGCCCGCTGGCCGACGCGACCGCCGTGTTGCGCCACAAGCCGCATGGCGTGGTGGCGGTGTTCGGCCCCTATAACTTCCCTGGTCACTTGCCTAACGGCCATATCGTGCCGGCGCTGCTGGCTGGCAACTGTGTAGTGTTCAAGCCCAGCGAGCTGACCCCCAAGGTCGCCGAGCTGACGGTCAAGTGCTGGATCGCCGCCGGGTTGCCGAGCGGTGTGCTCAACCTGGTGCAAGGCGCCCGTGAAACCGGTGTCGCTCTGGCGGCCAACCCGGGCATAGATGGTCTGTTCTTCACCGGTTCCAGCCGCACCGGCAACCTGCTGCACCAGCAGTTCGCCGGTCGCCCGGACAAGATCCTGGCGCTGGAAATGGGCGGCAACAATCCGCTGGTGGTCGATGAGGTCAAGGATCTGGATGCTGCGGTCTACACCATCATCCAGTCGGCGTTCATTTCGGCCGGGCAGCGTTGCACCTGTGCGCGCCGTCTTCTGGTGCCGCACGGCGCCTGGGGTGACAAGCTGCTTGCGCGCCTGGTCGAGGTCAGTCGCAGCATCAGCGTCGGAGCCTTCGATCAGCAACCGACGCCGTTCATGGGCTCGGTGATTTCGCTGCAGGCTGCCGCTGCCTTGCTGGCTGCACAGTCCGAACTGCTGGCCAAGGGGGCGCAGGCGCTGCTGGAAATGACCCAGCCAAAGGCCGGCGCGGCCTTGTTGACGCCAGGCATCCTCGATGTGTCGGCAGTTGCCGACCGGCCCGACGAAGAGTTCTTCGGCCCACTGCTGCAGGTGATTCGCTACAGCGACTTCGATGCCGCGATCGATGAGGCCAACAACACCCGGTATGGCCTGGCGGCCGGGTTGCTGTCCGACTCGCGCGCTCGCTACCAGTACTTCTGGTTGCGCAGCCGCGCCGGCATCGTCAACTGGAACAAGCAACTCACCGGCGCCGCCAGCAGCGCACCGTTCGGTGGCGTGGGGGCCAGTGGCAATCACCGGGCCAGTGCCTATTACGCGGCGGACTACTGCGCCTACCCCGTGGCCTCGCTGGAGACCGCCAGCCTTGCCCTGCCGGCGACCCTGACGCCGGGCGTCACCCTATAACAACAGGTCTCGGAGCTAGCCGATGAAATCCTATGAAGTGAATTTTGATGGCCTGGTGGGGCCAACCCACAACTACGGCGGCCTCTCGTACGGCAACGTGGCCTCCCAGAGCAACAGCCAGCAGTGCTCCAATCCGCGAGAAGCGGCACGCCAGGGCCTGGCAAAAATGAAAGCCCTGATGGAGATGGGCTTCAAGCAAGGTGTGCTGGCCCCGCAGGAGCGCCCGGATGTGACTGCCCTGCGCCGCCTGGGCTTCACCGGCAGCGACGCCGAGGTGATCCGCCGCGCCGCCAAGGAGGCCATGCCGCTGCTCGTCGCCAGTTGCTCGGCCTCGAGCATGTGGGTGGCCAACGCCGCCACCGTCAGCCCCAGCGCCGACACGGCGGATGGGCGGGTGCATTTCACTGCAGCCAACCTCAACTGCAAGTACCACCGCAGCATCGAACACCCGACCACCAGTCGCGTGCTGGCGGCGATGTTCGCTGACGAGCAGCATTTCGCCCATCACGCGGCATTGCCGGCAGTGGCCCAGTTCGGCGACGAGGGTGCGGCCAATCACACGCGCTTCTGCCGTGCGTACGGCGAGTCGGGCGTGGAGTTCTTCGTCTATGGTCGCAGCGCCTTCGACGCGCGCTACCCGTCGCCACAGAAGTATCCGGCGCGCCAGACCCTCGAGGCCTCCCAGGCCGTGGCGCGGTTGCATGGCCTTGGCGAGGAAGGTGTGGTCTACGCTCAACAGAACCCTGCGGTGATCGATCAGGGGGTGTTCCACAACGACGTGATTTCGGTGGGTAACGGCGAGGTGCTTTTCTACCACGAGGACGCCTTCCTCGAGACCGACACGGTGCTTGGCCAGCTGCAGGCTAAACTGGCTGCAAAGGGCGGTAACTTCCAGGCCATCCGCGTGCCGCGTTCGGCAGTGACGGTGGAGGACGCGGTGCGGTCCTACCTGTTCAACAGCCAGTTGCTGTCGCGCGACGACGGTTCCATGCTGCTGGTGGTACCTGAGGAGTGCCGCAACAACGAGCGGGTGTGGAGTTACCTGAACCAGCTGACCGGCCAGCAGGGTGTGGTGAAGGAGGTCAAGGTGTTCGACCTCAAGCAGAGCATGCAGAACGGCGGAGGCCCGGCCTGTCTGCGCTTGCGCGTGGCCCTGAAAGAAACGGAACTGGCGGCGGTCAATCAAGGCGTTATCATGACCGCCCCGCTGTACGACACCCTGGTGCAGTGGGTCGACAAGCACTACCGCGACCGTCTGGGCGAAGCTGATCTTGCCGACCCGCAATTGCTGGACGAATGCCGTACGGCACTGGATGAGTTGACCCAGATCCTGAAGTTGGGTTCGGTCTATCCGTTCCAACGCCAACCTTGATAGAGAGAATTTGCAATGTCCGACGCCCTGCGCCTGATCCTGGAAGATGAAGACGGCACCCAGCTGGAAACCTCCTGCACCCGCTTTGCGGTGGTCTGGCAAGGCAAGGAGGTGTGGATCCAGCAGGATGGCCGCGGTCAACTGCTGATCGGTGTCGATGTCGAGGAAGACGATACCGAGTACGCCAACCTGCTGCTGCGCCCAATGGCCACCAACCTGGTCAGCCTGCAGCTGGAGATGGAGCCTGCCGAGGTCGGTGAAGACGACGATCACGTGCACGGTCCGGATTGCGGTCATCACCACTAAGGAAATGCCCTATGCTCGCCCTCGGTAAACTGCTTGAGCTGACCCTGACCGATCACGAACCGGCCGAGAAGACCCAAGTGACCCCCAAGGGCGTGCGTTTGCGCTGGTTGGGGGAGGGCGCGCTGGAGGTGCGTCCGGCCGAGAGCGAAGATTGTGGGCTCGACCTGTTGTTGTCGGCCGGCATCCACGGCAACGAGACCGCGCCGATCGAGTTGCTGGAGCGGCTGCTGCATGGTGTGGCCAACGGCCAGATCAAGCCGCGTGCCAGGGTGTTGTTCCTGTTCGGCAACCCTGCGGCGATTCGCAAGGGCGAGCGCTTCATCGAGCAGGACATCAATCGCCTGTTCAACGGTCGTCACGAGCTTTCCAGTGGTTTCGAGGCGCTGCGCGCCGCGGAGCTCGAGCAGTTTGCCCGGGTGTTCTTCAGCAAGCCCGAGCGTACTCGCCTGCATTACGACCTGCACACGGCCATTCGCGGTTCGAAGATCGAGCAGTTCGCCCTGTACCCGTTCAAGGAAGGCCGCAAGCATTCACGCCGCGAACTGGCCCGCCTGGCGGCCGCCGGCATGGAGGCGGTGCTGTTGCAGAGCAAGTCGTCGATCACCTTCAGTGCCTTCACCTACGAACAACTCGACGCCGAAGCCTTCACCCTGGAGCTGGGCAAGGCCCGTCCTTTCGGGCAGAACGAACAGGTCAATCTCGATAAGCTGGAGCAGCGGCTTGTCCAGCTCATCGAGGGTACCGAGCCAGAGATCGGGCCCAGCCTCGATGGCCTGAAGCTGTTCAGCGTCGCCCGGGAAATCATCAAGCACAGCGACAGCTTCCACCTGCATTTGCCGGCGGATATCGAGAATTTTTCCGAGCTCAGCAAGGGCTATCTGCTGGCCGAGGACCTGGCCGAAACACGCTGGGTCGTGGAAGAGGAGGGGGCACGTATCATTTTCCCCAACCCCAAGGTCAGGAATGGCTTGCGGGCAGGGATTCTGATCGTGCCGGATTCCGGGCAGCGCCTGGAGTAGGGGTTCAGGGGTACGTCAGCCTGGGTGGTAGGCCCAGTTCGTGTCGCAAGGCATTTTCGTTGAACGGCGCAGGATTGGTGTCGGTGTCGGGCGTGCTTGGATCGTCGTCGAAATCGAACAGGGAGCCCGGGTTTTCTAGCCCGACAGCCAAGCGCTCGGAGTTGTCGTTCACGCTTCCGGTCGCGAAGTTCCAGACGTGACAGAGCTCGTGGTAGAGCATCACCAGTGATGGTGCGTCACGCCTGTGGGCCAGCGGGTTATAGCCGATTTTGCAGTTCAGGATGCGATCGCCTCGCACGCCGTTTCGGATTGTCGGATCGCCTTGGGCGGGATCAAATCCAGCATAAGCATTGTCCAGTTCCGGGATCGGCGTGATGGCGACCTTCACCTTGTGCGCCACCAACTGTTCCAGAAGCCCCGAGGCACTCGGGCTGGCCCGCAGCATCACCAACTGGCGCCTGACTTTGTCGGTGTATGCGGGATCACCCTGGATATCGAAGGTGTCGAGGTATTGCGCTGGTAGCTGCGCATCGTGTGCCTCGTAGAGCAGTGGTGCGCTGAAACCGTCCTCGACGAGAATGCTGCTGGCGTTGCCGTAGAGTCGATCGTCCAGTGGCCCTGTGGACAGGCGATTGTGGCCGGCAAAGGCCTCGATGGTCGCATTGCCCGCATTGACCCTGACGACGTCGTCGCCAGCGCCGGCATACAACGTGCTGTGGGCAGCGGCGCTGTGCAGGGCGTCGTTGCCCTTGCCGCCATCGATTTCTGCTTGCCGAACCCCTTCTACCACGACGTGGTCATCGCCGGCCCCGGCGTCAATGAGCACCGAGCCGGCATTCAGGGGCTGGCCATCAGGAGGCAATTGGCCCTCGATCCGGATTCTGTCGTTGCCCTCGCCGGTCTCGATCACGATGCGGCTGTCGAGGGTGGACTCGACGAATACGTTGTCGTCGCCGGCGCCAGTACGAATATGCAGCATCTCTGTTTTTGCCAGGGCCAGCGTGTAGCGGGTAGCTTCGATGCGCAGCACGATGCCTTCGGGGCTTGGATGAACCGACAGTTCGGTGTCTGGGGCCAGTGCTTCGATCAGCAGCGTGTTGTCATGGCGAGTGATCGCCAGTGGGCCGCTTCTGTATGGCAGTTGCTGTGTCAGCACAAGGCCGGAAGGGGCGTGGATCTTGAGGTCTTCGGGCGCCATGGGCGTCTCCTTTCGTAGGGGAGGCTGCATTCTGGCGTTCGCTCGGTGGTTCCAGTGGTACTCCTGTACCGCCTGAATGGTCAGCATGAGGCGGATGACAGGGATTTAATTTGCCGCCTATTCCCTTTTCCTTTCCCCTGGGCGGTAATTGGCTTGTCAGTGACGAAAGCTCCGATTTAGCATCCGCTCATGTCGTTTTTGCCTGTTTGCAGCGGAAAAACTGTCCGTTTGCCGGTTTCCATCGCATAAACACACTGCACCTCGATTGCAGGACCGATATAATGCGGCCCTTTGCCGTCGTTTCGTCGATCCGACGCGTTAGCCAAAACGGCCGCCGTTTCCGTGGAAGAACCTATGAAAAGCGCAGAAATCCGTGAAGCCTTCCTTCGCTTCTTCGAAGAGCAGGGACATACCCGAGTCGCCTCCAGTTCGCTGATCCCGAACAACGACCCAACCCTGCTGTTCACCAACGCAGGCATGAACCAGTTCAAGGACTGCTTCCTGGGCGCCGAGAAGCGCGCCTACACGCGCGCTGTCAGCAGCCAGAAGTGCGTGCGCGCCGGTGGCAAGCACAACGACCTGGAAAACGTCGGCTATACCGCGCGTCACCACACTTTCTTCGAGATGCTGGGCAACTTCAGCTTCGGTGACTACTTCAAGCGCGACGCGATCACCTTCGCCTGGACCTTCCTGACCTCCGACAAGTGGTTGAACCTGCCCAAGGAGAAGCTCTGGGTCACCGTCTACGCCAGCGACGACGAAGCCTACGACATCTGGACCAAGGAAGTCGGCGTGCCGGCCGAGCGCATGGTGCGCATTGGTGACAACAAAGGCGCCCCGTACGCTTCCGACAACTTCTGGACCATGGGTGATACCGGCCCTTGCGGTCCGTGCACCGAGATCTTCTACGACCACGGCGCCGACATCTGGGGTGGCCCACCCGGCTCGCCGGAAGAAGACGGCGACCGCTACATCGAGATCTGGAACAACGTCTTCATGCAGTTCAACCGCACTGCCGACGGTGTCCTGCACCCGTTGCCCGCCCCGTCGGTGGACACCGGCATGGGCCTTGAACGCATCAGTGCGGTGATGCAGCACGTGCACTCGAACTACGAGATCGACCTGTTCCAGAGTCTGCTCGATGCCGCAGCCCAGGCCATCGGTTGCCGTAACGAAGCGCAGTCGTCGCTGAAAGTGGTCGCCGACCACATCCGTTCCTGCGGCTTCCTGATCGCCGACGGCGTACTGCCTTCCAACGAAGGCCGTGGCTATGTGCTGCGCCGCATCATTCGTCGCGCCTGCCGCCACGGCAACAAACTTGGCGCCAAGGGCAGCTTCTTCCACAAGGTCGTGGCCGCACTGGTCAGCGAGATGGGTGAAGCCTTCCCCGAGCTCAAGAGCCAGCAGGCGCACATCGAGCGCGTGCTCAAGACCGAAGAAGAGCAGTTCGCCAAGACTCTCGAGCAGGGCCTGCGCATCCTCGAACAGGACCTGGCGCAGCTGCAGGGCAAGGTCGTGCCGGGCGACGTGGTGTTCAAGCTGTACGACACCTATGGCTTCCCCATGGACCTGACGGCCGACATCGCCCGCGAGCGTGAGCTGACCATCGACGAAGCCGGCTTCGAGCGCGAGATGGACGCCCAGCGCGAGCGCGCCCGCTCGGCCAGCGCCTTTGGCATGGACTACAACAGCCTGGTCAAGGTCGATACCGCCACCGATTTTCTCGGATACAGCAGCACCGAAGGTCAGGGCAAGATCATCGCCCTGTACAAGGATGGCCAGTCGCTCGATCAGTTGGGTGAAGGCGAGGAGGGCGTGGTCGTCCTGGATCGCACGCCGTTCTACGCCGAATCCGGCGGCCAGGTCGGTGACAGTGGCTACCTGCAGGCTGGCGCTGCGCGCTTCGATGTGCGCGACACCACCAAGACCGGTGGTGCATTCCTGCACCACGGTGTGGTGGCCAGCGGCGCGCTGCTGATTGGCGCCCCGGTCGAAGCCCGCGTGGATGCCGACGTGCAGCACGCCACTTCGCTGAACCACTCCGCGACCCACCTGCTGCACGCTGCACTGCGTGAAGTGCTGGGCGAGCACGTCCAGCAGAAGGGCTCGTTGGTCGACAGCCAGCGCCTGCGCTTTGACTTCAGCCACTTCGAGGCTGTGACGCCTGCGCAGATCAAGGCACTCGAAGACATCGTAAACCGCGAAGTGCGCAAGAACTCCGCGGTCGAAACCATCGAGACCGATATCGAGACCGCCAAGCGCAAAGGCGCCATGGCGCTGTTCGGTGAGAAATACGGCGACACCGTGCGCGTGCTGAGCATGGGCGGCGATTTTTCGGTAGAGCTGTGCGGCGGCATCCACGCCAAGCGCACCGGCGATATCAGCCTGTTCAAGATTATCAGTGAAGGTGGCGTAGCCTCCGGTGTGCGTCGTATCGAGGCGATCACCGGTGCTGCGGCGCTGGCCTACCTGAACGCTGCCGAAGAGCAGGTCAAGGAAGCGGCGCAACTGGTCAAGGGTAACCGCGACAACCTGATCGACAAGCTGTCGGCTGTGCTCGAGCGCAACCGTCAGCTGGAGAAGCAGCTCGAGCAGCTGCAGGCCAAGGCCGCCAGCGCCGCAGGGGACGATCTCTCCAGTGCGGCCGTTGAGGTCAAGGGTGCCAAGGTGCTTGCCGCTCGCCTGGATGGGCAGGATGGCAAGGCGCTGCTGGCGCTCGTCGATCAGCTGAAGAACAAGCTCGGCCATGCAGTGATCCTGCTGGGCAGCGAGCATGAGGGCAAGGTCGTGCTGGTGGCCGGCGTGACCAAAGACCTCTCCAGCCAACTCAAGGCTGGCGACCTGATGAAGCAGGCCGCTGCGGCGGTGGGCGGAAAGGGCGGTGGTCGTCCGGACATGGCCCAGGGTGGTGGCGTCGACGTCGCTGCGCTGGATCAGGCCCTGGCACTGGCCGTGCCGTTCGCCGAGCAGGGGCTTTGAGATGACGCGCCCCGCAGTCTGGTTGCGGGGCGCGTCAGGAAGGATTGTTTACTGGGTGCCCTTCGTGGGCTGAGGCACTTTGAAATGGCGTTGATCGTACAGAAATTTGGCGGCACCTCCGTTGGCTCTATCGAGCGGATCGAGCAGGTGGCCGACAAGGTCAAGAAACACCGCGAGGCAGGCGATGACCTGGTGGTTGTGCTGTCGGCCATGAGCGGGGAAACCAACCGCTTGATCGACCTGGCCAAGCAGGTGTCCGATCAGCTGGTTCCGCGTGAACTGGATGTGATCGTCTCGACCGGCGAGCAGGTGACCATTGCGCTGCTGGCCATGGCGCTGATCAAGCGTGGCGTGCCGGCGGTGTCCTACACCGGCAACCAGGTGCGCATCCTGACCGACAGCGCGCACAACAAGGCGCGCATCCTGCAGATCGATGACCAGAAGATCCGCGCCGACCTCAAGGCTGGCACCGTGGTCGTGGTCGCAGGTTTCCAGGGCGTCGACGAGCACGGCAACATCACCACCCTCGGGCGTGGTGGCTCCGACACGACCGGTGTTGCCCTGGCGGCAGCGCTGGGGGCCGATGAATGCCAGATCTACACCGATGTCGATGGCGTCTATACCACCGATCCACGTGTGGTACCGCAGGCCCGTCGCCTGGAGAAGATCACCTTTGAAGAGATGCTGGAAATGGCCAGCCTCGGTTCCAAGGTGCTGCAGATCCGTTCGGTGGAGTTCGCCGGCAAATACAACGTTCCGCTGCGCGTGCTGCACAGCTTCAAGGAGGGTCCGGGTACCCTCATTACCATCGATGAAGAGGAATCCATGGAACAGCCGATCATTTCCGGTATCGCCTTCAACCGTGATGAGGCCAAGCTGACCATTCGTGGCGTACCGGACACCCCGGGCGTTGCTTTCAAGATCCTCGGCCCGATCAGCGCCGCGAACATCGAAGTCGACATGATCGTGCAGAACGTCTCGCACGATAACACCACCGACTTCACCTTCACCGTGCACCGCAACGAGTACGAAAAGGCTCTGAGCGTGCTGGAGAACACCGCTCGTGAAATCGGTGCCCGTGAAGTGATCGGCGATACCAAGATCGCCAAGGTGTCGATCGTTGGCGTCGGCATGCGCTCCCACGCGGGCGTGGCCAGCCGTATGTTCGAGGCCCTGGCCAAGGAGAGCATCAACATCCAGATGATCTCTACTTCCGAGATCAAGGTGTCGGTGGTGATCGAAGAGAAGTACCTGGAGCTGGCCGTACGCGCGCTGCACACCGCGTTCGAGCTCGATGCGCCTGCCCGACAGAGCGAGTGACGCATTGCCCCGGGGGGCGCGGCTTTGGCCGCGCCCTTCGCGTTTCTGGCTGTCATGCGGGTTACTGTCCTTTCCTGCCTGACAGCCGATAAGGAGGGCTGGGCCTTCGTCCCGACCAGCCCTCTGTTTCCAACAGACTGTTGTCCCTGAATGAACTGCGTGAGGAGAAAGCTATGTTGATTCTGACTCGTCGGTGCGCCGAGAGCCTGATCATTGGTGATGGTGAGATCACCGTGACGGTCCTGGGTGTCAAAGGCAACCAGGTACGAATCGGTGTGAGTGCCCCTAAGGAAGTGGCTGTTCACCGCGAGGAAATCTACCTGCGGATCAAGAAAGAGAAGGACGAAGAACCAACCCTTTAATTTTTTTGAAGTTTTTTTCAAAAAAGGGTTTGCAAACGGGGAGGGGTCTGGTTAATATACGCCCCGTGTTGCGGTGAGGTGGCCGAGTGGCCGAAGGCGCTCCCCTGCTAAGGGAGTATACCTCATAAGGGTATCGGGGGTTCGAATCCCCCCTTCACCGCCATTCTTCGTGTAGGGCGCTGTAACTGGTCAAAATGCTTAAGTCGTTGAAATTAAACGAAAAAGTACTTGGCAAAACGGTTTAGCGAACTATAATGCGCGGCAAGACACGGACTCATAGCTCAGCTGGATAGAGTACTCGGCTACGAACCGAGCGGT